>DATMQL010000521.1:0-4365 GCA_035566815.1 Steroidobacteraceae bacterium | reverse complement strand
GCGACTCACTCACAGTCGCCGATCACTCCAACCATGTCCCACTATCAACACACGGCGGAGCTCGCCGCGCTGCTGAGCGGACGTGTGGCGGCCGCCGTTACCGCAAGCGGTGCGGTCCGCGGCGGCTACCGCGACTTCCTCAGCGCTCGAAATTGACCTTCGCCAGGTCGGTGTTAGACGGGTCAGTGCGCAGTATGCTCTTTGCGCGCCCTGGCAAGATCGTTCTGAAAATCGTTGGAGGCATCCAGATGCGAGACGACCGCGATCGCCACTTCGTGACCGGCTTCGACATCCGACGGGAAATGCATGCCACACACGAGCCGACTCTCCTCGTACATCTGCGCCCGCTCCATCAACGCGGCCGTGCGGTCGGGTGCCACCCGCGCCAATATCATCGCAACCGTCCAGCCGCGAGTGCTATGACCCGACGGGTACGAGGTTCCCTGTGTGGGATGGGTTTCGGGTTTCGGCGCCGGGGACTTATCACAGACCCGCTGCAACTGCAGGCGCTGAAACGGGCGCGGCCGGTGAAAGTAATCTTTCGCGGCGGACGCTGTTGCTTCCACATCTTCTATGGCGCGATCGAGTAGCGCGACGAGCGCTGGGGAGGTCTTCTTGTCGATCGGACGGCCGAAGGCTTCTTCGAAGCGCGGATAGAGCTGGGCGGCGTCGAGGTCGGCCATCTGCCAGCGCACGTCGTCCACTGACTGATACGCCTCCACGAGTCCCTGGTCGGAGCGATCCCAGAGCGAATCCGCCTGCGGGGGTCCCAGCAGGACGCCGTGGAAATCAACTTCGTGACCCGACAGGTAGCCGCTCACGGCGTGCGCTCTCGGCTGCACCACCAGGGCGAGCGCCAGCGCCGCACCCAGGACCCTTCGCTTCCAATCCACTTTCGAGCTCATCATCAGGACCTCTGAATCACTTCGACCGGTGAACTTTACTGCCGCGCTCACCCTCGCGTTGGCGTTCTTTGCCGTCACTCATCCAAGTGACTGCTGCAACTGCCGCCGCAGCCGTACATTAAGTCACAAAAGACAGGACGTCAGCACTTCTACGTTCTCAAAAAAACGAATAGAAGAAGGCTCATGTCCCTGGTCAGGTGCCTCTCGTGTGTCTTGACTCTGGCGGCCGGGGTTCTCGCTCCGGCCGTTCCTTTTGCGCAAACGCCAAGCACGTTTACCGTTCGGGGCCGCCCCGGCGGGCGCGGGCACGATTCTGCGGTTCGACATCGCGCCGGGTGGGTAGCTCACTGTCCCGGTTGATAGCGCCGCTCGGTGTGGGCGGCGAGATCGGCGGGATAGAAATAGACGGAGCGCAGGTTGCCATCCGCGTAACGCTGCGCCTCGTCGACAAAATGTTTCGATGCCGGGTCACCGCTCTCCCCGCCTGCGGTGATCGCCAGCGCCCGCACCGTGGGACCGAATTCAATGACAGCAACGAAACTGTTACCCGAGGTTCCGTAGTAGCGGCGCGTCCCGGGATAGCGCGTGGCGCCGAAGGACGCCAGCGAGCCCCATCGCGAGGAAGTAAACGGAACCGGGATGCTGGATTTCGAGTCGTCGAATCTCTGCACGATCGCGCCGTCGTTGCGCTGGAAGCGATTGATCTCGCCCCAGGGGACCACTGCGCTGCCAAAGTCCTGCGTCAGCCGTTGCAACGCTGCGCCGAGCGCGGCGAGTTTTTGTGCGTCGGTCGTGCGCTCTGCGATGTAATCCCATACTGACATGTCAGCATCGTTCGCCGGCTGCGAAGCCACCGCCCAGAGCGCTTCACCCCAGAACACCGCCAGCGACGTGGGCGTGGAATCAAGACCCCAGCGGTAGTCCCAAGTCCGCAGCAACTCGATGGGCCCGGCAAGAGTTGCTTTCGTCGGGTCTGCCGCCGGCAACCTGTCATACGCCGCCGACAGCAGCGGCACAAATCGCGCGAAGGCAGTTAGGTACGAATCGTACGCCGCCGCGATCAATGTCTGCGGTGTGAAGTCGCGCCGCGCGTTCAGTACGAGTACCGCGTGCGGGCCGCGGGGGACCTCGCCGACCTCGTCCATGTAGCGTGGAAAGTCCGCGGCCTTCGGGCTGTCGGCGCCCGCCGCGGTCCATGGCCAGTTGTTCGTGTTCATCACCCAGCCATTGGCCGGAGATACGACATGAGGCAGGGTCTCGAGCGTGTGCAGGCCTTTCCAATCGGTTGCGGGATTGCTGCCGTCCACGGGTTTCCGATAGTTGAACCGGTTATCGCGCACGGGCACGAACTGCGGATGAAGATAGGCGATCTCGCCCTTCGAGTCGGCGAACAGCGTGTTGTTCGTGGAGTTGGCCTTGAGCGCGGCGACCTTCAGAAAGCTGGCGTAGTCGGTTGCCTTGGTGCGAAGGAAGGATTGTTCGAGCGCCGCCACGGGGCGGTTCATCAGTGCGAAGGCGATCCACTTACCGTCGGCCTCGCGGACAATCGGGCCATGGTGTGTGGCGTAGGTTGTGAAGCTGCGCGTGCCCATTGAGCCGTCGGTCTTGCGGTAAGATAACGTTACGGTCTTTGTGGTGACCCGCCTCAACTCCTTGCCGTAGCGATAGGAGTACGAGCCGCACGGTTCGCCGACGATGGTTTCGGCAAACTCATCGACATTGTCGACGCCGCTCGAGGTGTGCATCCACCCGGCGTTGGCGTTGAAGCCCTGGTAGACGAAGAACTGCCCCCAGGTCACGGCCCCGTAGGCATTCAGGCCGGCGTCGCTGCTCATTTGCAACTCAGAACGGAAAAAGAAACTCGTGTGGGGGTTGATGAGAAGCAGTGCGTGGCCGTCCTTGGTGTGCGACGGCGCTATGGCAAAGCCGTTCGAGCCCGACGGCTCGCGAAATTCCAGGCCGCGCTCGCCGAGCGTCATGGCTATGGGTCGCTTTTCGTAGAAGGCCTGCAGTTGGGTGAGCGGGACTCGCTCGATGTCGCCGCCGATGCTGCCCTCGCTGAAACTCAGCGCCATCCAGGGCTCGAAGTGGGTCAGGACCCGCGGGTGGACGTTGGGGTGGGTGGCCAGGAAATAATTCAGTCCGCTCGCCCATGCCTGCATCAACTCTTTGAGCCACCGGGGGCTGCGGGCGTAGTCCGCCTGCAGGGTCTGCGTATCGAGGAACAATCGCTGCCGCAGGTCCTTCCAGATCGCGGTCTCGCCTTCGCCCTCCGCCTCGGCAAGGCGGCCGAGACTCACCAGATAGTTCGTCTCGATCCGGTTGAAATCATCTTCGGCCTGCGCGTAGATCATGCCGAAGACAGCGTCGGCGTCCGTGTGGCCCTTGACGTGAGCAATGCCCCAGTCGTCGCGGGTGATGGTCACGTGGGCTAGGAGCCTGTCTGAGTCATGATCGCCGTAGCGAGGGCGATCATGACTCAGACAGGCTCCCAGCGCTTCCTGCGCCTCGACTCGAGCAAGCCAACAAAAAGCGAGCAGCGTCAGGGCCGCGGGGACCACAAGGAACCGTAACATGTTCACATGATAAGTCGCCGGCCCAGCGCGCGCAGTGCAAATTTCGCAGTAGCGCGCCATGATCGGCTGCGACTGGCTAGAATCCGGCTCGAGAAGTATTCGGAGAGTGTCGATGAAGCCCCCTGATCAACCCGTCGCCGGACAGGCGTTCGAGCCGGTCGCCACCCATGCCGCCGCGTCAGTGAAGGCGCCACCCACACTGGGCAGCGTGGTGCGCGACCTCCGCCAACGCAATGACTGGACGTTGAAGGAGATGAGCCAGCACACGGGCATTCCGCTATCGACGCTTGCAAAGGTGGAGCATGACCGTCTCACGCTCACCTACGACAAACTGCAGCAGCTCAGCCTGCGGCTGCAGATTCCAATGTCATCTTTATTCGCAGAGCCCAATGAGCCCACGGAGGCGCGGGTATCCGGAAGGCGCAGCATCGGCCGGCGCGGCCAGTTTGTGCGCGTCGATACGGCGCATTACGACTACGGGTATCTGTGCACCGAGCTGCGACGCAAGCGCATGATCCCCGTGTTGGGTGTCGCACGAGCGAAGACCGTGGAGGAATTCGGCCCACTCGCGAAGCATGCGGGCGAGGAGTTTATTTTCGTTCTGAAGGGTTCGGTGGCGGTCCACACTGAATTCTATGACCCGGTCGTCCTCGAAACGGGCGAATGCATCTACCTGGATTCGGACATGGGGCACGCTTACCTCGCGGGCCCCGAGTGCACGGAGGCCTCTTTTCTGGCCGTGTGCTCGAGCGCTGAGGAGGGATTCATGGAGACACTGCTCGGGGTTCACAAGAAGGGCGCTGCGGCTGCTTCCCAGCCGACTTCAACGGCCGCCGCAGCCCACAGCCCGAAAGCCCGCCGCCGCAAAAAGCGCTGAGTGGTCT
>DATMQL010000520.1:0-25874 GCA_035566815.1 Steroidobacteraceae bacterium | reverse complement strand
AGCATAGCCGCGCTCGTCGGCGGCTTCGACTACTTCACCAACAAATACAACCGCGTCACCCAGGCGAAGCGCCTGCCCGGCTCGGGCTTCAAGCCATTCCTGTACTCGGCCGCCCTGGAAAATGGCTTCACACCGGCCAGCACGCTCCTGGATGCGCCCTTCGTGTTGGAAGGGCAGGGCATCGAGAGCTCGTGGCGACCGGAGAATTCGGAGCGCGCGTTTGGCGGACCCACACGCCTGCGGACGGCGCTGGCGCACTCGCGTAACCTGGTCACGATCCGGTTGCTGCGTGAGTTGGGCACCCCGTACGCGACCGACTACGTGACACGCTTCGGATTCGACAAGCGGGTGTTGCCGCAGAACCTGACGCTCGCGCTCGGTACCCTCCAGGCCACCCCGTTGGAGGTCGCGACCGGCTACGCGGTGTTCGCGAACGGCGGCTTTCGGGTTCAGCCCTACTTTGTCGATCGAATCGAGAACGCCGCGGGGGAGGTCGTTTACCGTGCGGCCCCGAAAATCGCGTGCGAAGAATGCGAGCACCCGGCGACCCTGGGCGACCTGACGCTGAGCGGAACTCCGGAACAGGTCCTCCAGAGCGAGGACAGCGTGCGAGGCGGACCCGGTCCTCTGCCACCGGAACAGTTGGCACCGCGCGTGATTTCCCCGCAGAATGACTACATCATGACGGACATGATGGCTGACGTCATCAAACACGGTACGGGTGTACGGGCGCTGGCGCTGAACCGCGCTGACATCGCGGGAAAAACGGGCACTACCAATAAAAGCGTGGACACCTGGTTCAATGGCTTTACACCCCATCTCGTCGCCACCGTCTGGGTTGGATTCGACCAGGAGCGCCCCTTGGGCGGCAGTGAGGAAGGCTCGCGGACGGCGCTGCCCATCTGGATACATTTCATGCGTGAGGCGTTGAAAGGTGTACCGCAGGAGAAGCGACCGATGCCGGACGGCATCGTGACCTTGCGGGTATCGCCGGAATCCGGCGCCCTGGTGAGTGCCGAGAACCCGAACGGCATCGCGGAGATTTTCATGGCCGACCATCTCCCGGCCGGTGATCAGGGCTCGATGGCGCAAAGCGCGGAAGGAGGACCAGCCGGACAGGCAGGCGGTGAGCCGATCTTTTAGCCCGGAGCAAGTAGGAGGTTCTTCCCCCCGGCGCGCAGCGCCGCAAGATGTAGCGGGTCGTCGCGACCCGCAGAGAAGTCGGGCGAAGCCCTAGAGAAGAGCGACGCGATGACCAGGAAACATCCGGGCCGCAGCGACAACCTGCGGCGCGCGTTGGCACAAGAAGCCGCGCGCATCATGGCCGAACACGGTATCCGAGACTTTTTCGTAGCCAAGAAGAAAGCGGCGGAACGCCTGGGCGTCTCGGACGGCTCCGCGGTTCTGCCGAAGAACACCGAGATAGAAACAGCGCTCGTTGAGTATCAACGCCTGTTTGGCGGCGAATCCCATACCGAGTCCTTGTACGCGCAGCGCCGTGCCGCACTCAGCGCGATGCGCTACCTGGAGGAATTCGAGCCGCGGCTGGTCGGTCCCGTGTTGAGTGGGACGGCCACCGAACACTCCGACGTGCAGCTGCACCTGTTCACGGATACCGCGGAATCGGTTGCTCTGAAGCTGATGGATCACCGCGTCCCGTACGAGGTAACGGAAAAACGCGTGAAGATGAACGCGGAGCGCGTGCTCGCCTACCCGGGGGTCCGTTTCGAGATGGGCGACTTCGAGATCGAAGCGACGGTGTTTCCGACGGACGGCATCCGACAGGCGCCGGTGAGTCCGGTCGACGGCAAGCCCATGCGGCGAGCCAACACTTTCGAGGTGGAGTCACTGCTCGACGGAACCACCTGAGAGGCAACCTGAGGGCCTTCGCCCGACCTATGCCGCTTGCGAGCGCGCACCGCGCGCGCAACAAGCTACGGATCTCGCGCGGTCCCTTGCCGCGGTCCCTTGCCGCTCCCCCTTGCGCCTACCTACCCTCGCTTCGTGATCTCGTTGTAGTCGCGCTTCGTGGCGCCCGTGTAGAGCTGCCGGGGACGCCCGATCCGCATGGCCGGGTCGGAGATCATTTCCTGCCAGTGCGCGACCCAGCCGACCGTGCGCGCGATCGCGAACATGACGGTGAACATCGAGCGCGGAATGCCGATAGCGCTGTAGATGACGCCGGAATAGAAGTCCACGTTCGGGTACAACTTCCGCGACACGAAGTACTCGTCCTTCAGCGCGATCTCTTCGAGGCGCAGGGCGAGCTCGAACAGCGGGTTGTCGGAGTGCCCGAGCCGCGCCAGGACCTTGTGGCACATCTCGCGGATGATCTTCGCCCGCGGGTCGAAGTTCTTATAGACGCGGTGGCCGAAACCCATGAGCCGGAAATGACTCGACTTGTCCTTCGCCATGTCGAGGTATTTCGGGATGTTGTCCACGGTGCCGATCTGCTCGAGCATGGAGAGCACGGCCTCATTGGCGCCGCCGTGGGCCGGGCCCCAAAGCGCCGAAACGCCGGCCGAAATCGCCGCGTAGGGATTCGCGCCGGTGCTGCCGGCGAGACGCACGGTTGAGGTACTCGCGT
This sequence comes from Steroidobacteraceae bacterium, assembly GCA_035566815.1. Classification (GTDB taxonomy): domain Bacteria; phylum Pseudomonadota; class Gammaproteobacteria; order Steroidobacterales; family Steroidobacteraceae; genus 13-2-20CM-66-19. The sequence goes on along the minus strand of DATMQL010000520.1, from coordinate 23,287 downwards.
TCTGCTCATGGTCGGCGTGCAGAACGAACAGCAGGTCGAGCGCCTGCGAGGCGATCGGATCGATCTGGTACGGCTCGCAGGGTACAGCAAACAACATGTGCAACAGGTTGCTGCAGTAATCGAGATCGTTGCGCGGATATACGAACGGCTGGCCGATGGCGTGCTTGTGCGCGGCCGCGGCGATCGTCGGGATCTTCGCAATGATGCGATGAGCGAAAATCTCCCGATGGCGCGGATTATAGATGTCCATCGTGTCGTGATAGAACGCGGACATCGAGGCCACCACCGCCGACACCATCGCCATCGGGTGGGCGTTGTGATGGAAGCCGTTGAAGAAACGCAGCAGCGTCTCATTCAACATCGTGTGGTGGCGGATGTTGTTGGTGAACTCGTCCAGCTGCTTGCGGCTCGGTAACTCGCCCAGCAACAGCAGGTAGGCACACTCGGTGAACGAGCTCTTCTCGGCGAGCTGCTCGATAGGGTAACCGCGGTACATGAGCTGTCCGGCGTCACCATCGATATAGGTGATGCGACTTTCCGTCGCGGCCGTCATTCCGAAGCCGGGGTCGAAGGTGAAGACGCCGAGGTCTTTCAGAATCGTCGAGACGTCGACGGCCGAAGGACCGACGGTGCCATTGCGGACGGGTAGCTGCGATTTGCGCTCGGTCGCTCGATCGACGAGCTCGAATTTTTTGTCGCTCATGCGGTAGAAAGCTTTTCAGGTCTAAAAGATATCGGGAGCTACGCGGTCCGCTTCGGGCACCGGGCGTGAGTCAAAGAGGGTTACATGGTCTGTGCCCCGAATCAAGGCGCACGAGCGAAGCCGGTACGGTTACCGGCGAGTAGAACTTTTGGGAGAGGTGTAAGCGCGCCAAATGAAGCGCGTTTTACTTTGAGGACCTGAAGAGGTCGCCCGACGCCGACGGCTGATTCCGCGTGTTGGGTTCGGGCGGGTGCCGGGGTGGAGCGCCGCCTCGAACGGGCGGCGTCCCCCGGGCAGAGGAATTAACCGGCCTTGGCGCCACCAGCCGCCGCGTACTTCTTGCGGAACTTGTCCACGCGGCCTGCGGTGTCGACCATTTTCTGCTTACCGGTGTAGAACGGATGGCAGTTCGAGCAAACCTCGACCTGCAGATCCTGTCCGAGAGTCGAGCCGGTCTTGAACGTGTTGCCGCACGTGCAAGTCACAGTGATCTGTTTATAGTCGGGATGGGTGGCGGCTTTCATGGGATGAATCTCTCTTTACAAAAGCTCGAAGACGCCAGCGGCGCTTCTGAGCGGGCCCGTCCTACATGGCGGCGACGGCTACCGGTTTAAAGGGCGCGCGAGTTTAGCGGCACTTCCGGCCGGCCTCAAGGGGGTTTCGAGGGTCGCCTGGCGCGGGGCTCAGCCCCAGGTCCCGCCAGGGGCTGCAAGGTCCGCCTTTGGCGTTTCCTTATCCACAGAAGCTGTGGATAACTCTGTGGATGACGCTCCCGCGCGGCACCCTATTTCGCGGCCAGATTGCATATTTGTTACCTTGATCAAAAAATGACCAGCCCTTTTGGCCCTTACTTCTCAATGGGTTACGACTACATCATTGTGCTACATGGTCGGTTTAGCGCGTAATTCGCTCATTCTCCAATGTGCGACCCATGGCCTGTGAATAAAGCCCGTGCCGGGCGGCCCGCAGGGTCTCAAGACGCGGTTGACAATCCAAAAGGGCCGGCCATTTGCGCGCTTTTGGGGACAGTTTCGCTGACAAAAGTGAGCAGTAGCTCATTGAGGAACCGCAGACCCTGTGGACTGGGACGCAAGTGTGTTCCCGATTTCTGCAGCAGACCACGCTCCACCAACGACCCGATTTGGCGCGCAACGGAGTCCCAGCCGAGTCCGGTCCGCTCCGTAAAGAGCGCCGCGTCGAAGCCATTCACGAGCCGCAAGGCATTCAGCATGAACTCGAAGGGCAACTGGTCCTGCGGGACCGGGTTTCGGGTCACCACGGCGGGAACGGAGGCCAGGTAGCGCCTGGGCTCGCGCAACTGGAGCGTCCGGACGACGGGCTCGGAGGTCGCCGGGAAGCTCAACTTGCCGTGGGCGCCGGCGCCCACTCCCAGGTAGTCGCCAAAGGTCCAGTAATTCAGGTTATGGCGACATTGCCTGCCGGGCCGTGCGTACCCGGAGACCTCGTAGTGCTCGAAGCCGGCGTCCGTCAGTCGCAGAAGACATTCGGCCAGCATCTCGGCCGCCAGGTCGTCTTCTGGTAGCTCCGGTGGCTGCGCTGCGAACACCGTTCCCGCCTCGAGAGTGAGTTGGTAGTGCGAGAGGTGCGCCGGCTCCAATGCCAGCGCCTCCTGCAGGTCGCGCACGGCGCCCTCGACGTCCTGTCCTGGCAGGGCGTACATGAGGTCGAGATTGAAATTGTCGAGGCCCGCGGCGTGCAATTCGGTCGCCGCGCGCCGCGTTTCGTCGGGCGAATGGATCCGGCCGAGTGCCTCGAGACGCCGGGAATCGAAGCTCTGTGCGCCCAATGACACCCGGGTGAGTCCGGCCGCCCGATAGTCTCCGAACCGGCCGCGCTCGATTGCCCCGGGGTTCGCTTCCATCGTCACCTCGACGTCGGAGGCCAGCGTGAGATGTCGGCGTGCCGCTGCGAGCACCCGCCCTATAGCGCCCGGTGAGAAGAGGCTTGGCGTTCCGCCCCCAAAGAAGATGCTGACCACCTCCCGACCCTTTACGTCCGTCGCCTGCGCTTCCAGATCGCGCGCCAGCGCCTCGACGTAACGGCGCTCATCGAGCTCACCGTGCAGTGTGTACGAATTGAAATCACAATAAGGGCACTTACGCACGCACCAGGGGAAGTGCACGTAGAGCGACAATGGAGGTGGTGAATGCCAGGGCATCCTGTGTACGTTACACCCTGACGTCCAGTCTCGCCGCAGAGGAAGGTTCGGAAAGTGGGTATTCAGGTAACACGCATCGCTCGCGCCCTCGGGGCCCTGGTCGAGGGGGTCGACCTTTCAGCGGAGCTGTCGCAACCCGAAATCGACCGTCTCGGCGAGCTGTTGGTCGAATACCAGATTCTTTTTTTCCGCGACCAGCCGATTACCCCGCAGGCGCAGGCCCGTTTCGCGGCGCGCTTCGGCCCTCTTCACGTCCATCCCATTTATCCGCTGCTCCCCGATCTTCCTGAGATCCTGGTGCTCGATACCCATGCGGACTTTCTTCCGGACAACGACAACTGGCACACGGATGTCACGTTCACCGAGACGCCGCCGCTTGCCGGGATTCTCGCCGCGAAGCTCATTCCAACATCGGGAGGCGACACGCTGTGGTCGAGCTGCTCTGCCGCCTACGAGGCGCTCTCGAAGCCGATGCGCGTTTTCCTCGACGGACTGACCGCGCAGCACTCGGTTGCGAAATCCTTCCCCCCTGAACGCTGGCAGAACGACCCTTCGTTCAAGGAGCGTTATGAACGCGCCGTGGCCAAACATCCTCCAGTCAATCACCCCGTCGTTCGCACCCACCCTGTCAGTGGGCGCAAGGGGCTATTCGTCAACGAGGGATTCACGACGCACATCAACGAGCTGAGTCCGGGCGAAAGCCGCTCACTGCTCGATTTTCTGTATGCGCACGCCGGAAGGCCCGAATTTACAGTGCGCTGGCGCTGGAAAGTCGATGACCTCGCGTTCTGGGACAACAGGGTCACACAACACTACGCGATTGCCGACTATCTCCCGGAACGCCGCACGATGCACCGTGCCACCGTGAATGGGGACAAGCCGTTCTAGGCGACTGTCTGAGTCTCAGGGCTCGTGAAGCCGAAACGGCGCCGCACGGCGTACCCGAGCAACATGACGAGCGCACTCACGATTCCGAACAGCAGCGACGAGCGCTGGTCCGGGATGAACGCCATGGCCGCCACGATGGCGAGCATCGCCAGGATCACGAGCACCGTCAGATAAGGATAACCCCACATTCGAACACGGAGCGTCGCCGGCGCTTCACGCTCGAGTCGCGCGCGCAACCGCAACTGCGCGAAAGCGATCAGCACGTAAACGAAAATGGCGACCGTTCCGTAGGAATTCACCAGGAAAGGGAACACCGTGTCGGGTGACACGTAACTCATGATCACGGCGCAATAACCGAAAACGGTACCTGTCAGGATCGCGGGAACGGGCACTCCCCGGGAGCTCAACCAGGACAATGCCCGCGGTGCATCGCCGCGGCGGGAGAGCGCCATCAACATACGTGACGAGCCGAACAGACCGCTGTTCAGGGCCGAGAGCACCGCTGTCAGGATAACGCCGCGCATGATCTCGGCCGCACCCGGAACACGCAATTGGCGAAGGGCGCTGACGTAGGGCTGCGCCATCTCAGGGCTGTTCCAGGGCAGGAGGGTCACCACGACGAAGATCGAGCCCACATAGAACACGAGTACACGGGAAATGACCGTCTGTGTGGCGTGCGCTACCGCTTCTTCGGGTGCCGCGGACTCGGCGGCGGCGACCGTGACGAGTTCCGCGCCGAAGTAGAACCCCGTCGCGGCAACCGCGCCCGTGAGCACGGGAACAATGCCGTTCGGCATGAATCCTCCGTGGCCCGTCAGATTCGTGAGGCCCGGGCTGGGTGCTGGCCATACTCCCAGGATGTAAGCAACTCCGGCGCAGAGGAAGACGAAGATGGCCGCCACCTTGATGGAGGCAAACCAGTATTCGACCTCACCCCATGAACGCACGGAAAAGAGATTCAGGACCGTGAATGTCAGTACGAGGCCGAGCGTCAATTCCCACGCCGGTATATCCGGGTACCAGTCGTTCAGCAGGCGCGCTCCGGCAACCGCCTCCATCGCAACGACAATGACCCAGAAGTACCAGTACATCCAACCGGTGAGAAATCCAGCGAGCTCGCCCAGCGCCAGGCGGTTGTATTCATAGAAGCCCCCGACCGCCGGAAAGGCGGCGGCCATCTCGCCCAACATGCGCATCACGAGTACGACAATGGTGCCGGTCAGGGCGAACGAGAGAACCGCAGCCGGTCCGGCCGACTTGACGACAACGCCGCTGCCGACGAAGAGACCCGCCCCTATGACGCCCCCGAGCGCGATCATCTGTATGTGCCGACGCTGTAGCGTGCGGCTCAAACGGTGAGACTGCTCGGCCGTCATGATGGGCCCGGGAGACTATTCGACGTTCTGAACCTGCTCCCGCATCTGCTCAATGATCACCTTCATGTCAACGGCGCTGCGGGTCGTCTCGAGATCCTGTGACTTCGAAGAGAGCGTATTCGCTTCGCGATTGAGCTCCTGCATGAGGAAGTCGAGACGCCGGCCGGCGGGCTCGCTGCCGTCGATCACCCGGCGGATCTCCACGATGTGGCCCGAGAGGCGATCAAGCTCTTCGTCAACGTCGAGTCGCTGAACAAGAATGGCGAGCTCCTGTTCCAGGCGTTCCTGATCGACGTTCGCCTTGAGCTCAGCGAGTCGCTCGTCGAGTTTGGTCCGAACCCTCGTGTGCACCTCGGGAAGCCTCGTGCGCACGTGAGCCACGAGCGCCTCCAATCCGTTGCAACGCTGCTCGAGCAGCTCGCGTAACCGCTGCCCCTCACGGGCACGGGCGGCGACCAGTTCTTCCAGCGTGGTTCCAAACAGCGCGTGAGTCACCTTGAGCAACTCGTCGCCATCATCGCTCTCATCGCGGATAACGCCCGGCCACCGCAGGACGTCGAGCACATTCACGGTGTGATTCCCGGGTAGGGTGCGGGAAATATCACGCACAGTCGCGAGCAGACGCTCCAAGGCCGCCGAGTCCACTTCCAAGGCCGACTCAGCCCCCTGCACGCGACGATGGGAGATCGAGCAATCCACCTTGCCGCGCTTGATGTCGCGGGCGAGACGCTGCCGCAGCTCACCCTCGGCCGCCCGCAGCTCGTCGGGTAGACGAAAGCCTGACTCCAAAAACCGGTGATTCACGCTGCGCAACTCGCAGACGAGGGCCCCCCAGGATCCTGAGATCTCACGGCGAGCGAAACCGGTCATGCTGGCGATCATGCTGCTCCTTTGGCGCGGGCGCTGCCCGCTCACCATCGATCGGGGGTGTCCCTTGCGGGCCACCCGTGCGACGCATGCGTCGCACCCTAGGATGGTGCGTAGTCGTTACCGCAGGCGCCCGGCCGGGGGGCGCCGACCTTATGTAGTCGAAAGCTACGCTCGTCTGCTGCGGGGTGATATAAAGCGCGACTAAGTCTAACAGATGCATGGAATTCTTCTTGCGGGTCGACTACGCCGACATCAGCCTCCTGGGCGGGCGCGAGGAGAACCAGGACCGCGTCGCGGTTGCGGTCAGCGAGCACGCGGCGTTGCTGGTCGTTGTCGATGGCATGGGCGGCCATGCCAATGGCGCCAGGGCTGCCGAGGTCACGCAGCAGGTCGTTCTGGAAGCTTTCGGCCAGGCGCCCCATCCTCTCTTCGATCCGATGGGCTTTCTACATCTGACACTGGGACGTGCTCACGAAGAGGTCGTGAAGCTCGGTGCGCAGTTACCCATCGAGCACCGTCCGCGAGCCACCTGCGCGGTCTGCCTCGTCCAGCAGGGGGCCGCATGGTGGGCTCATGTTGGCGATAGCAGGCTCTATCACCTGCGGCACGGCGCAGTGGTGTTACGGAGCCGCGATCATAGTCATGTCGAGCTCCTGCTGCGCGAGGGGCTCATCACCGCCGAGCAGGCGCAGACACATCCTATGCGCAACTTCGTGGAGTGTTGTCTTGGCGGCGATCCCATCGTCCCCGACATGACGCTCACACGCCGCCGTCCACTCGAGCCGAACGACGTGCTGCTCGTATGCACGGATGGATTCTGGGCGGGCGTCAAAGACACGGAGATCGCGAGCGAGGTGAGCAGACCGGGCGCGGCGCTCAAGGAAAAGCTCCTCGAGCTCGCACAACTCGCCGTCGCCAGAACCGGCGCCGCGAGCGACAACACGTCCGTCGCCGCGCTCCGGTGGGTCAGCCAGGGCAAGTGAGCCAGACGTCAGCCTGGGCGTTGCGCAATTCATTTGCGGCGCGGAGCGATTCACGCGATCCTCCCTCGACTATCTCCAGGGGGACGGAAAAAATGGCGAGACCGAGTGGCCGCGCGCCCGATGAGCTGCGGCGCGTGAGTTTTGAGCGTCGCTTCGCGAAGCACGCGGAAGGCTCGGTGCTGATCGAATTCGGCGATACGCAGGTTCTGTGCACGGCCAGCGTCGAGGAGACGATTCCGCCATTCCTGCGAGGTAAGGGCCAGGGATGGGTTACCGCCGAATACGGAATGCTGCCTCGCTCCACCCATACGCGCTCCGCGCGCGAGGCCGCTCGCGGTAAACAGACCGGCCGCACACAGGAAATCCAGCGTCTCATCGGCCGATCGCTGCGTGCGGTAACCGATCTCAAAGCGCTGGGCGAACGCACCATCACTGTAGACTGCGACGTGCTGCAAGCGGACGGCGGTACCCGTACCGCATCCATCACTGGAGGTTACGTCGCGCTCGCTCGTGCATGCGAGAGCTTGGTTAAGCGCCGCGCGATTGCGGCGAGCCCTTTGCACGGGCAGATCGCCGCCATCTCCGTCGGCATTGTTGGCGGGATTCCGGTGTTGGACCTCGACTACGCCGAGGACTCGAACGCGGAAACTGACATGAACGTCGTCATGAACAATGGCGGGGCGTTTGTCGAGATCCAGGGTACGGCCGAGGGCCATGCCTTTCGCCGTCACGAGCTCGACGCCATGCTGAATCTCGCCGCCAACGGCATTGGGCAACTGTTTGCTTTGCAGCTGCAGACGCTCGATGGCGCCGGACTCACCTGAGGGCTCCTGCCGGTGAAGCGCGTCGTTCTTGCCAGCGGCAATGTTGGAAAACTGCGTGAGATGAGTGCGCTGTTGCTGCCGCTGGGCTTCGATCTCGTCACGCAGAACTCGCTCGGCATTCACTCGGTGGCGGAGACGGGGACGACGTTCATCGAGAACGCCCTGATAAAGGCGCGCCACGCCGCGCGAGTGGCAAAGCTGCCGGCCATCTCCGACGATTCCGGCATCGAAGTCGACGGCCTCGGCGGTCGCCCCGGTGTCTACTCCGCGCGCTTCGCCGGCGAAAACGCGACTGATCTGGAAAACCTGCAGAAACTGTTGGCCGAGATGCACGGCGTGCACCCCGAGTTCCGCCAGGCGCGCTACCACTGTGTCATCGTGTTTGTTCGCGAAGCCAACGACCCCGACCCGGTCATCGCACACGGCAAGTGGGAGGGCGCGATTGCGCTCGAGCCGCGCGGCACCGGCGGCTTCGGCTATGACCCGATCTTCCTTCCCGCCGGCCTGCACAGCACCGCCGCGCAACTGGCTCCCGAGGAAAAGAACAAGATCAGCCACCGCGCGCAGGCGCTGCTGGCGTTGGTTGCGGAGCTGCGGGAAAAGGGCCTCGCCCCCTAGGAGCCGATTTCCCACGGTGGGAGCCGGCGCACTTCATCCGCGGCGCGCTTGGTAGTAACTTGCGCGTCCTGTTTCGCTGAATCCGTCGTCGCCTCATTGGAATGAACCCGATATCTGCCCCAAATTCGTCGTCGCCACGACGTGGCAAGCTATTTGTCATCGCCGCGCCATCGGGTGCCGGCAAAACGTCGCTCGTGAAAGCGCTGCTCGAGCGGATGCCGCAGCTGCATGTCTCTGTTTCGCATACGACGCGCAACAAGCGGCCGACCGAGGAACATGGTCGGGAGTACTACTTCGTCTCCGTGCCCGAGTTCCAGGGCCTCGTCAGCAGGAGCGAGTTTCTCGAGCACGCGCAGGTCTTCGACAACTATTACGGCACGGGCCGCAAGCCGGTCGAGGCGCAGCTCGGCAAAGGGCACGACGTCGTGCTCGAGATCGATTGGCAGGGGGCGCAGCAAGTGCGCAAGGCGCTGCCGGAATGCAAGACGATCTTCATCCTCCCGCCCTCGAGGCGCGCGCTCGAGGATCGCCTGCGCAACCGGGCGACCGACTCGAATGAGGTCATCGAGAGACGGCTGCGCGACGCCGTGGGCGACATGACCCATTGGCGGGAATTCGATTACGTGGTCATCAATGACGACTTCGAGCACGCGGTACGTGACCTGATGCGGATCGTCAGCGGGCAAGGCGAGGACCTGCGAGCCGGCCGACCGGCGCTACAGCCCCTGCTCGCCGAGCTGCTGGCCTGACTGGTCGATTATCGGGTAGACTGGCTGACCTCTCGCGTCCTTGCGACGCGCCTCCTTTAAAGATTGAGCTATGGCACGAATTACCGTTGAAGACTGCCTGACGAACGTGGAAAACCTGTTCCAGCTCGTGCTGCTGGCCGCGCAACGCGCCCGCCGCCTCGCGAATGGGGCCGAGCCCACGGTCGCCTGGGAAAACGACAAGCCGACCGTCGTCGCCCTGCGTGAGATCGCCGCTGGTAACGTGACCGTCGAGATGCTGCGCGAGCCGGAGCCGCCGGCCGAGCCCGCCGTGCCCGAGATCGAAATGCAGTCGACGTTCCGCGCTCCGCAGTTCGGACTCGGAGACTGAAGCACCACCGCCGGCAGCCATGGACTACGCGTCTTCGCTCCTGGGACTGCTCCCCGGCGGAAGGCGCACTCCCGGATTAAAGGAGCTGCTGGCCGCGGTCGGCAGCTACCTTCCCGCCGAGCAGATTGCCCGCATCCGTGAGGCCGCCGAGTTCGGCGCCTCGGCCCATAAAGGACAGAAGCGCCTTTCCGGTGAGCCGTATATCGCTCACCCGGTGGCGGCCGCGTCGATTCTCGCGGACCTCCATCTCGACGCCGACACCATCATCGCGGCGATCCTGCACGACGTCATTGAAGACACACCGACGCCAAAGGATCAGCTAGCGGCGCGCTTCGGCGCGGATGTCGCCGAACTCGTCGACGGTGTCACCAAGCTCGATCAGATCAAGTTCAAGAGCCGCGAAGAGGCCCAGGCGGAGTCATTCCGTAAGATGCTTCTCGCGATGGTGCGCGATCTGCGCGTCATCCTCGTGAAGCTCGCGGATCGCACGCACAACATGCGTACGATCGAGGCGATGGCGCCCCCGAGGCGTCGTGCGATCGCGCGTGAAACGCTCGAAATCTACGCGCCGATCGCCGAGCGCCTGGGCCTCTACAACATGAAGTTGGAGCTCGAGGATCTCGGGTTCCACGCGCTGTATCCGCGCCGCTACCTGGTTCTCGAGCGCACGTTGAAGAAAGCGCGCGGCAATCAGAAAGAATTTCTGAAGAAGATCGAGCAACAGCTCAACGCGGGTCTGCTCAAGAACGGCATTCCGGCGCGGGTCGAGACCCGCGAGAAGCATCTGTACAGCATCTACAACAAGATGCGTCGCAAGCGAGCGATCCTCAACGAGATCGTCGACGTGTACGGGATCCGGGTGATTGTCGATAAGCCGGACACCTGCTACCGCACGCTGGGCATCGTCCACGCGGTGTTCAAACCGATGCCGGGTCGCTTCAAAGACTACATCGCCATTCCTCGCGTGAACGGCTACCAGTCGCTGCACACCACGCTGTTTGGACCGAATGGCGTGCCGATCGAGGTGCAGATTCGCACGGAAGACATGCATCGGGTTGCCGAAGCGGGCATTGCCGCGCATTGGAAATACAAAAGCGGCGAGGCCGCGACCGACTCCATGCAGCAGGCGCGCACGCGCGAATGGCTCTCCAACCTGGTCGAATTGCAGGAAGACGGCTCCTCCGAGGAATTTCTGGAGAGTGTCAAAGTCGACCTGTTTCCCGACAAGGTGTACGTGTTCACGCCGAAGGGCACCATCCTGCGCCTGCCGAGTGGCGCTACCGTGGTCGACTTCGCCTACTCGGTCCACACTGACATCGGCAACCGTTGTGTCGCGGCCAAAGTTGACCGGCGTCTAACGCCACTGCGTACCGTTCTGCGTAACGGGCAGACGGTGGAGATCATCACGGCGAAGGGTGCGATGCCCAACCCGTCGTGGGTGAACTTCGTCGTCACCGCGAAGGCGCGAAACGCAATCCGCCACTATCTGAAGAGCCTGCGCCGGACCGAGGCGATCGCGCTCGGACAACGACTTCTCAACCAGGCGCTCGGCGAATTCCGCGTGTCGCTCGATGATGTGACTCCCGAGGCGCAGCAAGCCGCGCTCGGCGAGCTGGGCATGAAGGATCTCGATGAGCTTTACGAGAGAATTGGACTGGGCGAGCGCCTGGCTCCCCTCGTGGCGCGCCGGCTCCTCCCCAGCGCGCAAACCGAGGGCGGCACGGGAGCGCCCGCGCCACTGGCGATCGCGGGTACGGAAGGACTGCTCGTCACCTACGCCCGTTGTTGCTTCCCGATTCCCTACGATCCGATCTTCGCGTTTCTCTCCGCGGGCCGCGGTGTCGTCATACACCGCGAGAATTGCGTGAACGTGGAGGACTACCGCAAGCATCCCGAGAAATGGCTGCCAGTTAGTTGGCAAACGACCCCTGATCGTCAGTTCAGCTCCGAGATAAGGGTCTATGTCGCAAACCGCACAGGGGTACTAGCGGCGGTAGCGGCCGCGATTGCGAGCACTGAGACGAACATTGACCACGTCTCGATCGACGAGCAGGACAGTGACGCTTCGATTTTGACGTTCGAGCTCCGAGTTCACGATAGGAAGCATCTCGCACGTATAGTGCGCGTCATTCGCCGGATGCCCGACGTAACACGCGTCACCCGCACGATCGCCGCACATGCACATGCGCGCAACATGCACGGCGACCCGGTGCGCAGTGACGGGGAGACGGACGAGCAAGACCAGAACGACGAGAATCCCGAATAACCTTTTGACGAGGACCTCCGAAGATGAGCCGCCAGACCATTCACACCAGTCATGCTCCGCAGGCCATCGGCCCCTATTCACAAGCGGTTCGTGCCGGCGATACGGTGTACCTGTCGGGTCAGATTCCTCTCGACCCCGCCACCATGCAGCTCGTCTCGGGCGACATCGAGGCGGAAATTCGCCAGGTGTTCGAAAATCTGAAGGCGGTAGCCGAAGCCTCGGGCGGATCTCTCGCGAATGCAGTGAAGGTGAACGTGTTCCTGACCGATCTCGCGCACTTCGCGAAGGTCAACGAGATCATGGCTACCTACTGCACGCAGCCTTTTCCCGCCCGCGCAGCTGTCGGCGTGGCGCAGCTTCCACGGGGAGCTCGCGTCGAGATCGAGTGCGTCTTGTACCTTGGCTGAAGCCGCTGCCAATCGTCCTGCCGGACCAGCGGAGCAGCGACCGATCACTGCGATGCGCGGCGTCGGGTCTGCGCTCGCGGAGAAGCTGCAACGCCTCGGCGTCACGCAGGTGCAGGATCTGTTGTTTGTCCTGCCTCTGCGTTATGAAGACCGCACGCGCGTATGGCAGATTGGCGCACTGCTTCCTGGCGTACGTGCCGCCGTGGAAGGAGAGATTCAGCTTACCGAAGTAACCTACCGGAAGAGACGCCAACTTCTGTGCAGGATTTCTGACGGCTCCGGATTCCTGACTTTGCGGTTCTTCTACTTCTCAGCCGCGCAGCAGAATGGGCTCGTTCGCGGCATGCGGATCCGCTGTTTCGGTGAGATTCGCCGCGGACCGTTCGGTCTGGAGATTGTGCACCCGGAATACCGTCGCGTTCGCGACGAGGATTCTGACGTGCCTCCCGAAGAGACACTCACTCCGATATATCCGCTGACCGAAGGCGTGCCGCAAGGTCGGCTACGCGCGCTCATCACGGAAGCGTTGCGGGAGCTCGATACTTCCGCAGTTCGCGACTGGATTCCGCCGCATGTGATGGAGCCGCTGGGACTTCCTCCGCTGAAGGATGCGCTCACATACATGCATCGGCCACCTCGCGAGGCCGAATTGGCAGAACTCGCAGCGGGCCGTCATCCGGCGCAGCGCAGACTCGCGTTCGAGGAATTGCTGGCTCACCACCTGAGCCTCAAGCTCCTAAAACGAGCGGCAAAGACCGAACCCGCCCCCGTGTTGGCCGACCCTGAAGGATTGGAAGCACGATTCATCGAGGCGCTTCCATTCAGCCTGACAAACGCGCAGGCGCGTGCACTGAAGGACGTCGACGCCGACCTCAACGGAAATCGTCCGATGGTACGGCTCGTTCAAGGTGATGTCGGCTGTGGGAAAACGGTGGTGGCGGCCGCGGCGGCAGCGCGGGCGGCCGGCAGTGGGCTGCAAGCTGCCCTGATGGCACCCACGGAGCTGTTGGCCGAGCAGCATTGGCGAAATTTCAGCAATTGGTTCAAGCCGCTTGGACTTACCGTGGCGCTACTGTCGGGTTCGCAGCCGGCGCGGACGCGTCGCAGCGCTTTCGAAGCCATCGCGTCGGGCGAGATCCGGGTAGTCGTCGGAACCCACGCTCTGTTTCAGGAGGGCGTCGATTTCGCTCACCTCGCCCTCGTCATTGTGGACGAGCAACATCGTTTCGGTGTGCAGCAGCGCCTGCGGCTTCAGGAGAAAGGACAGAAGCACGGCCGCGTTCCACACCAGCTCATCATGACGGCAACACCGATTCCACGGACGCTGGCGATGACGGCGTATGCCGATCTCGATATATCGGTTATTGATGAGCTTCCGCCAGGCCGTACGCCCGTCAAGACGGTGGTCATCCCCGAGCAGCGCCGCGACGAGGTTGTTTTGCGGATCGTGCAGGCCTGCCGGGAGGGTCGTCAGGCGTATTGGGTCTGCCCGTTGATCGAAGAGTCCGAGGAGTTACGTTCGCAGGCTGCGGAGGAAACTGCTGCAGCGCTCGCGGAAGCCTTGCCCGAGGTCAGAGTGGGGCTCGTACACGGACGTATGCCGTCCGCAAAGAAAGACGAGGCCATGCTGGCGTTCAAAGCCGGTAAAATCCAACTCCTGGTCGCCACTACTGTGATCGAGGTCGGCGTCGATGTCCCGAACGCGACACTGATGGCCATCGAGAACGCGGAGCGCATGGGGCTGGCGCAGCTGCACCAGCTTCGCGGACGCGTGGGACGCGGGTCGGAAGCGAGCACGTGCGTCCTGTTATATCGCGCACCTTTGTCGCAGCTTGCGCGCGAGCGTCTGAAAGTCATCCGTGAGACGAATGACGGTTTCGAGATTGCGCGCCGCGATCTCGAGCTGCGGGGCCCCGGTGAGCTGCTCGGCACCCGGCAGACGGGACTTGCACAACTGCGTGTCGCCGATCTGATGCGGGACGCCGATTTGTTGCCGTGCGTGCAAGAAACGGCAGAGCTGCTCCTCGACTCGCACACGGATACTATTGCTGCACTCGCGGCCCGCTGGATCGGGTCGGGAGAGCGTTATGGACGCGTCGGGTAGACGAAAGTACAGGCGCCTGTCTGACTTGCGCGAGGATTGGTCATGGCCGCGGTAACACCAGAGCTCGATCTAAGAGAGCCCAAGCCCAGGGAGGCTCCCTTTTTGTACCGCATACAGCGGCGTATCGAGGAATACGCGCTGCTGGCACGACTCGATCGCCCCATCGGCACCTGGCTGCTCATGTGGCCGGCACTGTGGGGATTGTGGATCGCGGGGGCGGGGAAGCCGCATCCCAGGGTGCTGTTCGTCTTCGTGGCCGGGGTCTTTGTGATGCGCGCCGCGGGTTGCGTCATCAATGATTACGCTGATCGCAATATCGATCCGCACGTGAGGCGCACGCGCGACCGTCCGCTCGCGGCACGTCGCGTGGCGCCGCGCGAAGCTTTGTACCTGTTCGCCGTGCTCATCACTGCGGCGCTGTACCTCGTGACACGGCTCGATTTCCTGACGATCGAGCTCGCTTTCATCGGCGCGGCGATGACGGTCTCCTATCCGTTCGTGAAACGGATTTTCCCCATGCCACAGTTGTATCTGGGGATTTCGTTCGGCGGCTGGAGCGTGCCCATGGCCTTCGCGGCGGAGAGCGGCGCGGTACCACGCGTCGCGTGGGTGTTGTACATCGCCGCTGTCATGTGGGCTGCGATCTACGACACCATGTACGCCATGGTCGACCGTGAGGACGACCTCAAGATTGGCGTGAAGTCGAGCGCTATTCTATTCGCTGACATGGACAAACTGCTGATCGGCGTGATGCAGGTGATGATGTTGTTCGCCTTGATGCTCGCAGGACGCAGCATGAAGTTCGGGCAGTGGTATGACGCCGGGGTGATCGGAGCTGGCTTGCTCTTCGCTTATCAGCAGTGGCTGATCCGGAAGCGGGAGCCGGCAGGCTGTCTCAAGGCGTTCTTCAACAACCAGTATGTCGGCGCAGTGATCTTCGTCGGCATCATGCTGCAGTACCTGTACGGAAACTAATCACAAAAATCAGCCGTTTCACAGGCGCGTGGGTTTCGCGCTAGCGGGAATCGGGCACGCCGTACGCAACGAGCAAAGCGCCAGGATTCAGGTTGGCGCGTTCGTTCTCGTGGTCATTGCGCTGCTGATTCTGCGGCCCGGGCCGTTCTGGTGGGCGTTGGTCATGTTAGCGAGCGCTGGCGTGCTCGCCGCGGAGATGTTCAACACTGCCGTCGAGCTCCTGGTTGATCACCTGCATCCTGAGATTCATCCGCGGATCGGGATGGTGAAGGATTGCGCCGCAGCAGGGGTGCTCATCGCGTCGCTGGGTGCGGTGGCGGTAATGGTTGCACTGGTGGTGCATCTATTGGGGCGCTGAGACTCAGGCAGCGCGGTGACCCGTGCTGGCCGCCGCCTCACGCACCGCGGCCCTCATGCACCACGGCACCTCGCGCATCAGGGCGACCGGCAGTCTGCTCAAAAACTGACCAATTGTAGACTCCACGGCCTTCCGGTCGTTGACATTAGCCCCCTGCTCCCTAGAACATCGCCCCGCCGCATTCAGGCCGCGCACACCGTGGGATACCGCCTATGAGCTCCGCCCTGGGATCGATTCGTCACGATTGGAAGCTGTCCGAGGTTGAGGCGCTCTTTGCGCTGCCTTTCATGGACCTCGTCTTCGAGGCCCAGCGCGTCCATCGCGCGAATCACGAACCGAATACGGTGCAGACGAGCACGCTTCTCTCTATCAAGACGGGCGCGTGCCCGGAGGACTGTGGGTATTGCCCCCAGAGCGTGCGCTACGAGACTGGGGTTGGGCGCGAGGCGCTCATGGAAGTCGCCGCAGTCCGCGAAAGCGCACTGCGCGCACGCGAGGCAGGCGCCACCCGTTTTTGCATGGGAGCGGCTTATCGGTCGCCGAAGGCAAAGGACATCGTCGTTATCGCGCAGATGATCCGCGAAGTCCGCGCGGCCGGGCTCGAGACCTGCGCGACGCTGGGCATGCTCACGCCCGATCAGGCGCAGGAGCTCAAGGACGCCGGCCTCGACTACTACAATCACAACCTCGATACCTCGCCCGAGTTCTACGGCGAGATCATCACGACGCGTACGTACCAGGATCGCCTCGATACGCTCGGCGCGGTGCGGGACGCCGGCCTCAAGGTGTGCTGCGGAGGCATCGTAGGCATGGGTGAATCGTCAACGGATCGCGCGAGCCTTCTTCTCACGCTCGCCAATCTTCCACAGCATCCCGAAAGCGTACCGATCAATCAGCTGGTGAAAGTGCCTGGCACCCCGCTTCAGGGCGCCGCCGACGTCGACCCGTTCGACTTTGTCCGCACGATTGCCGTAGCGCGATTGTTGATGCCGCGGTCTCACGTCCGTCTCTCTGCGGGCCGGCAGGAGATGAGCGACGAGATGCAGGCGCTTTGCTTTCTGGCTGGCGCGAATTCGATTTTCTACGGCGAGAAGCTGCTGACGACCGGTAATCCCGATGTGGAGCGCGACAGAAAGCTGTTCGCGCGGTTGGGTTTGAAACCCGAACAGCGTCCTACGGAGGCGGCTGCGGCTGGCTGCGACGCAAGGGCCGACACCTCGGCGGGCGCCCGGTCGTCTGAGGCCGCCGTGACCGCAGCGGCAAGCGCGTGACAATCGAGCCGGCCAACACCCAGCGCCTACCGCTGTGCATTGCCCTGTGGCATGTCTCGCCGCATGACTGACCCTCTCGCAAAGGTCCTGATTCGTGCGCTCGTCACATGAAACGTCAGCCACTTGGCGGAGTGCTGTCTGAGATCGAGGCCCAGCACCTAACGCGCCGGCGCACCACGATCGACGGGTTCGTCGAAGCGGGCAATCGCGTCGTCACGTCTGCGGACGGGCGAACACTCGTCGATTTCAGCAGCAACGATTATCTCGGGCTCGCGCACCATCCGGCGATCGCGGCGGCGATGAGCGCTTGCGCGCTGCGAACCGGAGCGGGTAGTGGGGCATCGCATCTCGTCACAGGCCACGGTGTCGAGCACGCGCGGTTGGAAGAGGAGCTCGCTGCCTTTGTGGGCCGCGAGCGCGCGCTGCTATTTTCGACGGGTTACATGGCCAACCTCGGCGTGCTGACCGCGCTAGCCGGCCGTGGCGAGTTGGTGCTTCTCGATCGCCTCAGCCACGCGTCGATCATTGACGGCGCGCTGCTTTCCGGAGCACGCTTTAAGCGCTACCCCCATGGTGACGCCGCAGCCGCGGAGCGAATGCTCAACGAATCCCCCGAGGAGGTCACCGTAGTGGCCACCGACGGTGTATTCAGCATGGACGGTGACATCGCTCCTCTCCAGGAGCTTGCGAAGTCTGCCGCCGAGCATAAGGCTTGGCTTGTCGTAGATGACGCACACGGCATAGGCGTGTTGGGCGACACGGGCCGCGGCTCTCTCGAACATTGCAGACTCACGGGCGACGACGTGCCCGTGTTGATCGGCACCTTGGGAAAGGCGTTTGGATCGTTCGGCGCTTTTGTTGCGGGCTCGCGCGACCTCATCGAGTTCCTGGTCCAGAAGGCGCGTCCCTATATCTACACGACGGCTTTGCCGCAGCCTGTAGCCGCTGCCACTCGAAAGGCCCTGGAAATCGCGCAGCGTGAGCCCTGGCGCCGCGAGCGAGTACTGGCGCTCACCGCCAGATTTCGCAGGGCGGCGCGCGACGCGGGCGTAACGCTACTGGATTCCAACACCCCCATTCAGCCGGTGATGATCGGCAGCTCGGAGGCGGCGCTGCAAGCTCAGCAGGAGCTGCTCGACGCCGGCCTCCGAGTGGTTGCGATTCGCGCACCCACCGTTCCACGCGGGAGCGAACGCCTTCGGGTAACGCTCTCGGCGGCTCACACCGAACAGCAAGTGGATGCGCTCATCGAAAGTTTGAGCCGGATTCGCAAACACTCCGGCGAGCCGGCCCGACACGCAAGCGAAGTTGCCACCGATGAGTAATCCAGATCCCAACCCAACGCCCGCAGGCAGCCTGTACGTGGAAACCCACGGCAGCGGCCCCGACCTCGTGCTCCTGCACGGCTGGGGACTGAACCTGCGCGTCTGGGACGGCCTCATCCGCGAACTGGCGAGCTCGTTTCGGATCATTACCGTCGATCTTCCCGGCCACGGCCGCAGCCCGTGGAATCCCAAGGCGAGTACGCCAGCGGCACAGGCCTGGCAGGTACATACCGCGCTGGAGCCGCTTTCGAATCGATACTCGCTGTTAGGTTGGTCCCTCGGCGGCCAGATCGCGCTCGATCTGGCCGCGGCGGTCCCCGGCAGTGTCGAGCGGCTGGTGCTGGTTGCCACCACACCGCGATTCGCGGCGAGCGTGGATTGGCCCTTTGGCATGCCGGCCACGGCGCTCGAGAAAATGGCGACGCAGCTCAGGACCAACTACAAGCGAACCGTAAACGATTTTCTCGAGCTGCAGGTGCGCGGCAGTGTGGCCAGCGAGAAGGTGCTGGCCGATCTGCAGGCGTCTCTGTTCGCCCACGGCGAGGCACACCCCAAAGCGCTCGTTACGGGCCTCACCACCCTGGAAAACAGCGACCTCCGCCCGATGCTGAATCTGGTGCGCGCACCGACGCTGGTCATAGCAGGCCAATACGACCGGGTGACGCTGCCAGCCGCATCGCGGGCGCTTGCGGAAGCGCTGCCCGACGCACGGTATGTGGAAATTCGCCGTGCCGCACACGCGCCATTTCTATCGCACACCGCTGAGTTCGCGGCGCTAGTCAGCACATTCCTGCGGGGCGAGGTAGAGACGGAGCCTGATGTCGACAGCGCGGCGTCCGCCAACACCGCCGTCGCGATGAGCCCCGGCAAAATCACGCCATGACCGACATCGACTCAGAGCCCTTCCGCCTCGATCGCCCCGGAGTGCGCGCTTCGTTCGATCGCGCGAGCCTCACCTACGAGGCCGCCGCAGTGTTACAGGCCCGTGTCGCCGACGAGTTGGTCAGCAGGCTCGAGCCCTTCAACTTCACCCCCGGCGTGATACTGGACCTTGGCGCGGGCACGGGCCGCATGACGGGCGAGTTGAAACGACGCTATCGCCGCTCCCTGGTCGTTGCGTTGGACCTTGCCCCCGGGATGCTCCGCGAGGCACGCCGGCACCAGGCATTCTTTCGACGCTTCGAGCGAGTTTGCGGAGACGCAGTGCGGCTACCCATCGCCGCTGCGTCCGTGGACGTGGTGGTCAGCAGTTTGATGTTGCAATGGTGCGAGCCCCCCGACCCGGCGTTTACCGAAATCAGGCGGATACTCAAACCCGGCGGCTTTTTCGCGTTCAGCACCTTTGGACCGGACACGCTCAGAGAACTGCGCAGTGCGTGGGCGGAAGCCGACGAGGGGACGCCACACATCTACAATCACGTCAATCACTTTACGGACATGCACGACGTAGGGGACGCGTTGGTGCGCGCAGGCCTGTCCGAACCGGTGTTGGATGTCGATCGCATGCAAGTGACTTATTCGGACGCCGTCGCGCTCATGCGCGACCTCAAGGCGATCGGGGCCCACAACGTGACAGCGGGCCGCCCGCGCGGACTCCTGGGACGCGCGCGGCTGAAGCGTATGCAACTCGCTTACGAGGCATTCCGTCGCGATGGCCGACTGCCTGCCACGTACGAAGTTGTTTACGGGGTCGCTTGGGGCGCCGCGGGCCGACCAGCCAGCGCGCTGGTAGGCGGCGAAGCCCGTATCGCACCTGGAGCCATCCGACGGCGCAGTAACAAATGACAACTCGGCGCAACGAGAAGACACGGGTAACAACCAGGCAGGAAACGACGCAATCGGGGACGGCCGCGCCGTGACTCCAAGGGGCGTCTTCATCACCGGAACCGACACCGGCGTAGGCAAAACCATCGTCGCCACAGCACTCGTCCGTGCGCTCGTCGCACAGGGCCAGCGCGTGGCCGTCATGAAGCCCGTGGCCTCGGGATCGCAACGCACCGCGCAGGGCCTGCGCAATGAAGACGCCCTGGCCCTCATGGCCGCGTCGAATGTCGCGGCGCCATATGACCAGGTCAATCCGTATTGCTTTGAACCGGCGATTTCGCCCCATATCGCCGCAGAAGAAGCCTGTATTGCTGTAGATACAGCCCATATCCGCCGCAACTTCGACACCCTCGCCGCCGCTGCCGACGTTATCGTGGTGGAAGGCGCGGGCGGC
Organism: Steroidobacteraceae bacterium; assembly: GCA_035566815.1. Lineage (GTDB taxonomy): Bacteria > Pseudomonadota > Gammaproteobacteria > Steroidobacterales > Steroidobacteraceae > 13-2-20CM-66-19. The sequence goes on along the minus strand of DATMQL010000520.1, from coordinate 2,824 downwards.
TGGCTTGCCCCCTTGGGCCCCGGCATCAGCATCAAGGACCTTGCCACCACCCTCGACCTTCCCGTGGTACTGGTGGTCGGCGTGCGCCTCGGCTGCATCAACCACGCGCTCCTGACAAAGCTCGCCATCGAATCGCAGGGCGCCCGGTTCGCCGGGTGGATCGCGAACACCATCGACCCCGGGATGCCTCGCCAAAAAGAAAATTTAGAGACGCTCGCCCGGCAGCTCGGCGCAGCGCCGCTCGCAGTCGTGCCTTCGCTGGCCGCCACCGCGGCACCTCTCGCCCTCCACGAAGCGGCCACCCATCTGTTTCATCCCGGTCGCAGCAGGAACGCGTAAGCTTCTGTCTTGAATAAAAGTTTCCTTGCGTTACCATCGTTGTTCCACCCCGTCCTGATACTCCCCGATGGTCGCTTTGGGTCATGCCGGCGCAGGACTGCTGCGAATTGAGATCTGTCCGAACTGCTCATTGAGCGTTCGGCAAGCGGTGATGTTTTTTGGCAGCTTGTGTTTCGTTTCTTTTGCGGTTGCGGGAATGCTGGCGATTCAAGGTTTCTGGCCTGTGCTGCCGTTCGCTGGACTCGAGATGATCGTGCTCGGCTGGGCGCTGAAGACGAGTCTCGGCCGCCGCTTTCACCGGCAGACGATCACGGTCAGCGACGTGGACGTGAGCGTGGAGTCCCGGGATCGCGCCTATTGCTCACAAGTCGTGTTCCCCCGTCATTGGGCGCAGGTTAAACTTCGCCGCCCCGCGTCGCGCTTGCATCCGAGCCGGCTCACGATCGAGTCGCACGGCCGTCAATGCGAGCTGGGCAGCTTCCTGACGGAAGCAGAGCGGCGTGGACTGGCGTTGCGGCTGCAACGTCTGGTCGGCCGCATAAATGAGTCGCCCTCCCTGTAACTGAGGTCGAACCGGTTCGCTTTCGAAGAAATCGCGCCGCTCCCGGATGGTCCGGGCGCGCGCTGTAAGGCACGTAATGATGATTCGCGCAAAAATCGCACAACTCGCCAAGCTCGCCGCCGCATTCGCCGTCTCCCTGGCATGCACACTGCCCGCCCGGGCCGACTCCGGTTGGAGTCTGCTCAACATGACTCCGGGCGTTACGGAGATCAGCCGCAATATCTACGCCCTCCACATGGAGATCTTCTGGATCTGCGTGATCATCGCGGCCATCGTCTTCGGAGCGATGATCTTTTCGATCGTCACTTATCGGAAATCGAAGGGTGCGGTCGCCGACGTGACCCTCGTGCACAACACGACGGTGGAGCTCATCTGGACGGCGGTGCCGGTCGCGATCCTGGTCTTCATGGCGATCCCCGCGGCCAAGACGCTCGTGAAGATCGAAGACACGACCAAGACCGATCTCAGCATCAAGGTCACCGGCTTCCAATGGGGCTGGCAGTACGATTACCTGGACAGCGGCGTAGCGTACTTCTCACGCCTCGACCGTAAGAGCGACGCCGCGCGCGAGCTCATGTCGGGCATCGACGTGAACACCGTCGATCATTACCTCCTGAACGTCGACAAGCCGCTCGTCGTCCCGGTCGGCAGCAAGGTCCGCCTGCTGATTACCGGTGCCGACGTCATCCACTCCTGGTGGGTACCGGCCTTCGGCGTCAAGAAAGACGCCATCCCGGGCTTCGTGAACGAGGCGTGGTTCAAGGTCGATACCGACAAACCCGGCCTCTACCGTGGCCAATGCGCGGAGCTTTGCGGCCGCGACCACGGCTTCATGCCGATCGTCGTCGATGTCCGCTCGAAGGAAGACTTCGAGGCCTGGCTGAAGGACAAGGCAGCTGAGCAGAAGCAGGCGTCGGCACCGGCCGCCGCGGAGCCGGCCGCAACCCCGACGGCGACCGCCGCTTCAACGCAAGCCACCACGACCGGCTGAACTCCGGTCACGTCGCAGAATCCTTCCAGCATCCGTTTCTGAACATTTTTCGCATCTGAGAGAGCACGACCATGGCCGAGCAGCACGCACACGCCGCCGAGCACGCCGATCACGACCATAAGCCGCACGGCTGGCGCCGCTGGGTCTACGCGACGAACCACAAGGACATCGGCACGATGTACCTCGTCTTCGCCTGCATCATGTTTTTCATCGGTGGCGCGATGGCCATGGTCATCCGCCTCGAGTTGTTCAAGCCGGGCCTGCAGTTCGTCGACCCGCAGTTCTTCAACTCCATGACCACCATGCATGCGCTGATGATGATCTTCGGCGCGGTCATGCCAGCGTGGACGGGACTCGCGAACTGGATGGTGCCCTTGCAGGTGGGCGCGCCCGACATGGCGCTGCCGCGGCTGAATAATTTCAGCTTCTGGATCCTGCCGTTCGCCTTCACCCTGTTGCTGTCCTCGCTGTTCGTCCCCGGTGGCGCGCCGGCGGGCGGCTGGACGATGTACCCGCCGCTGGTCCTGCAGAATGGCGCGTCGTTCCCCATGTTGATTTTCTCGATCCACTTGATGGGCGTCTCCTCCATCCTCGGCGCCATCAACGTCGTCGTCACGATCCTGAACCTGCGCGCTCCTGGAATGAGCCTGCTGCGCATGCCGCTGTTTGTATGGACGTGGTTGATCACCGCCTACCTGCTCATCGCGGTGATGCCGGTGCTCGCGGGCGCGGTAACGATGCTGCTCACCGACCACTTCTTCGGCACGACGTTCTTCACCGCTGCCGGCGGCGGAGATCCGGTGATGTTCCAGCACATCTTCTGGTTCTTCGGACATCCCGAGGTGTACATCCTCATTCTGCCGGCCTTCGGCATCGTCTCGGAAATCATCCCGACGTTCTCGCGTAAACCGCTGTTCGGCTACGAAGCGATG
>DATMQL010000519.1:0-2754 GCA_035566815.1 Steroidobacteraceae bacterium | reverse complement strand
GACACGAATTCGCTGGGCGGCGGAGAGAGCGGACATGGGTTCTTCAGAGCAGGTTCAACTGAAAGCGGGATGAATGAACTTCCACCTTGGCACCTGAAGGGATGTCGCCGGTCAGTGCCAGGACGCGCGCGTTGCAACTATTCGCGGTCAGCAACGCGGCGGAGGCGTTGAGGATGCCAGGCCCCGGAACCACGGCAAAAACCCCTGGCTTGCCGCTCGCGCGCGCATACCCGAATGCCATATACCCGCACGTCTGCTCGTGCCGCGCACCGATAGTGCGGATCCGATCGTCGTTTTTGGCAAACGCGTCGATGAGACCATAGATCTGCGCGCCCGGAAGCGCGAATACGGTGTCGATGTCGTGCGCGAGGAGGCCCTGGACAATCGCCTCGCCGCCGGTCAGTTCCCGGGTTTCCATACCCCTATTGGACCATATTTTCGCCGCGGATTAGGCACGGCTCGGATCGGTCGTGACGTCGATTCGCCTCGCGGAACCCCTGAGAACGTCTTAAAATAAGGACATCCCGCTTAAAACTTGGCCTCTTGGCCGTTAGACCTCTTTTTGCCTATGGAAACCCGCTTTCTGCGTAATGCGATCACGCTCGGGCTGCTGTCAGCCATCGGGCCGTTCGCCATCGACATGTATCTGCCGGCGTTGCCCGACATCGGACGCAGCCTCCACGCGGACAGCGGCGCCGTGCAGATGAGCCTGACGGTGTTCTTCATTGCGCTCAGCCTCGGACAATCGATCTACGGCCCGTTGTCGGACATGATCGGCCGCAAAGCCCCCCTGTACCTGGGCCTTGCACTATTCTCGATCAGCAGCATCGGCTGCGCCTTGGCACCGAGCATCGGCGTGCTCATCGCTTTCCGCTTTCTGCAAGGCATCGGCGCCTGCGCCGGCATGGTGATCCCGCGGGCGATTGTGCGCGACCTGCATACGGGCATCGACGCTACACGCCTCATGTCGCTTCTGATGCTGGTGTTCAGTATCTCCCCGATCCTGGCGCCACTGACCGGAAGCTTCGTGATTCAACTCGAAGGCTGGCGAGCCGTGTTCTGGGCGGTGCTCGCCGCTGCCGTGGTTGGGGCCTTCATCCTCGGCACCCTCCCGGAGACGCGCGAGCCCGCGGAACGGGCCAACAGCAGCATTCGCGGCGCCATCGCCGCCTATGGACTGCTGCTGCGCGACCGGCACTTCCTCGGCCTCGCGTTCATCGGGGCGTTCGGAATCTCGAGCTTCTTCGTTTACCTGTCGAACTCGCCGTTCGTGCTCATCGAGCACTACCACCTGACTCCCAGGCTCTACAGTGTGTGCTTTTCCGCCAACGCGGCCTCCTTCTTCGCGATGGCGCAACTCACTTCGTGGCTTGCGGCGCGCTTCGGGCTGCGTCGACTCGTGCGAGCTGCGGTGATCGTCTACGCGGCCGTACTGCTCACGCTATTGGCGGTGTTCGCCTCCGGCGTCGATAATCTCTTCGTGCTGGCCGCGTTTCTGTTTGTTGGGTATGGATGCCTGGGCGTGTTTATGCCCGCTACCTCGGTGTTGGCGTTGGAGGACCACGGCTCCATAGCAGGAACGGCGTCGGCGCTGATCGGCACGATACAGTTTGTCACCGGCGCCGTGATTATGGTGTTCGTGGGAAGCTTCCAGAACGGTACGGCGCTGCCCATGGTCGCCGGGATCGCCGCGTGCGCGGCTATTGCGATGGTGCTTGCGCAGACGACTGTGCGTAGCGGAGAGCCGGAGGCAGTGGCTGAGCCTGCGACCGACTAGGAGCCTGTGTGACTAATGATCGCCGTAGCGAGGGCGACCCTCATCGAGCAGGTTTCTGCGATCGTTTCCCGCGAATAGCGGGGGCCTATTTAAGGGAAACGATCGCAGAAAGATGCCGATGAGGGGCGGCCGCAGTAGGCGAGCATTAGTCACACAGGCTCCTAGTACAATAGGCCGTCGCGCGGCGAGCATCCCGATTGCCGTGAACTGGAGCTACCCATGTCGGCAAGTGATCTGGATGCGTTCATGGCAACCATGGTCGCCCCTTCGGTCGCAACATCTTGCGACGAGGCTGAAGAATTCGCGCGTGAGCAGTATGACCTGCGTGCCACCGGTACCCGGTTGACGGGCGAGCGCGACGAGAATTTCAAACTCGTTGGCTCGGACGGTGGCGAGTACGTTTTGAAGATAGCGAGCGCGGCGGAGGACCCTGTCGTTACCGACTTGCCCACGGCGGCGCTGCTTCACGTCGAGCGCGTGGATCCGGGGTTTCCGTGTCCCAGGGTGCTGCGAAATCGTGATGGCCTCACTAGTTCTCGCTTTGAGGACGCCGCAGGCCTGGGGCGAACGGCGCGCATATTGACCTACCTACCGGGGAAAACACTTCGCTCATCGGCCCGATCGTCTGCGCAGCGGGCGGCGTGCGGGCGCATGGCGGCGAGATTAGGCCTCGCACTTCGTACCTTCACGCATCCGGCGGCCTCGCGACCGCTGATATGGGATCTGCGCCACATGGGTAGAACGCTCGGGCTGTTGGAGGAGTTCGGGGACTTCCCGGAGAACGGCACCATTTTGATGCGTAAGATCGACGCTCGGGTTCAGTCGGAATTCGGACTTCTGCGGCAGCAGGTGATCCACAACGACATGAATGACATGAACGTCCTTGTCGATCCGGGCAATGAGGATGTCGTCGTCGGCGTCATCGATTTCGGGGACCTTGTCCATACTGCCCTGGTGGCGGATGTCGCCATCCTTGC
>DATMQL010000518.1:0-14804 GCA_035566815.1 Steroidobacteraceae bacterium | reverse complement strand
GCCGATGCGGACGAGCTTCCCGGCTTTGCCGGCCGCGGCGGCGGCTTCGCTGACGGCGGTGGCGAGGCGGCCGGTGCGGGCCGTGCTGGCGGTACTGTTGGTATCGCCGCCGACCTCGGCACCGGTTTTGAGGCCGTCGCGGAGCGTGTGACCGTTGCAGAGCCAGTGGGTGGCGCCGTGGGCGACGCTGCAGATGGCGCCGAAGGGCGTTTAGCGTCTGCTGACGTCGAGGATGTTGGCTTTGCGGCGGTCGCGGGCCGGGTGGACGAAACGGTGGGAGCTGCCGAGTTGGCGGCTCGCGTCGGCGCGGCGGCCGCAGGCGCGGACCCAGATGGGGACCCCGACGCGGACCCGGGCGCAGATCCAGGCGAAGGCGATGCTGATCCCGGCGACGCCAATCCGGACGCGGAGCCGATATTCGCCGCACGCGCCTGGGCGGATGTGGAGCCTGTTGGTGTAGCGTTGGTTTTTGCAGTCACCGCGGACGCGCGCGGAGCTGTGCCCGCTGGCGGTGTTTGCGCCACAGCCGATTTCGGCGCCGGTGCCGATGTGTTTGAAGCAGGCGGCGTTGCTTCCGACGATGAAGCTGCTGCTGACGATGAAGTTGCTGCTAGAGGTGACTCTCGCGAGCCCGAAGTCGATGTCGAAGACGCAGCCGACGTTGGGGTCGAAGGTGCACTCGCGGTTGAGGCGGATGCCGGCGCTGCGCTCGGGGTTGGTGTCGCAGGCGCTGCCGAAAGAGTCGGCGGTACCGGCGAGTCGCCCGATCCCAGGTCGGAGACGTCGAGGATGGGCGAAGCCCACGTGCCCGAATACGCGGCGTTGGAAGGCGCCGCCGCCCACGAACCGGACGTGGAGGTGGTGGCTGAAGCGCCAGAGGCCGTTGAGGCGACTGATGCGGCGCTGGAAGTCTTTGTGGCGCTCGTTGCGGAGGCGGCTAACACAGGGCCGGAAGCTTTCGCGGCCACGGCGGCAAGGTCGGCCGACGCGGGGCTGGCAGGTTTCGCCGTGGCCGGCTTGGCGGCCTGGCCCGAAGGTGCTCCGGGCACGGGGGGTATTCCAAATCCCGCCGGCGATTTATGCGAATCCGTCGCCGTCGAGGACTTCGCTGCGCCCGCGGGGATTTGAATCGGTGCTGGCACCGCAGGGTCGTCGGCCGCCAGCAGCTGACTCATGCCCAGCAAATCATCAGCGTCCGAAACGAACGATGTGCTCGCGGCGGGAGCCGCCGGCGCAGTGGAGCTGGCCGCCGTGCCGGAGGTATGCCGGCCAGAGGAAGCCGCTTCGTTCAGCGCCGCCAGCAGGAGATCGGGCTCGCTCGTCCCGAGAAGGCTCTCGGGATCGATCAATTCCGCGGCGGAGTCGTCGGACTCGCCCTTCTGGGACCCCGCATGGGCGGGGCCTCCGGAGGCAGAGGGCGCCGCTCCGACCGATACGCTTCCGTCGATGGGCGCTTCGACCGGGAGGTCGGTGAGCGGCTCAAAGACGGGGCGAGACGCAGCTTCCATAATTTCGAGCCTCGTTGACGCTGCGCCAAAATGCAAATCGGAGTGACGGAACAGGCGCGACTCCATGGCCGAGCTCCGCCGCAGTCCGTAGCACTTGACGCGTTGCGCGTGTCTACGCGTATCTAAGCAATGCTGAGGCGGGATGGCCTCGCGATGGCTCACACAACGGCGAGCCGGCGTCCCGGAGTGTGACGCAGGTCGCACTTTCGCGGCGACTTGTGACAGCGTCCAAGCCCCATGCTTCAGCCTAAGGTCGCATTCGCGGGCGCGCTTCATGCCAGGCCGATCGGGCGCGCGCCGGGCACGCCGGCCCACACCGACGTTCATTCAACCGAAACGGCGCAATTAAGTTGAGTGCGAGGGTCGAGGGCGAACCAACTCATGACACCGGTAGACCCTGCGCTCGACTCGAAGCTCAGTCGATCGAACAGGAGAGCGAAGCGAAAATATTTTCAGATCGTGAACCTGACGGCGCTCGGGCGGTCCTCGCGAATGCTGACGGGAGGCCACATCGCATGGCGACTGGAAGAGTGCGTTGAAGACTGCTGAATTCAAAAGAGAAGATGCCCGCGTGTCTGTGACAGCGGAGTTGCTTCGGGCTGTCGCGTTCATGACACGATGTGCGTCGCCGCTTAGTGGCGTTGCAAGATGGCGCCATCAGCGGAAGTACGTCACACTTTCCGCGGCCACGGTGAGATAAATTTAGCTCTCAATGCAGATACCGGCCCTGCTCGATCTCGAGCACTTTCCTGATTCCCCCTATGCCAACGAGTTGCGCCGGGATTTTCCCGATCTGCGCTTCGCTACGGCACTGGAGAAGGATTTTCAGGCGTTCCACCTGGACCGCGTGCGTTCGCGTGTACGCTTTTTTCAGCTTGCGACCTGTCTACTGAGTCTCGCCGTCGCGATTCACCTGGTCGTGCTCGACGGCCTGCCCGTGCGGAGTGTGTTGGTTGGCTGGGTGGGTGTGGCGATTCCCGTGAGCATGTTCCTGCTGTGGGCCTCGTGGAGTCCTTTCTATGAGCGCCTGTACCTGCCGGCGGCGCGAATAGCGCTACCGCTGCTCGGAATCATTTCCGCCGTCGGAATTGCCAGCCGCATTTTGGTCGGGCATCCCGATCCGTTCTACTTCCTCACTTCTTACAGCATTGCGCTCTTCTTCCTGGGCGGACAGATGTTTCGCGAAGCTCTCATCGCCAACGCGCTGATGATTCTCGCGCACGGCGCGGCGCTCGCATTGGTTGGCGAGCCGGTGGAATCCGTTGTTTATTATGTCAGCGTGCTCACCATAACCGCCGCCGTGGGCGCCTTCGTCTACAGGGGAGTGGAGCGGCAGTTGCGCACGTCCTTCCTGGAGCGCGGACTCATGGGCGAGATGGCGGCTCGTGACGGACTCACGGGCCTGAAGAATCGTGGCGCGTTCGATGACCATTTCCCGCGCATGTGGCAGCAGGGTCTGCGCGACCGGCGCTCACTCGCGCTTCTGCTGATCGATGTCGATCACTTCAAAGCCTACAACGACCGCTATGGTCACCAGGGCGGTGACGAGGCTCTACGTCGCGTCGCGCAAGTCGTGCAGGGCTTTGCCCGGCGCCCCCTGGACATGGCCGCGCGTTACGGTGGAGAAGAGTTCGTGCTGGCTCTTTTCGACATGAGCGGCGAATTCGTGCAGGAGCTGGCGGAAGAGTTGCGGCAGTCGATCCTGGCGCTGCAGATTCCCCATGAAGACTCACCGACGGCACCGTTCGTCACGGCGAGTGTTGGCATTTCCGTCGTTCGTCCGAAGATGGGCAGAACCCCCGAGGGGGCTGTGCAATTGGCCGACGAATCGCTCTATAGCGCGAAGCGCAGCGGCCGAAACTGCGTAAAGCTCGTCGACTGCGACTACGCGCTGTTTACCACGGGCTCATTCCGGCGACGCGCCTGATCCGGCGTCAGTTGGCGCCGGAAGTGTTCAGAAAGTACTCCACCTTGTCGCGGTAGGTACGCGAGAGCTTCAGCTCGTGCCCTCCGTCGAGGGTGAGGAAGTACTCACCATTCATGTGCGCCCGCAGGCTTTTTACCAGGCGCAGGTTCACAATCGTCGAGCGATGCACCCGCTGGAAGAGCTTCGGATCGAGTAGCTCCTCGAGCTCTTTCATGGTCCCGCGCAGGATGTGAGTGTCGTTTCCGGCATGGATGCACATGTAATCGCCCGCAGCGTCGATCCAGCGGATCGCGGCAACGGGGACTCGCACGGTCTCCCGGCCTTGCCGGATCGGCAGCACTTCCGGGTGCCGTGCCTCCACCGCGGCCCGGCCGCGGGTCAATAACTCGTCGAGCGCAAGCTCACCCGATCCGGTGATCTCCGCGATGATCTCCATGAGCCGGTCACGCTGATTGGCGGCTGACTTCGCTCGTACATGCTCGCGCACCCGCTCGAGTGCCGTCTGAAAGCGGGCCTCGTCGATCGGCTTCAGCAGGTAGTCCACCGCCCGCGCCTCGAAGGCCTGGATGGCGTATTGATCATAAGCCGTGACGAACACCAGCACGGGCAGCGACTCGTGCGGAATGTGGGCCAACACCTCGAAGCCCGACATGCCCGGCATCTGGATGTCGAGAAACACGAGGTCGGGCTTGTAGCTGGAGATCGCGGCGAGAGCCTCGCGGCCGTTGGTACATTGAGCGACGATGTTGAAATCGCCAGCCTCGCGCAATCGGATTTCGATACCGCGTCGTGAGAGTGTCTCGTCGTCGACGATGATCGTATTGATCTTCATGCGCGCGCTCTCTGGGGCATATCCGTAGCGGGCTCGACGGTCGCGGGGGCCGTTTCGAGCGGTAGAGCCATGTCGATGCGCAGTCCAGGGTGACTGTTGAGCACCGCGAAGCGATGGTTTTCGCCATAGAGCACGGCCAGGCGCTCGCGCGTGTTCCGTAATCCGACACCACGGCGCTCGTTCGGCGAAAATCGATCCCGCATACCCGGTCCGTCGTCGATGACGCTGACCTCGAGCATCAAGCCCCGGGTACGGCCCTCGATTCGGACGCAGCCACCCTGCTCACGCGGTGAGACCGCATATTTGAGTGAATTCTCCAGCAGAGGTTGCAACAGAAGGCTGGGCACGAGGGCTTCGAGTGCCGGCCCCTCTATCGCGTACTCGAGCCGCAGCCGCTCGCCGAAGCGCAGACGCTCGGTGCCCAGGTAGAGATCGAGCGCTTCGATTTCCTGGCGTAGCGTCACCTTCTTCATCGGATCCTGGTCGAGCGTGTAGCGCAGGAATTCCGAGAGCCGGGTGATGGCGTGGTTGGCCGTGCGGTTCTGATTGTCGAGAATGAGAGTGGAGATGGCGTTCAGGGTGTTGAACAGAAAATGGGGGTTCAACTGGTAGCGCAGCATTTTGAGCTGCGATTCCTGCGCCAGCGCCACGGCCTTGAGGACGGCTTCCTGTTGCTGTTGCTGGGATTCGTAATAGCGGATACCGAAGTAGAGAGCGCTCCAACACAACAGCAGGTATGTCGTGGAAATAGCGCCCCCGAACAGTTCGAACAGCGTCTTGAATTGCCAGTCGGGCTCGACGAGCTGTTTGTAGGCGAGGTTGATGACCGTACGCAACGCAAGCGCGGTGACGTAACAGGTGGCGAGCACGCCGAGAACGATGGTGCGTGGCGAGCGGCCCCAGAGCAGGCGGTAGATGTACCGCATGGGCATGGAGACAACGAATCCCGTGAGAGCTGCTACGACGATGACTTGCGCGTAGCTATTGGGCTTTTCGTAGAGGAGAGCGCCGAAGTATTGCGTAATGGCATACGCACCCCAGCCAGCCGCGTGCAGGCTCCAGAAGAGCACGTTCCGGTTGGAGCGGAATTGTTCGAGCGTCAACATGCCTTACGCCGGGGCGACGGGCGGCCGCCTTACCCGGGAAGCTTAGGCCATCTCGCCGGCGGGCGTCGCCGGACGGGCGTGTACGGGGCTCGGCTCGTCGCAGGGCGACGGGGCCCAGGCAAGGGCCCAGGCGAGGGATCAGGGTCGGGCGGCGCCGCTGAGGCCACGCCGGTCAGGGCGCGCCAGGTCCTTGGGTCCGAGGCCCCGGCTCGAGGCTCAGCTCACTGCCTTCCCGGCCTCAGCCGCCGGCGTTTGCGGCATATTCAGCGACTCGATCGGCAGCACCTGCGAGAGCGCCGGTCCCTGGGCCAGATCGCAACCGATCGCCGTGAGCCACTGCAGGGAGGCCTGCGACTCGACCCGCTTGGCGGCGCAGTGGATGCCCAGCACTTTCACGGCCTGGACGATCGCAACGACCATGGCCTGTGACAGCTTATCGCGCAGCGCCGCCGAGGTGAGCTTGGGATCGATCTTCACCAGCCGCAGCGCCTTCGAGCGCAGCAGCGGCAGGACCGAAGAATCGAAGGAGAAATCGTCAATGACGACGAAGCATCCCAGCTTGTCGCACAGGGAAATGAACCGTTCCACCTGCGCGCGCCGTTGGGTGCACAGCGGCTCCGCGATCTCGAATCCCAGGTTGTCCGGCGCGATGCCGTTGGCCTTCAAAGAAGACGCGACCTGCTGCGGGAAGCGCTCGTCCTCGAGAGTCGAGATGGAGAGATTCAAACTGAAACTGGTGGGCTCGAGGTTCCAGGCCGAGCGGTTGGAGCCGAGCCAGGACAACAGTCTCTGCAGGGCCAGCCCATCCATCGCGGCGGGCGCCCGGTTCGAGTCCCGGTGCGGGATACGCGGCAGTACTTCGTAGCGCCGCAAACGGCCGCCCGGACGAAGTTTCGAGAAAGGCTGCACGTCGAGAATGAGGCTCGACGGATCGAGAGCGACGTTACGGGATGTCGCGGACGCAGCGCTGCCGTTGAGCGACTGAACGATGCTGGTGGACCCGTTCAGGGAACGGGACGTCCCGGTCGTGGCGACGGGTGACCCGAGGGCCTTCGAGGTAGTCGTCGCGCCCGTGGATTTTGCCGCCGGCACCGGTGTTGGGTTGCCGAGCGGGTTTGTCGCCGGGACGAGCGGCGCGCTGTCGATCGCAGCGGGAGTCGTCGCGGCCGGAGCTAAGACCGGTGCCGGGCCGGCTGCCTGCAATGTAGGCACGTTCGGCACGACTATCGCGGAACTCGCGGCGGGCCCGGACGCGGCCGGTGCAAAGCTCGAAGCAGCGCCGTTTGACTGCAGAGCCTCGGGGATCGGAACGTCAATATTCGGTAATGCGAGGGACGCGGATACGGCGGCCGGCCCTGGTGTCACCGGAACAGCCGGCGCAGGCGCGGCCGCCTTCACGGGAGCCACCGGCTTCGCGGGAGCTGCTGATTTCACCGGAGCCGGTGCGCGCGCCGCCGGTTCCGGCGCGGCGGATTTGGCCGGCTCGTAGTGTGCGACTGGCGGCGGTGCCTGGTTCAGAACCTGGTAACTCGAGGTCGGCGGCTCCCAGGCAAGCGCTTCCGCCTGTTGGAAGCTCGACGCCGGCGACTTCGGGACGAGTTCTTCGTCGTGCGCTCCCGCATTCGGAAACAGCTCGAATTCCAGGATGTCATCGATAGCCTGAGGCGACAGCGACTGTTGGTCTGCCGCGGGAGCAACCGGCGGGGCGAGGTGTGCGGGAGCAGGCCGAGCAGGAGCCGGCGCCGCAGTGGCCGGAGTCGCGGCGCCGTGCGAGCCGTTGAGTTTGGTGTTGGCGGCAGGCTTTGCCGGAGCAGCAGTCGTTGCTTTCGCCGCCGGCGCCGGGGCGGACAATGTTGGCGGAACGGCCGGCGCCTGTGGAGCTGGCGCGGCCGCGGCGCGCGCGGGTGTTGGTGCCCGCTCGGGCGTAAGCTCGATGACCGGCGCAATGGCTACGGGAATCGGTGCAGCTGGGTCACTCGGGCGCGCTGACGTCGCGCGCAGAAGAACCGCAACCTTCTGCATGATGGTCCGCACCTGCGGACTCACAATTTTTTCCAGAACGCCGTCGCCGACCGATTTGAGATCCGCCAGGATCATGGCGACGCCGACGAGATCGCCCTGCGGCGCGCGCACCGGCAGGAAAATACCTACACGCCCGTCTTCGAGGCCGTTTTCATGGCACGCCAGCGACTTGTCATTCGTGAGCGTTTCCATCGCGTCGAGCACGACATTGTGCTCGTCCGGCCCCAAAGCGCCCTCGCTGAGCCAAAGCACGTTGGCTTGCTCATCGAAAAGTGAAACCGAATGCAGGCGCAGCGGCGGCAATGCCGCACGTAACTGCCACCCCAGCGATTCGGCTGTAATAGGCTCGCTCGCCGCGTTTGCGGCAGCGGCAGGCGTGTTGATAGGCGGACGCACGGCCATAGCATTCAGTGGCTGCAAGGACTTCCCCATCCAGGATGCGCACGGGCCGGACCACTGAATGTCGCCCGGCGGTGGATAGAGTGGCAGGTGCTATGACGCGGTGCCGTGATTGCCTTCGCGTTCTGTCGGCGAATGCAAACGGTTCTTCAGTGGCCGTTTGTCATATTCAACACGGCGCATTTAACAATGCTCGTGCAGATACGTATTGTCCGCAAGATCGTCTCGACGAACCAACTTCGTCGAGACGAAAGGCGCGCGTGCTCAGTGGGCGCCGATAAAATCGCGCTTGCCGATGTCGACGCCGTTGTGGCGGAGAATGGCGTACGCGGTCGTGATATGGAAAAACACGTTCGGGATCGCCCAGCGCTGCACGAAGTCGAGTCCCTTGAAGTCAAGGAACTTGTCCGGACCGGCGGGAACTTTGAGGTCGCGGTCTTCGGAGCCCTCGAAGGCGCTCGCGGGAATGCCCTTCATGTAATCGATCGTCCGCGCGATGCGCGTGCGCAGCTCCTCTATCGTCTTTTCGTTGTCCTCGAAACGCGGCGGCTCCAGGGCTGCGAGACGGGATACGGAATTTTTCGCGAGGTCGCAGGCGATCTGCACCTGCCGCGAGAGCGGAAACATGTCGGGCGCGAGGCGCGCGTTGAAGAGCACGCTCGGCTCGAACTTGCGGGCGGTCGCATTGGCGAGCGCTTTCTCGAGCAGCGCGCTGAGGCTGGTCAGTGAGTTGGCGAATACGTCGACGGTGGCGGCCTTGACTGTGATCTTCATGAAAGCTCCCTGGGGACAAAGGAAGGCGACTAAGAAATCGGGCCGCGAATTCTACCCGTCCGAAGCTTGGCCTGCGTGCCTCTTGGGTGAAACAATAGGGGCCGACCACCAGGAGATTGGAGCTACCTTGAATCTGATCTGGACCCCTGCACAGCTGGCCGTCCTGGCCAAGGTCGTGGACCTGAACGGCTTCTCCGCGGCGGCCCGGGCGCTAGGGGTTCCCAAGGCGGCGGTGAGTCGGGCGATCGCCGACCTCGAGACCGGACTCGGGGTGCGCGTTCTGGAGCGCACTACGCGGCGGGTAGGGCTCACCCCCGCCGGCCGTCTTCTTTATCCGCACGCGAAGCGGGTGGTCGAAGAAGCGGACGCCGCACGCGCGGCCATCGCGAAGTTGCACGCGCCGGTCGCCGGTCCTCTGCGCGTCGTCGCCGATCCAACTTACGGGCGCGTGCTTCTGACCCCACTGGTGCCGCGATTTCTCGAGGCCTTTCCGGATCTTCCGCTGGAAGTCGCATTGGACAACGAGAGCCTCGTAGATGGCTGGGACGTTGCAATCAGACCGCAAGCGGTCCCCGACCCCGCTGTCACCGGGCGCCTTCTGGGAGCGCCGCCCGCCCTGCTGTGTGCGACCGCGGCTTACCTCCAGCTGCGTGGACTTCCGATGCGGCCGGACGACTTACGCTCGCACGATCTGCTTACCCCCGAGGCGTCCGATCTGCCCGAGTTTCGACTGAGGCTGGAGCGCGGCTCGCAACGAGCGGAGGTGCTGCTGGCACCGAAACTCGCGATCAACGATCCCGGGGTTCTGCACGCCGCGACCGCCGCCGGCCTCGGGATTGGGTTGTTGCCGGAATTTCTGTGTCGTCAGGGGCTTGCCACCGGGCGTCTGAAATCGGTATTGCCCGAATGGACCTTGCCCCCGGCAGCGGCGTTGTATGCCCTGTACCCGGCCTCGTTGGAGGCGGATCCTCGCGTGCAGCGGTTCGTGGATTTCCTGGCCGCGAATATCGTCCCGGCGCTCGCCGCTTCCAACTCGCCCGCCGACTGAGCGCCCTGGGAGCCTTAAGTCAGACAGGCTCCTGGCGGGGCTCTTTGTGGCGTCATGTTACCGGCGAGTAAGATAACGCCAAAACCGGATACAATAGGCTCCCTATCTCGAGGGACTCACATGTATCGCGCACCACTACGGGAATTGCGGTTTGTAATCGAGGAGTTACTGGAAGCGGCACAGCTGGCTTCCTGTCCAGGACTCGCCGAGTACTCGGACGAGCTCGCCGTCTCGGTGCTCGAAGAAGCCGCGCGCTTTGCGCAGAGTGTCCTCGATCCTCTCAACAAGCCGGGTGACACCGAAGGTGCTCGCTGGACACCGGACGGGGTCGTGACGGCGCCCGGCTTCCGCGACGCCTATCAACAGTTTGCCGCCGGCGGCTGGCCGCAACTCGGCGCGCCCCCCGAGTACGGTGGACAACTCGCACCGCAGGTGCTGGCGACAGCGGTGCAGGAGTTCTGGGCCGCCGCGAATCTGGCCTTCAAGTTATGTCCCATGCTGACACACGGCGCCGTGCACGCGCTGGAATTGTCAGGCTCGCCGGCACAGAAGCAATTGTTTCTGCCGAAGATGATCAGCGGTGAATGGACCGGCACGATGGACCTCACCGAGCCCCAGGCGGGCTCCGACCTCGCGCAGGTGCGCACGCGAGCGGTACCTGACGGCAAGCGCTATCGCATCTTCGGACAGAAGATTTTCATCACCTGGGGTGATCACGACATGACGAGTAACACCATCCACATGGTGTTGGCGCGCATCGAAGGAGCCCCGCCGGGAGTGAAGGGTATCTCGCTGTTCATCGTGCCGAAGTGGCTGGTGAACGAGGATGGCTCGCTCGGCGCCCGCAATGAAGTCCGGTGTGTATCGATCGAGCACAAGCTCGGAATCCACGCCAGTCCCACCTGCGCGCTGGCCTTTGGCGATCAGGATGGCGCGCAGGGTTACCTGGTCGGCGAGGCGAATCGCGGCCTGGAATACATGTTCATCATGATGAATGCCGCGCGCCTGTCTGTCGGGCTCGAAGGCTACGCCGTGGGCGAGCGCGCTTTCCAACATGCAGTGGAGTGGGCGCGCACCCGGATCCAGGGTAAGCCGCCGGTTCCGCAACCGAGCGGGCCTGCGCCCATCATTCATCATCCCGACGTCAAGCGAATGCTCCTGACGATGAAATCGACTACGGAGGCCGCTCGCGCGTTGGCCCTGTACGCGGCGTTTCAACTCGACCTTGCCACATACAGTGGCGACGAAGGACATCGTGCGGCGGCACAGTCGCGCACCGATCTGCTGATCCCGATCGTGAAAGGCTGGTGCACCGAAATGGGCAATGAGATGGCTGCCATCGGCGTGCAGGTTCACGGCGGAATGGGATTCATCGAGGAGACGGGCGCCGCGCAGTACGTTCGCGACGCACGTATCACGACGATATACGAGGGCACCACGGGGATTCAGGCGAACGATCTCCTCGGGAGAAAACTCGGACGGGATCGTGGCGCGGCCATGAGCTCGCTGCTGGCGGACATGTCGCGCGAGCTTGAGGCGCTGTCTGCCGACGACCCGGTCGTGGGCGCGACACGGAAGGCCGCGTTAGAGTCCGTCGGACTTCTCAAGGGAGCAACCGGCGCACTGCTCGAAATGATGGGCTCCCAACGTCCCGACCGCGCGATGGCGGTGGCAGTGCCGTATTTGAAGCTTTGCGGCTATGTCGTGGGCGGCTGGCTCATGGCACGGGCGGCGGCCATCGCCGGGAAACACAAGGACGGCGCGGATCGGGAGTTTTACAGCGGCAAGCTTCGCACGGCGTTGTTTTACGCCGAGCAGGTGTTGCCGGTGACCATTGGGCTGGCTCGGATTGTCACGAGCGGTGCCAACAGTGTGGTGGAGACGGACGCCGCCTTGGTTTGAGGCGCCGCGCCTGCGCGAGGCGTTGCGCCAGCGTGAACAGTAAGGTCGTGGCCGCGAGTCAGTCAGCCGTCGCCGTCCTCGGGCGTCGGCGACTTTTTCCCGGGTGCTTTGCGGTTTGCGGCGTCCCTGGAGGCGATGTCGAGTCGCTTTTCCACTTTGACGAATGCGGCTAATACCAACAGACCGAGGCAGACCCCGACTATCGCCAGGGCGAGTTGACCCAGCCCCGCCGCCGCGCTGGCCGCGGCCGTTAGCCAGATCCCCGCGGCGGTGGTGAGGCCGTGAATCTCGTGCTCGGCAGTGAGCTTGAGGATGGCGCCGCCACCCAGAAAGCCGATGCCGGTGATCAACCCCTGCAACACGCGCGACAAGTCGCTCTTGCTCATCCCGGCCTCGTCCGCGGTGATGACAATCAGGGCGGTTCCGAGAGCCAGCAGCATGTGCGTGCGCAAGCCCGCGGGCTTATGGGTGAGCTCCCGCTGGAGACCGACCAAGCCGCCGACGATGAGCGCAATAACCAAGCGCAGGCTGACACGCACCAAGTGCTGCGCGTCCGGAATGGACTGTGTCAGCTCGGCGAAACCACTGCCTTCCAGCATACTTCACCCCCCTTCAACGTCGGCGCAACCTGGCCGCGCTGCGCTCGCGCGCGGGCGATTTCTTTTTTGATGGTATCCGTAACTGCAGTTTGGGCGGCTCGTTCAGACTCTGCAGGAAGATACGCCTTTCGTCGGGCTCGAGCGCCGCCCAATCAACCTTCTGCGTGTGGGTACGGCGCAATTGGCGGTCCGTGATACTGGCTTGCGCGCGACTCGTCGTAGCCCACTTCGTCGGCAGGCGTCTCGTCGACCCCTTCCGCAGCAGATCGACGACCGCCGCCGCGACGACCGGGTCGCGCGTGAGGTCGCTGTGCGCGACCGGAACATAATAGGCGGGTGCGCCGGGGAGCGCCGCGCTTATCGCGGGCACAGTGCCATCGCCGTGTCGAGTGATCGTATACACGAAATCGTCGGTGCGCCGGCGGACGGCCGTAACCGTTTCCTGCCCGATTCCAACAATCGACGCGAATCTCGTGTCTGGATGGGCGAGCGTGCTTTGTACGGTACGTGCATGCTCCAGCAAAGACACATCCGGTCGCGGTCCGGAGCGCGGCCAGGACCCGGCGTCGAACAGGTCGGTGCCATCGCCGCAGCTTGCCGCCGGCAACATCTGGTAGAGACTCGGGAAGGTGTTGAAAATCTCTCCCGAAAGAAACTCGGCGGATGCATCACCCGCCAGTCGGGCAAGCTTGCGGACGACGGCGTACGTGCCCCGTAACGCCTGGATCGTTGCGAACGAGCCGTAGTTGGGGCTGCCGAGGAGGAGGACTCGCTCGACTCGCTCCGCGCCGGGCAGCACGACGGCCGCGCGACTGACGAGCCCACCCATGCTGTGCGCGACGATCGCGAGCCGTTCCGACGGCTCATTGCGCAGACGATCCGCGAACGAGCGGCCGAGCTCGTCGACGCCGAGGCGCCAGTCGTAATCGTGAAAAGAGGCAGCGAAGCCTGCGGCACGCAGATGGAGCTTCAACTTCAGATAGGAATAGATGACCACGCCGAGGGACACTATGCGTGCCGCTCCAGGCAGACGCAGCGCGGCCAGGCGCCCCAAGCCGATGTCGATGGGATCGACCCACAGCACATCGTTCGGATCGGGAGCAGTGCGGTGGAGACCGAGCTGCGAGCCCATGATGCCGGGGACGATGATGACGCGGAGCGACTCGTCCTTGATGGGCGTCGCCGCCGCCTGGCGCGCGAGTCGGGCCAGATCCCGGTATTCATCCGCTCCGAAGTAGACGATCAACTCGCGCCGCAGTTCTCCACTGACCAACAACCGCTCAATATCCTCGTCGCTCAAAGCGAAGCGGTCGTAAGGGGTGATGTGATCGAGTGGCAAGTCTGCGCGGCTCATGCGGGTGAAGTTGTGGCGCGTCCGTTCCGGCGCGTCATGGCGCGGTCAGGGGCCGCACCACTGCCGCGGCCGGCACCTTGCTGCCGTCGGCGAGCAGCAACACCAGCGGGACGCTCTGTCCGACGGGAACAGGGTGCGTCATTCCATGCAACATTACGTGCAGTCCACCGGGCTCGAACTTCACCGTCTGCCCCGGCGCGATGACCAGTTGTTCGTGAGGTCTCATCTGCGATTGGCCGCCCACTGTCTTTGTCTCGTGGATCATGGCGTGTTCCGCCAGCGACGACTCGATGCCGACGATGGTGATGGGCTTCGTCGTCGGGTTCCGCAGGGTCAGATACGCGGCCGCTACGTCGGAGCCCGGCACCTGGCGAGTCCAGGCATCCAGCACGATGAGTGTCGGGGCTTGTGCCATGACGGAACAGGCGATGAGTGCCATGAACACAGCATAAAGACGAGCGCGGGAAAATTCGGTGCGATGCTTCAAGTGGATGCCTTTTTTATGAAAAAAGCGGCTCAGTATGCCAGACGCATGCCGCGCGGACCGACTATCATTCCCGCCGAGGATGATATGAAAAGAGCGCGCGATCACACGGAATTCGGAGCATTGATCGCGCTTTTCGCCGGGGCTCTGTCCACCGGCGGAGCGGGTATCCTGGTCCGGCTCTCGGAAACCGGTCCCACGGCGACTGCTTTCTGGCGCGGGTGTATCGCTCTACCGCTGTTAGCGGTGTGGGCCTTGCTGGAGCGACCCGCGGAACGAGACGGCGAGGCCGAGCAGCGGCCGCGGACCGGAAACGTCGCTCGTGTTTTCTCCAGCTTTCGCGATCCGGGTTTCCTGTTGGCCGGTGCGCTCTTTGCGGGCGACCTGGCGCTGTGGCATTGGTCGCTGGTGCTCACATCCATCGCGGCTTCCACGCTCGAGGCGAGCCTGGCTCCCATCGTCGTCGCTTTCATTGCCTGGTTGCGCTGGCGCCAGCGGCCGAGCGCCGGCTTCATGGGCGCGACCGCGCTGGCGCTCATAGGGATGGTGTTGATTGTGAGCCCCAAGTTCGGGCAGGGAGGCTCGGCGTTTCTCGGCGATGCGTTCGGACTGGGCACGGCGTGTTTCTTTGCCGCCTACATTCTTGCCGTGGCACGCCTGCGGGCGCGCTACGGTACCGGTATCGTGATGTTCAATTCGACTGTCGTTTTCACGTTGCTGTTGTTACCGCTGGCGCTTTCACAGAAGTTTCTGCCGGATACGCTGTGGGGATGGGCAACGTTGGCGGGATGCGCATGGGCTGCCCAGGTACTCGGGCAAGGACTCATCGCCTACGCCCTCGCGCACCTG
>DATMQL010000517.1:0-11639 GCA_035566815.1 Steroidobacteraceae bacterium | reverse complement strand
CATGGCGCATGCCTATCTTTCCGGCCACCCGCTGATCGAGCAGGCGACCACTCATCTTATCGACCTCAATCAGGCGAGCGGCGAGTCGGTCAGCTTGTCGGAGCCGTATGAGACCGACATGGTGTTCATCGCGCGGTTTCCGAGTCACAAGCGCTTTTTCATTCATATGCCGGTCGGACGGCGCCTGCCGATGTTCTGTACGGCCTCCGGGCGGGCTTACCTGTCGGGGTTGCCTGCGGCCGAGGTGCAGAAGCTGCTGCGCCGCTCAACTCTCAAACAGTTCACACCGCAGACGCTCACCGATCCGGTGGAGATTGTCAGGCAGATCGAGGCGTCGCGGGAGGCGGGGTACGCGTGGGCCGACCAGGAGTACTACCGCGGCGATGTCACCATCGCGGCGCCGGTCTTCGGCGATGACGGTGCGCCGGTCGCCGCCGTGAACATCTCGGCGCCGTCCAGTCGCTGGTCGCTCGCGGATTTGCGCTCGAAGCTGGCTTCGGTGTTGATGGAGACTGCGCGCGCCTGCTCGAGTGGCACCGCGGCCCGAATGCGCGCCTGAGGCGGGCCCTGTCGCGGTTTTTGTGGCCCGCGACAGGGCTGCAGACTTTCCTTAGTGGCGGTACGTGGCCGTGATGCCGAAGGTGCGCGGGCGCGGCCCGATATAGCGGAACGCGGGGCTCGCCAGCAGATTGCCGCTACCGTCGTAGGAGTTGGTCTGATGGTTGTAGTTGATGATCGTATTTTCGTCGAAGAGATTGTCGACGAAGAACGAGACCAGCCAATCCCCCACATTCGTCCCCGTCCGCAGTGACGCGAAGCTCTGGCGCGCGGTCGGAAATCCGGTCGGATCATACTGCGAGGAGCGCGGATCGAGCGCCGCGTGGGTCCACTTGTCCGCCGCTGCGTATTCGTAGTCCATACGGAAGAAGGCTTCGTGTTGGAGTACGTTGAAGCGGTATTCCGCGCCGAGCGTCGCCGTCCACGGGGGGATCGAGTAGCCGGTGGCGATCCCGTTGGGTCCGCCGATAGCGTCGCCACTGACCGTCAGCGGCAGTGGTGCGTTCGGTCCCGAGGTGATTGCGCCGGTCGGGAAGCCGTTCTTCGTGTAACGGGCGTCGGTGTAGCCGAAGGTTGCATCGATTGCCAGGGCGGAGGTGGCCTGCACGGTCGCCTGGATGTCGAAACCCTTCGAGACCGCGTCACCGAGATTGTCGGTCCACTGGATCTGGCAGATCGGGGGAACTACGTTGCCCTGGATGTTGTTCCACTTGATGTAGTAGATGCTGCTGGCGAGGCGTACCACGTTGTTGATGTTGTTCTTGGCGCCCACCTCGAAGCTCTGCACGGTATCGGACTTGTAGGTGGCCGGCGCATTCTTGATGCCGAAATTGAGGAAGTCCTGTGTACAGCCGAGCGTGGTGTTCTGGTAGGTGGGGTCGTACGGAATCGACGGGTTACCGCCGCCGGCGCGGAATCCCTTGGCGTACGTGAAGTAGAACATGTTGTTGGGATCCATCTGGTACTGGATACCCGCTTTGGGCGTGACCGGCGTCTCGGTGTTCTGGGCCGCACCGGGTCGCGGGCCGCTGTTCTGCGGGCCGTCGGAGAGGCTCTGAATCGAGAACGTGGTCTTTGAAACGCGCACCCCGGCGGTCAGTGTCAAAGCGTCCGTCAGGCTGAAGTTGACTTCGCCGAAGCCGGCCAGTTGGCGATCGTGGCTGGTGAGACGGTTGAAGTACGAGTCGCCCATCGGCAGAACCGAGCTGCCGTCCGCGTTTTGCGGTGTGCCGAAGTAGGCGGCAATGGGCTCGCCGAGGAGCGCATTGAACATCGCATCCGCCATCGGATCGTGAATTTCCTCGAGACTGAACTGGCGATCGAGGGAATAGAACCCGCCGACCGTCCATTTCAGGCGAGCGGTGGGGTCGTTGGACTGCAGCCGGATTTCCTGCGAGATATTGCGCTGCTGGTTGGTGACAGTGGCCGGCGCACGGTAGTCCGTCAGGCCCGGTGGCAGGTGCACGCCCGATCCGTCGAGCAGCGGGAAGAGTCCCGCTCCCACGGGCGCGGGAGTGACCGCCGGACTGATCAGCGTCTGATAGTAGCCCAGGTTGTAGAGAGTGCCGTCGTAGCCGCTGACCTCGTCGCGGTGGAAGTAGGCGGTCGTTGAAATCAGCGTGACCGGTCCGAAGTCCGCCTGCACGTTCAGCGAGGGGAGATAGAAGTTGTCGGGCTCCTGGCGTGGCGTGGGATTCGCGCTGACATACTGGTTTTTACTCGGATTCGAGTACTCGGGCCAGTAGATCGTCACGTCGTTACGCCCGCGGTGTTGGTAGAACACGCTGGGCGTGATCCTGAGGTTATCGTTCGGTTGCCACAGGGCGGTGAGATGCAACACTGCCGTGTCATCTTTGTTCGCGTTCGGGTCCACGATCGACAGTGTGGTCGGGTCGATGCGGTCGATCCAACCGCCGTCGCGCCGGTACCAGGCGCTGGCGCGCACGCCCAAGGTGCCGTCGATGATAGGAGTGCCGCCGGCAACGCCGGTCTCGTAGCTCATCGCTCCGCCTTGCGTATAAGACGTCTCGGCCTTGGCGTAGATGCTCGATTTCGTGAGACTCGGCTGCGTGGTGATGTAGCGGACGGTCCCGCCCTCGGAGCCGGCACCGAACAGGGTTCCCTGGGGTCCGCGCAACACCTCGACACGATCGAGGTCGAAGATCTTGACCAGTGCGTCGTCGGCGTTGAATCCCAGGTCGCGCACCTGGATGGGGACATCGTCGATATAGATACCCGTGGTTCCCGAGCCGCCGGTGGAGGCGATACCGCGGATGGAGATCTGGTTCGACTGGCTGGCATCGACTTTTACGCCAGGCGTGTAGCGGGCGATGTCGTCGATGTCCTTGATGCCCTTGATGTCCATCGCCTCCTGCGTGTACGCGCTCAGGCTGATCGCCACCTTGCTCGCCGTTTCCTCGCGGCGGTTCGCGGTCACCGTCACCTCTTGCATCTGCTGCGGCTGCTGAATTGCTTCCTCAGCTTCGGCTGCCAGCGTAACGCCGGGCGCGAAGAGCACCGTGAGTGCGCAGCCCGCCAGTGTTCGTTTGATCCTGCCGCGAGCGAGCAGCGCGCGCAGTGGAATGCCGGGTTGGTTCGAGGTGTTGATCGACGACTGCATGTTTACTCCCCATCGCCTCGTTCCGCCGGGCAGGTGACGGACTCAGCTGTTCATCGATAATCGATAGGCAGATATCGACTTGTTGGATCGACTGTAAGACACGCGACAGCACGCGTCAAACGCCTTTTGGCCTCATCTGAGGCGTATACGCAACATCTTTCGGGTGGTGCACTTCGGTGTAGCAAGGCCGCCTCAATAGCTCGCTGGAGGTGCAAGGCCGGTCGCGGCGAGCTCGCGAACGACTTCGCGGCGGGTCGCCAATACCGACGGCAGCGGTGTGTGCCGCACACTGGTCACTTCCGCCGCACTGAACAACGGCACGTCGCTCGAGAGCTCCTGCGCGTCAAAGGTTTGAGCGAGCCAGTTCAGTACGCCTGCGAGCTGCGCATCGGAGAGCACCGAGTTCGCGGCCCCCGGCACGCGCAGAATGTAGTTGCGACCCGCAGGCGAGCGCATGTAGCGCCCCAGTGCGTGGGCGAGCGGCGGCACCTTGCCGGGAACACCCTCGGCTTGCGGTCCATGGCAGCCCATACAGTAGAGGATGTAATCCTGCTGGGGGCTTGCGTCCGCCACCGCGGTAACGATGCTCGCGGCGGCTGCCGCAAGTAAAAACAGTGTCGAGCGAGTTGGCGCCCGCTTCATTTCAGAGTCCGAGCGTCGCGAGCAACTTGCTGCGGTGCTCACGTACGGCCGCGCCATCGATCGGGTGGGCGCGCTCGGCAGCGATCTCTGCAGCGGCGATCGGTTTCACGTCGTCCGCGGCGTGGTCGAGATCGAATACGACGAAGTTCAGCACAGCCGCCAAGGTCGCGTCGTCGAGCTGAATGAACTCTGGCATCTTGAAGTCGAAATGTTTCTTCTCGACTTCGATGTCACCGAACATGCCATTTAGCACCGTCATCGCGAGCTGCTTGCGTCCGTCATCGTTCGCTGCATAGCGGGCGGGGTAGGACGTGACCGGAGGCGCGAGCGACGGGGTTCCGGCTCCCTTCGCTCCGTGACACACGGCGCAGTTGGCTTGGAAAGCCGTGGCCCCGTCGGGATAGCGGACTGGGGCGGGATCGGCTGCGAAACCGGGAACGGATGTCAGGGCCAGCGCGAGCGCTGCAGGGATGACCGGCGCTGCGCTCTTGAGGAGAGGCGTGGCCGTAATACCTGGCACCGCGCGCGGAGGGCGTCGCCTCATTTTTCGGCGACCCCCAGGATCACGGATACCGAGCAGTGGTAGTTGGAGTCGGTGTTCGCCATGCACCAGTTGAGATCGTTGTTGCGCGAGGGCCGATACATCGGCTTCTCGCGCTCGTTGCGGTTGCATTCGCAGTTGCCGCAGCTCGCCTTACCGCAGCAGTCGTTGTAGGACACGATGTAGTCGCGGCTGTCGGCGGGGTTATGACAGGTGCCGATCCAGGTGATGGGCGAGGGCGCGGTTCCCGGCGGGCAGGAGTTCGACGAGCCTCCACAACAGGAGCACAGGAATCCGTCGACCGCGCAGTACTTCCAGTAGTCGCAGCTCAAGGGATCGTCGGTGGCGGCTTTGGCTTTGCTACCGGGTTTTGCAGGTGACTTCGCTGCCCCGGGCGCCGCCGCTGCGGCGCGCTCCGCCGCCGCGGCGCGCGAGGAGCGATCGACGGGCAGGAGTGGAATCAGCGCGGCGCCAGTCAGGATCTGTCCCAGCGTGGCGAGCAGGCTGCGGCGTGAAGTGTGGCGCGCCAGGGAGCGCGACGAGTTTTCAAACAGGCGGTCGATCGAGCGCATGCCGGTGCCCTTCAAGGATTCATTATGAGCCAGGGGGTCTGTCCAAACTTCTTCTCGACGTGGCGCAACTCTCCCGTGAGAGCATCGAACACGGCGATGTCGGCATTCTCCGTCGCCGCGAAGAGCAGGGGAGCGTCGTCCTGCGAAACCTGTACAGCCAGGACGGAAGCGAGCTTCTGGGGTGCCATCGGCCAGCGCGCCACACGCTGGTGCGTTTTCGTGTCAAACACCCAGATCTCGGTACCGCCGCTCTTGTGGGTGCCTTCGCCGCCGCGATGCATGGATACGAAGAGCTTGCCCAACTTGCGGTGAATCGCGCCCACCTGCGCGCCGCCCGGACGCCAGTTCTGGGCCTTGTCGGCGGCGCTGAGCAGCGACCAGGGCTTTTGAAACACCGGTTGTGCTCCTGAGAAGTCGACTTCGTGCACCTGGCCGAGGAAAGAGAGGAAAGCATAGCCGCCAGTGATCGGCACGCCTTGCACGAACACCGGGTCGGTGTCGGCATCGAAGAACGGATCGGACATGGTGCGCGAGGCTTCGTGTCCCTGCGCGTCGAGCGTCACTGTCTGAATCCGGCCGCTTTCGCACAGGGACGATACCCGGTTGGGTCCGGCAGGAATCACGAGAACGCAGCCTGCGGTGTCAATTTCATCCAGCACCGTGCCCTTGGCCGGATCGAGAACTCCGAAGGAAGCTGCGGGCGTAACGTAGGAGACGTACAGAAAATGGCTGTCGGAACTGTAGCCGATGTTGAGATACGTCGGCAGCGTCATGGCTCGCTTCGGCGGCAGGACGATCTCGTGCGTCACGGATAGGTTTGTGTTGTCCGTGAATTCGACGACGTCGGTGCGCGCACCGCGGGCGCCGCGGGCGTAGTAAGTCGTGCTCACTACACTGGTCTTGCCGTCCGGCGATAAGGTGAATCCGGGATTGAAGCCCGCGTCGATCTGCCCCAGCCGGCGGTAGGTGTCGCCGTCGAAGAGATCGATACGTGCGTCGATTTCGTTGAGGAACGCTTCATCCAGCACGTAGATCCGATGAGGATTATTCGGCGGCAGCGTCGTGAGCGTGAGATGCTCGGCCGGCAGGGGCGGCGGCGGCGCGGCGGCGAGCAACGGCGCGCAGGTTGCGAGAGACAGCAGAGCGGCGCGCATGAGACAGCTTTTCATCGGACTCCCCGAGCACCGCAACCGCGATTGTTGATTGACTGTCACCCGTGCGAGGCGACGCGCAGGCAGCGGTGTGCAATTGAGTGTGGCTCCGAGTCTGGCATATTGCTCGACGCCACGGAAGTCCGTGCTGCCACTTGAATGGCTGCGACGCGGGCGTTACCGTGGACGGGGGTGAACGATATGGTTGTATCGATTATCGATTGGAGATGCCCATGAATGTGGCGAAGCTTGCCCTGCTCGCCGCCCTGGTGGTCGTCAATGTCGCATTTGTTCTAGCGTGGGTGCGCGACGCGCGCCGTCGCAGCGTGCGGCCCGCCCCGACGCCCGGGGATATCGCAATCGGTTTCGGCACCGATTTTCTCGACGCGCTCGGAATAGGGTCGTTCGCGCCGACGACGGCGCTGTTCAAATTCCGCGGTACGCCGCCCGACGAGCTCATCCCGGGAACCCTCAATGTAGGTCACAACGCCGCGGCGTTCGTGGAAACGGCGGTCCTGGTTACCGCGGTTGCCGTCGAGCCCGTTCTACTGATTGCGATGATCGCGAGCGCTACGCTCGGTGCATGGCTGGGAGCGGGTGTCGTGAGTGGCTTGCCGCGACGAGCGATCCAGATCTTCATGGGCGTGGCGCTGCTCACCGCGGCCATTTTCTTCGTGATGGCCAACTTCGGCGCGTTTCCCGTCGGGGGCACCGCCATGGGGCTCGAGGGGTGGCGCTTCGGCTTGGCCGTGGGCGTCAACTTCGTGTTCGGTGCGCTGATGAGTGTCGGGATCGGACCTTATGCGCCGAGCATGGTGCTGCTGGCGCTGTTGGGTCTGCACCCGTTGGGGGCGTTTCCCATCATGATGGGCACGTGTGGGATCGTGCAGCCGGTCGCCAGTCTGCGCTTTTTCAAAACCGGTCGTTTCGCGTACGGACCGGCGTTGGGATTGACGATTGGCGGCACCGTGGGTGTGCTCATCGCGATTTTCATCGTGCGCCAGCTTCCACTGCTGGCGTTGCGCTGGCTCGTCATCGTGGTCGTGGCTTACGCGGCCGTGTCCATGTTGCGATCGGCGTTTCGTGAGCGTGGCGCTGCGCTCGTTACGCCAGCGACTTGACGTTCAGCAGGGCTCTGCGATACTGCCCAGGAGGCAGGTGTACCCCGTCCGACCCGGTATCGTAGACCTACTGCGCGTGCGCCCACCACATAAGAGCTCCAGCCGCGCCGCAAAGAGCGCGCCTCGTAAGCAACTCGAAGGCGACGCCACCGATCCGCTTTTCAACCAGACCGTACAGAAGGCCTTGAGCATTCTGGAAGTTTTTGGCGGTGAGAAGACCGCACTCAACCTCACGGAAATCGGCCTCGCGGTCGGTATGACCAAGAGCTCGGCGCAGCGCTGCACTCACACGCTGGAGCGTTTGGGTTATCTGCGGCGCGATCCGCAGGTGAAGCGCTGGGTTCTGACACCGCGCGCGCTGGGTATCGCACATGCGTATCTTTCCGGTCATGTGCTGCTCGAGCAGGCGACCACTCATCTCATCGATCTCAACCAGACCTGCGGCGAGTCCGTCAGCCTGTCGGAGCCGGATGATACCGACATGGTGTATATCGCCCGGTTTCCCAGTCATAAGCGCTTTTTGATTCATATGCCGGTGGGGCGCCGCTTGCCGATGTATTGCGCGGGCGCCGGGCGTGCCTACCTCTCCGCTTTGCCACGCGCTGAGGCGCAGCGGATCGTGCGTCGCTCGACGCTGCGTCCGTTTACACCGATGACGCTGACGGATCCGAAGCAGATCCTGCGCCAGATCGATGCCGCCCGGGAGGCTGGTTATGCGTGGACGGCGCAGGAATACTACCGCGGCGACTTGACGATCGCGGCCCCCGTGCTGGGGCCGGACGGCCTGCCCGTCGCGGCCATCAATATTTCAGCGCCGACGAGTCGTTGGACGCTCGAAGCAATGCGTAGCCGGTTATCCTCGGTGCTTCTCGAGACCGCGCGGGCGGCTTCGGGCAGCATTGTCACCCGTCCCAGAGGTTCATGATGTCAGAGCTGAGTCGCTCACTGAAGCCGCGCCACATCGCCATGATTTCCATCGGCGGTATCATCGGCGCGGGGTTGTTTGTCAGTAGCAGCGCGGCCATCGCCGCCGCCGGACCCGCGATCGTACTGAGTTATCTCATTACCGGAACGCTGGTGCTGCTGGTCATGCGGATGCTGGGTGAGATGGCGGTGGCACTGCCGAACGTGCGGTCGTTCACCGACTTCCCGCGCGCAGGGCTCGGGCCCTGGGCCGGGTTTGTGGCGGGTTGGCTGTACTGGTATTTCTGGGTCATCACCGGGCCGGTCGAGGCGATCGCCGGCGCGAACATTCTGCATGGTTGGTTTCCGCAGTTCTCGCTGCTGGAGCTCGGAATCGGCCTGATGGCGGTGATGACCGGCGTCAATTTGATGTCGGCACGCTCGTACGGCGAGTTCGAATTCTGGTTCTCGTCCATCAAGGTGGCGGCGATTATTGTGTTTATCGCTCTGGCGGGGGCCTATGCTTTGGGCTTCACTGCGCCGCAGGGGCAGACGTTCGGCAATCTCACGAGTCATGGCGGGTTCATGCCACATGGTTTCGTCGCGGTGTTGGCGGGCGCCGTCACTGTGTTTTTCTCTCTAACCGGCGCTGAGATCACGGTCGTGGCGGCCGCGGAGTCGAGTGAGCCCACTCGCGCGGTGGCGCGGATGTCGACGTCTGTCATCGTACGAGTTCTCACATTTTACGTGGGGTCGATTTTTTTGATCGTGTCCGTCGTGCCCTGGAATTCGGTGAAGGTCGGTGAGTCGCCATTCGCGCAAGCGCTGCTGACCATGCATTTCGGGTGGGCCACTATGGCGATGTCGGCGATCGTGCTGACGGCGGTGTTGTCGTGCCTGAATTCGGCTTTCTATGTCTGCTCCCGGGTGCTGTTCGTACTGGCCGAGCACGGTGACGCGCCCCAGGCGCTCGTGCGCCTGAACTCGCGGCGCGTTCCGGTGAACTCTGTCTGGATGAGCTCGCTGGCGGGGGTGTTGGGTATCCTGGCCGAAACCCAGGCGCCCCAGGCGGTGTTCGCTTTTCTGGTGAACGCCTCGGGCGCGCTCATCGTGTTTGTCTACATGATGGTGACCGTGGCGCAGATCCGCCTGCGACGGGAGCGCGAGCGCGCGGGCGTAGCGCCGCCAGCGGTGCAGATGTGGCTGTTTCCCTGGGGGAGTTATGCGGCCATTGCCGCGATGGTGGTCGTGCTCGTTGCCATGGCATTTACCGGGATGGCCAAAGACCTCTATGCGAGTATGGTCACCCTGGTGGTGGCGATCATTGCGTATTTGCTGGTTCGGGCATGGCGCGGTTCTGCCGTGAGGTCGCCTGTAGTATGAGCGAGTTGGGAGAGGATCGTGCGATTCCGCGGCGCGACTTTTTGCAGGGCGCGTTAGTAGCCAGTGCGATGGCTCTGACGGGGCCGCTGTTGAAGGCATACGCTGCTGACGGCACTGCGGCGCAGGATATGCCCGGGTACTATCCGCCGCTTCTCAATGGGATGCGAGGGAGTCATCCCGGCTCGTTTGAGAGTGCGCACGCGTTGCGTGACGGTGTTGGGGCGCCGCGCGGTATCGATACCGGCGAGTCGTACGACCTGGTGGTGGTGGGTGCTGGAATCAGCGGTCTGTCGGCTGCGCAGTTCTTCAGGGCCCGGACCGCGCCCAGCGCGCGCATTCTGCTGCTCGACAATCACGACGATTTCGGGGGCCACGCCAAGCGCAATGAATTTCAACTCGGCGGCCAGACGCAGTTGCTCAACGGCGGCACGCAGTTGATTGAGAGTCCCAAACCCTATGGTCCCGTCGCCGATGGGCTCATTCGTGCGCTCGGAATCGACGTCGAGGCGCTTGCGCAGCAGGCGGCGCATCCGAAGTTCTATAGTGAGATGGGCTTACGCGAGGCGGTGTTTTTTGACCGCGAGACTTTTGGGACGGACAAGCTCGTGGCCGGCGAGCGCACTGACAGGAAGGTTGTAGCGGCCTATCCGTTGCCGGCTCGGGCGCGGGAAGACATTTTGCGCATCGAGGCCGCGGGCGTCGATTTCATGCCGGGTGTGTCTTCGGCGGACAAGAAACTGCGGCTCTCGAAAATGAGCTACCGCGACTTCCTGCGCGATGTGGTCAAGGTCGATCCCATGACGCTGGCCTTCTACCAGCCGCTGACGCACGAATATTGGGGTGTGGGTATCGATGCCGTGTCGGCGCTCGATTGCTGGGGCGTGGAGTTCCCCGGCTTCAAGGGTTTGAAGCTGGAGCCCGGATCCATACCCCGGATGGGATTTACGCCGGCCGGTATCGCAGATACCGGTGGCTCGAAGACGTTTCACTTCCCTGACGGGAATGCTTCGATTGCACGGCTGCTGGTGAGGAATCTTTTGCCTGACGCCGTGCCTGGCAGCACCGCGGAGGATGTCGTGACGGCCCGGGTCGCCTACGACCGCCTCGATCGCGCGGCGTCGCCTGTCAGGCTGCGTTTGAGCAGCACGGTTGTGCGTGCCGTCAACGTGGGCGCGTCCGGTTCGGGTGGCGTTGAAGTCACTTACATCAGGGCGGGGAAGGCTTACACGGTGCGCGCGCGCAATTGCGTACTCGCTTGCTACAACATGATGATTCCATATCTGTGTCCGGAGTTACCCGCGGCGCAGAAAGCCGCCTTGCATAGCCTGGTGAAGATACCGCTCGTCTATACGAGCGTCGCACTTCGGAGTTGGGAGTCGTTCCAGAAACTCGGAGTGAGTGAGGTGTATGCGCCGGGTGGTTATCACTCGAGCTTCAATCTCAATTGGAACGTCAATATTGGAAAGTATCGCAGCCCTGCTGTGCCGTCGGAGCCCATCCTCGTACATATGACACGCACGCCGTGCCAGCCGGGGTTGACCGAGTCCGAGCAGCACAAGGTGGGGCGCGCCGAATTGCTGGCGACGCCGTTCTCGACATTCGAGCGGAATATCCGGGACCAGCTCGGACGTACGTTGGGTGGTGGAGGTTTCGATCCCGCGCGTGACATCGAGGCGATTACCGTGAACCGGTGGCCGCACGGGTATGCGCCGGAGTACAACCCGCTGTTCGACCCTGATATACCTGATTCCGACCGGCCCAATGTGAAGGGACGCGCGCAGTTCGGGAGGATCGCCATCGCGAACTCGGATTCGGGAGGGGGTGCTTACACGGATGTGGCCATCGAACAGGCGGATCGGGCCGTCAATGAGCTGTTGAAGAGCTGACGTGGCAGGTGGAGCAGGCGCGGGTGGGCCCGTGTTTGTCGGTCGTCCGGGCCAGATCGGTGTGGCAGGTTCGGCAGAAGGTGTGGAAGGTGGCTTCCGCGGACTGGGTGAGGTCGGGTCGGGAAGAACGGTGGCAGTCGAGGCAGCTATTGACACCGGTCTTGTCGACGAAGTTGTGATGGCAGGTTACGCAGTCGACGGTGGTGTGCTTCTCGTGGGGGAAGTACACCGGGAGGAGTGACGGGGTCACTGCTGGCTGCAG
>DATMQL010000516.1:0-8577 GCA_035566815.1 Steroidobacteraceae bacterium | reverse complement strand
ACACGCTCGCCGCGTGGCTACCCCGGATCTTGCCAGCAGTGGTCGCTACGATCGCGGGGGCCGCCGAGACACCATCCGCCAATACACTAGAGGTCCGGGTGGCAAGCGCGCCTGCCACCCATGAGCCCGTACCGATGAAGCTGCGCCGATCGATCACCCACCCCTCCTTCCACCCGCGTGCGGCGGGCCCCCTAACATTCCACCTAAAGCGCGTCACAACACCGACTTCTTTGTTAAAACCGCTGTGGCGAAATGGAAACGATCTCGCCCGCCACGCGTAATGTTGTCGACCCTATCGCGCCATCCGCCGGCCGGAGACCGGATTCTCGTAGTGGAACGGCGGGACGTAGTACTCCGGGAAAGCCGCGTAGACCTCGGACGGCGGCCTGTCCGCAGGGATCGCGCTGCTCGGTCCGCCGATAGGCATGAAGCCCTGCGACCAGCCCTTGGTGTAGTCGGCCGAGAACGTCGTGTACTGGTGCTCGGACTGGATTTTCCAAATCCCGCCTTCCTTCACGAAGGTGTTCTCGGCGACTTCACCACCCACCTCAGCGCGCTTTCCGAAGGTGCCGTCCAGCGTAAGCTCGCGTACTCGTGCCCGAGCGGTCTTGCCGTCGTCCGACACGTGAATAACATGTTGGTACAGGAAGTGCTCGGCAACTTCGCCCTGGCGCAGACCGGCCGGGCCGTCGACGTCGAAGCTGCGGCGCACGTGTTCACGACTGACGTAGACGCCACGCTGCGCGACCTCGCGAGTCCCGTTGGCCGCGAAGAGCTTCGCAGCTTCGTCCCACTGCCACTTGTCGCGGTAGAACCCGTACGCGTTCTGCAGATTCTCGATCGCGTCGGTGTCTTCCAAGCGCGTGAGTTCCTTGTCGAGCGCGGCTGCCTCAGACCTCAGTTGCGCGGTCGGCACAGGCTCGGGATGACCCGCAGCGGCCTCTGGCCAACGGCTACCCGGCGCGTAGTGGTACGGCACTAACGTGTAGCCCGGGTATATCTCATAGCGAGCCGACGGCTTGCGATCGGGCGGCAGGTCGACCTCGGGAGTGGTATTCGCCCAGAACGTGACACCCCAGCCGCGCCGAAAATCCGTATACAACACGAAGTAGGCGTGAAGCTTGGCGATCTTCCAAACGCCGTTCTCCTTGCGGTACTCGTTCTCGTAGATCGCGTCCCCCAAAAAGTCGGTCCGCTTATCCAGGTCCGCGCCGAAGATCAACGCTCGCCAGCGACCCTTGGCGGTCATTCCGTCTGACGCCACCGTCACCACGGGCTCCATCTGAGTGTGGTCGTACAGCTTGCCCCGCTCCGGGGCGCCGAGCCACTTCAGGTACTGCAGCACGCGGGCTTTGCCGACGAACACCCCACGTCCGCCAATTTCGAGCGTCCCATCGTCGGTGAAGAGGTCCGCGATCTGCGTCCAGAGATTCTTGTCGACAAGGTAGCCATAAGTCCGCTGCAGTACCTCGATCTGGTGCTCGTCCCGCACCAGACCGGCGAGGCGAACTGCCTCCGCGAGCCGTTCACCGGGAGTGCCAGTGGCCTGACTTCCGACGCGCAGCGGGGCCGGACGCGCAGTCGCGGGATTCGGGTAGTGATACGGCGGAAGCGTCACCGCGGGCCACGGATCGGCCGCGAAAGTCGGTGGACTGTCGGCGGGCGGGATCTTACGGTCCGCGACGTTGCTCTGAGTCATCGCGACCGTCCACCCACCCTCGTAGGGGACCGTGAAAGTCTCGAACCAGTGGATGTGGCTGATCTTCCAACGCCCGCCTTCCTTGCGATATTCGTTCTCGTACGGGCCGGTCTGCCAGCGTGCGTATTCGCCATACTGACCCAGGAGGACCAACGCCTTCCAGCGGCCCCGCGCCGACTGACCGTCCGGCGCGACGTCGATCACGGGTTGCAGCTGGATGTGGTCACGCAGCTGTCCAACACGGAGGCCCGACTTGCCGTACCCGATCGCATAAAGCAGCCCGCGCACGTGCTCCTTACCGCGGAACAGGCCGCTATTGCCATACTCTGCGACTACGTCATCGGTGAAGAGCTCGAGCACCGCGTCCCAGTCGGACCGGTCGAGGTAGTAACCGTATTCACACTGCACCCGTTTGATCTCGACCGTGTCGGCGACACGCTGAGCGCGCAACAGGAGCTGGTCGACGCTCGCGGCACCGGCGGTCCGCGCAGTGGCCGCGGACAGCAACAGCGAGAATAGACAGGTCGACAGGACGACAATCGCGGCCCGCAGGGCACGGCTTGAGACCATCGGAAATTCCCCCACTTTCTTCAATTTCAATGGATTAGGTCTGATTTATAATTTGATTCTAGAGCCCGGAATGGCCGCTCTGCCCGATGACGCAATCTTTTCCCGTGCTTATAAATCAGGATAACCTGCCTGCATTCCGGACACCGCAGACGGAAAACATCAAGAGGTAGCGTCAATGTCGAAATCAGTCACCACCCCTTTGTACATCGGAGGCCAAGAACGCCAGACCGCGGACACGATGCCGATTGCCGATCCCGCCAAGCCAGGTGTTGTCGTCGGTTATGCCGCCGCGGCCACCACCCGGGATGTCAGCGATGCCGTCGCCGCCGCGAAGGCCGCCTACCCGGCCTGGGCCGCCCTGTCGCCCCAGCAGCGCGCCGAGAAGATGCTGGCCGCGCTCGCGGGCATTGCGGAGAACCGCGATGACGACGCCGCCATCCTGTCGCAGGAGAACGGCAAGATCCGTTTTGAAGCCTGGATCGATTCGCTGGTGTTGGAGCTGCGCTGGAAGCTGGCCCTGAGCCATGCCGACGAAGTCAACGCGGCGAAGGTGCTGCCCCCCATTCCCGGCGCCATTCCGGTGGAAACCACGGTGGCCTACCAGCCGCTGGGCGTGGTCACCATCATCGTCCCTTTCAACTGGCCGGTCGCCATCCTCGGCGCCGCCCTGCCGCATGCGCTGCTGGCCGGCAATGCCGTCATCGTGAAGCCGCCCCTGACGGCTCCCCTGGCTACCACCCGCATCGTGGAGCGCATCGCCAAACAGCTGCCCCCCGGCGTGCTCAACGTTGTCACGGGCGTAGATGCCAACATGAGTGCACTGATCCGCAACCCCGACGTGGCCAAGGTCTGTTTCACGGGCTCGGTCAACGGCGGAAAGAAGATGATGGAACTGGCCTCGCAGAGCCTCACCCGAGTCACGCTTGAACTGGGTGGCAACGATGCGGCCATCGTCCTGAAAGACGCGATCATCGACGACGTGCACCTGGACCGCATGTTCGCGGCCATCTACGACACCACCGGCCAGATCTGCATGAACGCCAAGCGCCTGTTCGTGCACAAGTCGCGTGTCGACGAAGTGGTCAAGGGTCTATCCACACGCCTGGAGAAGGTCAACCTCGGCTACGGCCTCGACAAGGGCACGACAATGGGCCCGCTGCATTCGCCGGCGCAGAAAGCCTTCGTCGACAGCCTCATCAAGGAGGCCAAGGACTCCGGTGCCAAGGTACTGGAATTCGGGGAGCTGCCGGGCGGCGACATGAAGGGAGGCAACTTCGTACGCCCGGCCATCGTCGTCAATCCGAAACTCAATCTGCGCGTCGTGACCGAAGAGCAGTTCGGCCCGGTGATTCCGATCATCCCCTTCGAAACCGAAGAGGATGCCGTCCGTATGGCGAACGATAGCTGGGCGGGCTTGAGCGGTTCGGTTTGGACGGCCGATCCCAAGACGGCCAATCGAGTCGGCGGCCAACTGGTCTGCGGTTATGTTTGGGTCAACGACCACGGCGCCACCCGCCTCGACCTGCGCGCCCCCTTCGGCGGCATGAAGTCGTCGGGTATTGGCCGCGAGCAGGGAATCGAAGGCGTCCGCGCCTTCCAGGATACCCGCTCTATCGCCCATCTCGACGCAGCCGCGCTGGCCGCCATGGCGCACTAGCACTAGACGAAGGCGCGATGAATCTCAGCTTCGACAGTCGCTGGGATTCATCGCGCCCTCCACACGTCCGGTCGCGCCGGAAGAGCGTACGATGCCTGGTGACTTTGCGTACACCGGGAGCAGTTTATGACGGTCCATTCCAGTTTATCGCGTTCGGCGTCTGCGGTGATTTTGGCTCACCTGCGTACGCTGCGCGCAAACCTTGCGAAGGCGCGCGACACGCTCGTGCACTTCAAAGTCGACCGGGTCGATCGCGACAAGCTTGAACCGGCGGCGCGGCGGGTGGACGAACTCATGAACCTATTCGCGAGCGGTTCGCGTGATCCCGAGCAAGGGTCCCTTTTTGTGACCGAGATTCAAGGCGGTGTTGAAAAAGTGACGAATCCCAAGTCGGCCGACGCACTGCGCGACGCCCAGGTCGATATTGTCGCGTTGCTTAATGCGATGCAGGCAGCTTGAAAATAGCAACGCTGTCGCCGTACGGGTAAGACATCTGGAAATTGCCGCCGGCCGCAACCGCGATATATTGCTCGCCGTTCACCTGATAGCTGACGGGCGGCGCATTGACACCCGCGCCCAGATTGAAGCGCCACAGGCGCTGGCCTGTTTTCGCATTGAATGCGTCAAACCAGCCGTTGCCCTCGCCCATGAACACAACATTTCCGGCCGTCGCCAGGGCACCGCCGATCAGGGGCTGCGGGGCTTTGTATTGCCAGGCGACCTTGCCCGTCTCCACATCCAGTGCAACGAAGGGGCCGTCCTGGATGCCGCCTGCCGCCACGTTGGTGAAGGCGCTGCCCAGACGAATCAGCCCGGGCACGCTCGGAGCAGGCTTGGTCGTGAAATGCATCAACTGGTCCATCGCCAGGATGTACAAATAGTGCGTCTGCGGAGAGTACGCGGGCGGTGACCATTCCGCGCCACCGTTCGCACCGGGAAGCATGTCCACGCCCGCCGCAGTGGGTGTGCTGAACATGTTCTTCGACATCATGACATAGGGATCCGATTTCCGGATCAGCTTACCCGTGCGCCGGTCGACTATGAAAACCCACCCGACCTTGCCTGCCTCCGCGGCGGCTGGAACCGTCGCGCCGTCCTGGTGTACGTCAAAAAGAACAACATTGCTCACCGCGTCGTAGTCCCAAACGTCGTGCGCAACTTCCTGGTAGTACCACTTGAGTTGCCCGTCGTGGACATCGAGTGCGACGATGCTATCACTGTAAAGGTTATCCCCCCGACGGCCGGTGCCATCGAGGTCCGGGTTCGGATTGCCGGTGCTGAAAATGACGAGCCCCAACTGCGGGTCGATCGCGGGGGTCGTCCATACCATGGCACCGCCGCCCTGCCAGGATTCGCCCGCATAAGTCTTCGGGTCCGTGGCCATCCAACGCCAACGCTGTTTCCCGGTCTTCGCATCGTAAGCGGCCACGAAGCCGCGTAGCGCCCATTCACCACCCGCGCTGCCGACGATGATCATTCCGTCGAAAATCTGCGGCGCCAGTGTCTCGCTGTAGCCATTCTGCGAGCTGACGATACTGGTCTGCCAGACGGTATTGCCGTTACTCGCGTCGAGGGCCAGGAGATGATCATCCAGTGTCGCGACGTA
The DNA here is from genome assembly GCA_035566815.1 of Steroidobacteraceae bacterium. Classification (GTDB taxonomy): domain Bacteria; phylum Pseudomonadota; class Gammaproteobacteria; order Steroidobacterales; family Steroidobacteraceae; genus 13-2-20CM-66-19. Next base: position 3,045 of record DATMQL010000516.1, on the reverse strand, counting down.
AACTCTACCGTAACCGACGGCTACACCACGATTGACTGGCCCGCAGCAGACCTGGAACGGTCCAAGATTGTAGGTGACGTCCCAGAGCCGCTCGCCGCTGGCGGCATTGATCGCCATGATCACCATTTTGCCGTTAACGACCGGCGAAGTGAGATACATCACGCCGTTGACCACGATCGGTGTCGTCTCGAAGCTCGCCGTCATACCCGTCTGCGCGAGCGCGACCAGGCTGAGAGATTTTACGTTGTCAGCCGTAATCTGCTGGAGGGGCGAAAATCGCTGGTTATCGTAGGTACGTCCGTGCAATACCCAATCGTTCGCATCAGAAGCCGCGTTACGCATCATGGCATCGGTAACGTTCACATTGGCGCCGGCCGGAAGTTTCGCGTAAACATTGCGCACGGGAGGCGGAGCCCGCACGATTTCGTCCGTCTTACCTCCCGGGCCGGCCGCGGCGGCCCGCAGTCCCGCGAGGCTGACCTGACTCAATGATTCGATGCTCAGAGCCGTGGCGCCGGCGGCTATGCCGTTTCGCGACAGGATGTATGCGGTAACGTCGAGATACTCCCACTGTTTCAGGCTTCCAGGTTGGTTTAGAGGCATCTGGCGACTGATGAAGTCGTACATCTGCGCGGCCGTTCCACCGCCATAGGCCGCCCGCAAGACCTGCCCACTGAGCGGAGGCCCTGATTCACCCTGAAGGCTCGCGCCGTGACATTGCACGCAATACTGAACGTAGACGGTCGCGCCACGCGAAGCCTGTGCGCTCGTGTAGCCCCCGTTGGGTTTTAATTGAGCAAACACCGGGCTCATCGCCAGCGCGGCAGCGACAAAGAATAGCAATCTCATGGCAACACCCACCTGGCGGCAAGACGTTACGTGACCCGGCACCGCGCGCGGCCACTACCCTCACCTGCACCAGTGCAGCAGACTTCGCACATTGTTTATTGTTGCTTTGTGCTTAAACCGGAACAAACCTGTGGCCGGCTGCGAGCTTTGCCGTTGGCCTCGCGCGGCCGAGCACAACGTCAAGCCACCTTCTGGAGCACAATCGTGAAAGACCACGAGCTTCCCAATGACTACATTCCGCGTACATCCAAGTCGGAGAACCTCATGAGCGTTTCACGCCGCGTGTTCATAGAGAACGGTGCCTTTCTCCTGGCTAGCGTCGGTGTTTGTGCCGTTGCCCGGCCGGATTCCGCGCCGCTGCCGATGGTGTCGGAATCGGATCCCACCGCGGCGGCGCTCGGCTACAAGGCAAATGCCTCGAGCGTCGACAAGGCGAAATTCCCTCAGTACGTGGCCGGATCCTCGTGTTCCAGCTGCGCTCTATACCAGGGAGCCGCGGGCGCCGCCTCGGGCCCCTGCCCCCTCTTTGCGGGAAAAGCGGTGTCTGCGAAGGGTTGGTGCTCCTCGTACGCGAAAAAGCCGTAAGCACTGTCCGCGCCGTCGAAAAGAACACCGGCGGGCGTGATCAATTGCAATGGCCGTGGCGGACCTCACGCGCCGGCGCGTGGCGTGACGTGAGCTCCACCACCACCCATGCAATCAATCCGATCATGGCGCGTAGTGCCCGTCCGGGCTGCGTCAGCAACGCCTCTACCTGGTGGCTGCGAGGCTTGCCGCGCAGACACCACTCGCAGAAGTGCTCGCAATTGTTGGTCAACAGCCGGTAGCAATCTTCCCCCACCCGGGAGCGCGCCCGGCGAACCGTCTCCTGAGGGTCGAAAGTCGGCGCTACATCGGATCGGATCCAGACAGGGTGACCGCCCGCGAAACGAGTGAGAGCTACCTCCTCCACCGGTCCTCTATGGAGTCCGTAACAGAGTCCCGCGTAATGCACGACCTTTCCGTCGCCGACGTAGATACCATGGTGTAGATAGCCGCGACGCGGCGTCACAACGTGGGAGCCTATCGGAGCGTCCAGTCGACCATACGCTGATTCGTCCATCCCGCTGTACCTGCCTGGGGCCTGTGAAATATCTGCCGGGGCTGACAGCTATCCTCATCGAGACAAGTGAGCAGGCGATGTCGGAACAGGACGGGAGCGTTTCAGCTGTAATCTGCGACTGCATTTCCGCCGGCGGTCACATATCGAGTATCGTCTTCGCCGGTCTCGTGCCCTAGGAAGCGCTATGGAGTCGACGTGGCAGGCCGCCGTGCTAGAGCTTGCGAACGGGGCGCGTCAAACGCTCCGGGATGACGGGGAATTCGCTCTTTACCGTGTCCGGTGCCGGAGCGCGACCGACGGGCTCGCGCGGCCCGCGCTCGTGGTCGCACCGCTGCGGGAGCACACCGCCCCACGCAGCCTTCGCCGAATGGAGCACGAATTCTCGTTGCGGACCGAACTGGATCCCGCCTGGGCCGTTATGCCGCTCGGCCTCGTCGGGCACCAGGGTCGCCCCGTACTCGTACTCGAAGACCCGGGAGGCGAACCCCTGGACCGCTTGGTTGGAACGCCGATGGAGTTGCGACAATTCCTTCGCGTCGCCATCGGACTGGCGGTCGCGCTCGGGCAGGTTCACCAGCACGGTCTCATCCATAAGGACATCAAGCCCGCCAACACCCTGGTCAATGCCGCAACGGGCCAGGCCTGGCTGACGGGCTTCGGCACCGCAACGCGGTTGCCACGCGAGAGGCAGTCGCCGGACCCTCCCGAAGTGCTCTCCGGAGCCCTCGCCTACATGGCACCCGAGCAGACCGGACGGATGAATCGCTCGATCGACTCCCGCAGCGACCTGTATTCACTCGGCGTCACGCTGTATGAAATGCTCACCGGCAGCCTGCCGTTCACCGCTTCCGATCCGATGGAGTGGGTCCACTGTCATATCGCGAGACAACCTGCAGACCCCGGCGAGCGGTCGCAGGGGGCGCCCGCCCCTGTTTCCGCGATCGTCTTGAAACTCCTCGCCAAGACCGCCGAAGAGCGCTACCAGACCGCGGCGGGGGTCGAAGCTGACCTGAGGCGATGCCTCGGCGAATGGGAAACGATGAATCGGATCGAGGCGTTTACCCTCGGCACGTGCGACACACCTGACAGACTTC
>DATMQL010000515.1:0-13474 GCA_035566815.1 Steroidobacteraceae bacterium | reverse complement strand
TATCCAGTCTTTGTTTCTCGTGCCCCGCTACCCGACTGACAGGGAAAACAGGACACCAGCCACAGTAACTCTTAACTCTCCGGCCTGTCGCACGCCGTAGAGCGATCCTATGAACGCGTCCCCTGATTCAGTTGCATAGGCACAAGCAGTATCAGAGGTCAGCCGAGATTAGGCGGCTAAGGCGTAGTTGTCGTCGTTGGCAACTATGATTTGCAGAGTGATTAACGAGGGCTCTACACCTCGGTACGCCCTTGAAGGTTCGCAAACCCACGTCGAATCCGGTCGCCCCCAATGGTCGAGGCGGAGTATAGCACAGTGGCTATCGCGGGCTGCGCCAGCGGGCCGTGTCAGCGCCTCATTCGCGACAAGCGCTGCTTGTCGCGCTGCCAATCGCGCTCTTTTTCCACCGCGCGCTTGTCGTATTGCTTCTTACCCTTGGCGATGCCGATCTGCAACTTGGCGCGGCCGTTCTTCCAGTACAGCTCCAGCGGCACCAGGGTGTAACCCTCGCGGTCGGCGGAAATCGCGAGGTTCTCGATCTCTTTCGCGTTCAGCAGCAGTTTGCGTGTACGTATCGGGTCGGCAACGACATGCGAGGAAGCCGAGTTGAGTGGCGAGAGATGCGCGCCAAACAGAAACGCTTCGCCGCCTTTAACGTAGACGTAGGACTCCTTCAGCTGCGCCCGGCCGGCGCGCATGGATTTGACCTCCCAGCCTTGCAACACGATGCCGGCCTCGTAGCGCTCCTCGATGAAATAGTCGAAGCGCGCCTTGCGGTTTTCAGCAATGACCCGGGGAGTTTGAGTAGCAGCTTTGGCCATGGAAAAGGGCTGGCAGAACGGGTCTGCCGTCGGTCCGTATGTCGGGTGAGCGGTTTTGGTGCGCGAGTGTACCCTTGCCGAGATGGGCGAGGGGCGCTGTTCCGCCCCGAGCGCCCGCCATGGATGGCGGGCAGGGTGTCGGCTCCATGGACGGTGTTATGACCAGGTGGGAACGCGCAAGCAGTCGCCGTCAGCCGATGAGGTACAATTATAGCATGCGAGAGGTTAAGCACTCGGCGCTGGTCGGCAAGCCGCCGGCGCTGCTGTTCACGCTCATCAACGATATCGAAAGTTATCCACAGTTCCTGCCCTGGTGCACGCACTCGAAGGTGCAGTCGCGCTCGGAGCGTGAGATTGTCGCGACCGTCGGCGTAAAGCGTGGCCCGTTGCAAGGTGAGTTCACCACGCGCAACGAGCTCGAGCCCGATCGGCGCATTCTGATGCACCTGGTCAGCGGTCCGTTCCGCATGCTCGAAGGGGAGTGGCTGCTCATTCCGATTGGTACTGACGGCTGCCGCGCCGAGCTGAGTATGCGTTTCGCGTTCAAGAACTCGTTGTCGGCGCTGCTTTTCGAGCAGAAATTCGCGGAAACAGCCGCATCGCTCGTGGACGCATTTGTTGCCCGCGCGCGCTCGCACCCCGGTAATGCAGGTTCCTAGGTAGTGCGATGTCGGAGGAAGGTACAAAGCGATGCGTCGTGGCTTACGCCACGCACGACCATCAGTACCTTTGGACCGTCGATCTGCATGAGAGGGCGACCATCGCGGATGCGCTCGAAGTCGCGCGGGGCTTAGCCGCGGCTACCCTGACGACGGCTGCGACGCGCCAGGAGGTGCAAGAAGTGCCATGGGACACGGCGCCGGTGGGAATCTTCGGTGAGCCGCGAGAACGGCAGGACGTGCCGGCCGATGGCGACCGCATTGAGATCTACAGACCGCTCCGAAGCGACCCCCGCCAGCGCCGTCGCGAGAAGGTGCGACGCGACCGGCGAGCCAAGCGGGGGTAAGGCGGGCTAAATCTTCGGGAACTTCGCGATTGGCGCACCCTCGTCCGGCGCCATCGGCGGCGACGCGGGGACGTTGTTCTTCTCGAACTTGTCCACCTTTTCCTCCTTGAACCACACGATCACGCGTCGCTCTTCGGGGCGTTTCCAGCGACCTTTCTTGAAGTAGTACATATAGTCCCAACGCTCCTTATTAAACGCGTCGGGCACCATCGGCGTTCCTAGGAGGAAGCGCACCTGGCTGCGGGTCATGCCGACCTGGAGCTGGTCGACGGTGCGGCCCTCGAGGTAGTTACCCTGCTGAATGTTCATGCGATAGACGCACCCTGAGAGGAGGGTGCCGGCGGCGAGGAGGCCAACGGCCATGCCGCGGAAAATCGAACGATTCAAGTGACTCTGCCTCGCTGGTCGCATGCGGGTCGAATGGGACATACTATCCGTCATATAATACCTGATCGCGACACGCTGCAGCCGCGCACCGCGTGACTGCTCGCTGGAGACACCCGTGGAAGGCAAGGACCTTCGAAAAGCCGGTCTGAAGGTGACGCTGCCGCGGCTGAAAATTCTCGAGATTCTCGAGAGCAGCACCACCGCACGCCATCTTTCGGCCGAAGACATCTATCGCTCCCTCCTCGATTCGAACGAGGACATCGGGCTCGCCACCGTTTACCGCGTTCTGACGCAGTTCGAGGCGGCGGGCCTGGTCACACGTCATCATTTCGAGGACGGCATGGCGGTCTTCGAGCTCAACCAGGGCACCCATCACGATCACATCGTGTGTTTGGATTGCGGCCGCGTGGAAGAGTTCGTCGATTCCGGCATCGAAGATCGCCAGAATTCAGTGGCACAGCGGTTGGGGTTCGAGATTCGCGACCACTCGCTGATTATGTATGGCCACTGCCGGCGGAATGACTGTCCGCACCGCGGGAAGAAGAACAGTTAGTGCGACCCGCGTAGGGGCGCCCGGCTAGTGCGGACCGCGTAAGGAGGCCAGCCGGGTGCGGGGCCCACGATTGGGACCCTATCGTCGTTTCGCCACCGCCGGCTTCGGCTGCTTTTGGGTTTCCCCCGTTGCGGTGTCCGAGGCGACTTTGAGCATCTCTTTCGCGTGCTCACGCGCCTTCGCGGTGACCTCGACGCCGCCGAGCATGCGCGCGATCTCTTCGACGCGATCCCCCGCGGACAGGTCCGTGAGGGTGGTCCGCGTCGTGCGTCCGTCCGTCAGCTTCGCGACCCGAAGGTGGTGATGTCCCTGCGAGGCGACCTGCGGTAGGTGCGTCACGCACAACACCTGTCCACGAGCGCCGAGAGCCCGAAGCTCTTTTCCAACGATTTCTGCGATGGCGCCGCCGATGCCGGAGTCGACCTCGTCGAACACCATGCAGCGAGTTTCGCGCGCCGCGCACGACACCTGTACGGCCAGAGACAGACGTGACAACTCACCGCCGGAAGCGACCTTCGACAGCGCGCGCAGCGGCTGCCCCGGGTTGGCCGTGACTTTGAAGTCGATCTGATCGATGCCGTGTTGCGCGGGGTCGGCGTTGCCGTCCTGGGTGACGTCGACCTGAAAGCGTCCGCCCGCCATCCCCAGCGTTTGCATCCGGGTCGTGATGTCCTTTGCCAACGCGCGGCCCGAGGTTACGCGTCGCGCGGAGAGCTGTTGCGCTTGCGCGCGATAGCTTTCGAGCGCTGTGGCGAGGTCCTTTCGCAGCACAGCCAGATCGAGCTCGGCACGTTCCAGTGCCTCTAGTTCCTTCAAGAGCTGCGCCGCGCGCTCCACAAGTCCGTCCGGCGTCACGCGATTTTTCCGCGCGAGCTCTTCTATAGCCGAAAGCCGTTTCTCAACCTCGTCCTGTCTAGCGGAATCAACATCGAGAGTCTCGCGGTAGTGCTCCAACGCACGTGCGGCCTCCATGATCTGAATCGACGCTTCCTCGAGAGTCGGCACGATGGCGGCGAGCTTCGCATCTACCGACGCGAGACCTCGCAGAACCCCTAACGCGCGACTCACGCCGGCATGTGCGCTTCCATCTTCGCTCTCGAAAAGAGTTAGGAGGGCGATCTGCGCGCCTTCCGCAAGGCGCCCACGGTTCGACAGCCGCGCACGCTCTTCCATGAGGCTCGTTACTTCGCCTTCCTTCAGCTGCAGGGCGTTGAGCTCCTGCGCCTGGTATCGTAGCAACTCGAGCTTCGCGTCGCGATCACGTGCTTTGGTCTCGAGATCCAGCGTCCTGTTGAGGATCTCGAGCCAGACGCGGTGAGCGATGCCCACCTGCGCTGCTAGAGACTCATGCTTCCCATAACCGTCCAGCAGTTCACGCTGCGCGGCCGTGCGCATGAGCGATTGGAATTCGTGCTGCCCGTGAATGTCGATGAGAATGTTGCCCGCCTCGCGTAGCAACTGCACTGGCACCGTTTGTCCGTTGAGGTACGCGCGCGAACGACCATCCGCGGAGACGACGCGTCGGATGACGAGGTCCTCGCCGCCACCGAGCGACTGCTCTTCGAGCCACTGCTTCAGTTCTCGCGGCGCCTGTGCGAGGTCAAACGTCCCAGCAATCTCAGCGCGCTCCGACCCGTGACGGACGACTTCGGCGCCTGCACGGCCTCCGGCTAGGAGTTGTAGCGCGTCGACAAGAATGGACTTTCCAGCGCCGGTCTCACCGGTGAGCACCGTCAAGCCAGGGCGCAACTCGAGCTCGATCGCATCGATGATGGCGAAGTCGCGAATCTGCAGATGAGTGAGCATTGGTTTCCTCAGCGCTCCCAGGACACGGTCTGGTGAGCGCTGCCGGAGCCCGTCAGACCGGCTCCCGTCAACGCTCAACGCTCCCGCGTCCCCAATGAAGCTTCGAACGCAACAACCTGTAATAGTCGTGACCGGGCGGGTGCAGCAGGGTGATGCGCTCGTTGGCCGCCTTCACCTGCAGTCGATCGCCTTGCTCGATGCAGCCAAACACCCGGCCGTCGCAGGTGAGTTCCGCGCGCGTCTCCGGATATTCGAGCAGCTCCACTTCGACCACCGAGCGTCCCGACACCACGATGGGGCGGTCGGACAGTGTGTGAGGGCAGATCGGCGCCATCACCATGACATCGAGCTGCGGCTCGATGATCGGTCCGCCACAGGACAACGTGTATGCGGTCGACCCGGTTGCGGTCGATACAATAATACCGTCGCCGGCGTGCGTGTTGACATATCTCCCGTTGACCCGCGTCTCAAAATCGAGCATTCGACCGGTGGTCAGCTTTTGCATAACGACGTCGTTGAGTGCCAGGCCCTCCGCGGTGGTGCCGTTTGTCTTATAAAGGCACGCGGCCAGGAGAGGCCGCTCGTCGGCCTCCAGACGCCCGTCGATAGCGTCGTCGACGCAGCCGATCATGTCCTGCGGGAGGACGTCGGTCAGAAACCCCAGGCGCCCACGGTTTATCCCAAGCAGAGGGACCCTGTCACGGGCAACGAGCCCTGCGGCGTAGAGCAGCGTCCCGTCACCCCCGATCGCGATTATCAGGCCGATGCGCTTCCCGATCTCGCTCTCGGGCACCCGCACCACGCCGCTCACTTCGGTGGCGAAAACAGCGTCTTCGCTCACCAGGACCTGGATCTGGCGCTCTTTGAGATGGGTGAGCAGCGCGTTCACGGATTCCGCGACCCGCGGATCCACAAATCTGCCGACCAATGCGCACGCCCGGACGGGGAAAGTCATTGGGAATCTCGATTAAAACCTCGCGGTCATGCGAGGCGGCGCCTTTTTAGCAGGCGGGCGCACGGACCTCAAGGAACCCACTGAGGTGACCGCCCGCCTTCGCAGAGCTGGCTGTCAGATGACGCTAACGCGCGACGCGCAGCGAGCAAGAGGCTGAACGAAGGGCCCTAAACGCCCCGCACTGGCTTTTTTAACTCAGCATGTGCATTGTGCACCTCAGGGTGGTATGCATGGTGAGTATGGCGCACGAAAGTCGGGAAGAAGCGCTGAGCGAACGGGCTCAACACCTTCTGCGGATCCTCATAGAAACCTACATCCGGGACGGCCAGCCTGTCGGTTCCCGGGCGCTGTCGCGCGAGTCGGGGCTGCAGCTGAGCTCCGCCACGATCCGCAACGTGATGGCTGATCTCGAGGAGCTCGGTTTCGTATCGTCCCCGCATACTTCCGCGGGACGCATCCCCACGGACAAGGGTTATCGCTTTTTCGTCGACACACTGCTGCACGTGCAGCCTCTCGATGAGGCCGCGGCCGCCGAGATGCGGCGCCAGTTCGACACCAACCGCGACAATTCCTCCAAAGAGCTCATCGCGACCGCCTCACAGTTCCTCTCGAGCATCACACGGCTCGCCGGTGTCGTGACGCTGCCGCGGAGCCAACAGGCCTCGATCACACAGATCGAGTTCGTCACGCTCGCCGAAAACCGCGTGCTGGTCGTGCTCGTATTCAACGATCGCGAAGTGCAGAACCGCATCATCCACCTCGAGCGCCACTTCTCGCCGGATGAGCTCAGGCGCGCCTCGAACTTCCTCAACGACCAGTTCCGCGGCCGCGGCCTGGCGCAGGCCCGTCAGGAGATTCTGCGGCAGTTGAGCGAGACGCAGGCCCACTTGAACCAGGTCATGCTGGATGCCATTTCGGTGGCGCAACACGTGTTCGAGTCCGGCGAGGACGATGACCGGCTCGAGTATGTGATCAAGGGCGAGACCAATCTCATGGGGATGGCCGAGCTCACCAACGTGGAGAAGCTGCGCCGCCTGTTCGAGGCGTTCAATGAGAAGCGCGATTTTTTGCACCTGCTCGACCAGAGTCTCAAGGCCGAGGGTGTGCAGATCTTCATCGGGCACGAATCCGGTTACCAGATTCTCGATGATTGCAGTGTAGTGACGGCGCCGTACGCGGCCGGGGACTCGGTCGTGGGCGTGCTGGGGGTCATTGGACCTACGCGCATGGCCTACGAGCGTGTCATTCCCATCGTCGACATGACCGCGAAACTTCTCGGCGCCGCCTTGAATTCGCGCCGCTGAGCCCCACCGACCGAGCCTGATAATCGAGGAGCCGATTCCACCCGGCGCGCAGCGCCGCTAGATGTACGGGGTCGCTTCGACCCCGAGGAAAGTCGGCCGTAGGCCTAAAAATACATCAATTGGAGGTTTTTGAATGAATACGGATGAGGCCGGGGGCGACCGGCAATCTGCAGGCGAGCAGACCGCGGTACTGCCCGAGACGGCATCGCAGCTGGTCGAGCTCGAGCGTTTGCAGCTGGCTCTTGGCGAGGCCGAGGAGCGAGCGAAAAATCACTGGGGCCAGTATCTGCGGGCGGTCGCTGATCTCGATAACGTCCGTAAGCGGGCGCAAAAGGACATAGAAGCGGCCAACCGCTACGGCCTCGAAAAGTTTGCCGCGGAGCTGCTGCCAGTCCGTGACAGCCTCGAGCTCGCCGTGCAGAACGCCGAGACGGCCGACGTCCGCAGCCTCAAGCAGGGCCAGGACGCCACGCTGCAGCTCCTCGTCAAGGCACTGGAAAAGATCGGCATCGTGACCATCAACCCGGTAGGCGAGCCCTTCGATCCGGCGCGCCACGAGGCGATGCTGGCACAGCCGTCGAATACGGCCGAGCCGAACTCGGTGCTGCAGGTGGTGCAACCTGGCTATGAGATCAACGGGCGGCTGCTACGGCCGGCCCGGGTCATTGTGGCCAAGGCGCCCTGAAAGCTGAGGATTGATAGGTCGGTCGCGATGCTGCGGCCTTGAATCCGCTCAGCAGGCTCCCCAAAAAGAGCAGCCAGAGCGTACCCATTTAGATAGAACGAGATTGTTGGCGGAGACAACCCTATGGCAAAGGTAATCGGCATTGACCTCGGCACGACGAATTCGTGCGTGGCCATCATGGAGGGCGGTAAGCCCCGTGTGATCGAGAACAGTGAGGGCGATCGGACGACCCCCTCGATCGTTGCGTTCACCAAGGATAACGAGGTGCTGGTCGGCCAGCCCGCCAAGCGGCAGGCTGTGACGAATCCGCATAACACCTTGTTCGCCATCAAGCGCCTCATCGGACGCAAGTTCGAGGACGAGGTGGTGCAGCGGGACGTGAAGATGGTCCCGTACAAGATCGCGAAAGCCGACAACGGTGACGCGTGGGTCGACGTGCAGGGCAAGAAAATGGCCCCGCAGGAGATCTCGGCGCGGGTCCTCATGAAGATGAAGAAGACCGCCGAGGACTACCTGGGTGAGACCGTCACCGAGGCCGTCATCACGGTTCCCGCCTACTTCAATGATTCCCAGCGCCAGGCGACCAAGGACGCCGGACGCATCGCGGGCCTCGAAGTGAAGCGCATCATCAATGAGCCCACCGCTGCCGCGCTGGCCTACGGTGAGGACAAGCAGGGCGGCGACCGCAAGATCGCGGTGTACGACCTGGGTGGTGGCACCTTCGACGTCTCGATCATCGAGATTGCTGAAGTGGATGGCGAGCGGCAGTTCGAAGTGCTCTCGACGAACGGCGACACCTTCCTGGGTGGTGAGGATTTCGACCTCCGCATCATCAACTTCCTGGGCGACGAGTTCCTGAAAGAGTCGGGCGTGGACGTCCGTAAGGACCCGCTCGCTATGCAGCGCCTCAAGGAGGCCGCGGAGAAGGCGAAGATCGAGTTGTCGTCGACGCAGCAGACGGACATCAATCTGCCGTATATCACGGCGGACGCCTCGGGCCCGAAGCATCTCAACATCAAACTCACCCGGGCGAAGCTCGAGTCCCTGGTGGACGACCTGGTGCAGAAGACCATCGCTCCGTGCCGGACCGCATTCAAGGACGCCGGCGTTTCGGCGAGCGACATTGCCGAGGTCATCCTCGTCGGTGGTCAGACTCGGATGCCGCTCGTGCAGAAGTATGTGAAGGACTTCTTCGGCAAGGAACCCCGCAAGGACGTGAACCCGGATGAGGCGGTTGCTGTAGGCGCTGCGATTCAGGCTGGCGTGCTCGCCGGTGAAGTGAAGGATGTATTGCTGCTCGACGTAACGCCGCTGTCGCTCGGTATCGAGACGCTCGGTGGTATCACGACGAAGCTCATCGAGAAGAACACCACGATTCCGACGAAGGCGTCGCAGACGTTCTCGACGGCTGACGACAATCAGACTGCAGTGACCATCCACGTCCTACAAGGCGAGCGTGATCGTGCGGCTGATAACAAGTCGCTCGGCAAGTTCGATCTCACGGACATTCCGCCGCAGCCGCGCGGAATGCCGCAGGTCGAGGTGTCTTTCGACATCGACGCGAACGGTATTCTGAACGTGTCGGCGAAGGACAAGGCCAGCGGGAAAGAGCAGAAGATCATCATCAAGGCCTCGAGTGGCCTGAATGAGGAGGAGATCAAGCGGATGGTGCGCGACGCCGAGGCGCACGCTGAGGAAGACAAGCGCTTCCGCGAGCTGGTCGACACCCGTAACAAGGCGGACGGCATGATCCACACCGTGGAGAAGACGGTGAAGGATCTCGGTGAAAAGGTCGATGCCGGTGAGCGTGCCAAGGTGGAATCGGCGATCTCCGATCTGCGCACGGCCCTCAAGGGCGACGACAAGGGTGTGATCGAGAAGAAGACCGAGGCGCTTGCGCAGGCTTCGGCCAGCATTGCCCAGAAGGCGTATGCCGCGAATCCGGGCGGCCCCGAAGGTGCCGCGGGTCCCGGCGGTGCGGCCGGCGGCGGAGCCGGTGCGTCAGGCGGGCAGGCCGGCCGGGAAGATGTGGTCGATGCGGAGTTCGAAGAAGTGAAAGACAAGGACCGCAAAGCTTCGTAAGCTGAGCGGGAGCGTCGGGGGCTTTCTTGACCCGTCGAAGTGAGAAATAACCCCGGACCGGCGCGCCCAAGCGGGCTGGCGCCGGTCCGGGTGTTTTCGGGCGACTGATTTAACGCATGGCTAAGCGCGATTATTACAAGGTACTCGACGTACCCCGAACGGCAACCGAGGCGGAGATCAAGAAGGCGTATCGCCGCCTCGCCATGAAACACCATCCGGACCGCAATCCGAACGACAAGGATTCGGAGGAGCTGTTCAAGGAGGCCAAGGAGGCCTGCGAAGTCCTCACGGATGCGCAGAAGCGCGCCATTTATGACCAGCACGGTCATGCCGGCATCGAGGCATCTTCACGCGGCGGCGGACGCGGCGGCGGTTCGGCCGGCGATGCATTCAGCGATATCTTCGGCGACGTGTTTGGCGACATCTTTGGAGCCGCGCGCCGCGCGGGCGGCGGAGGCCGCTCGCAGGTGTTTCGGGGCGCGGATCTCCGCTATGAGCTGGAGCTGGAGCTCGATCAGGCGGTCTTCGGCTACTCGGTCGAAATCGACGTCCCCAAGCTCTCGGAGTGCGAGGTTTGCAATGGCAGTGGCGCCGCGAAGGGCAGCGCTGCGCAGGCCTGCGACACCTGCGGGGGCTCTGGGCAGGTTCGTATTTCCCAAGGTTTCTTCCAGCTACAGCAGACCTGTCCGCGTTGCCGGGGTGGCGGCACGATCGTCAAGAACCCGTGCGACAACTGCCTTGGACAGGGACGTGTTCGACGTACGCGTAAGCTTTCGGTGAAGGTGCCGGCGGGCGTCGACACCGGTGACCGCATCCGTCTCGGCGGTGAGGGTGAAGCGGGCCGCAACGGAGGTCCTCCGGGCGACCTGTACGTTGAAATCAGCGTCAAGGAACACGCGATATTTGAGCGCGATGGCGAGCACCTGAGCTGTGAGGTTCCGGTGAGCTTCGCGACCGCCGCTCTGGGTGGCACGGTCGACGTGCCCACTCTCGACGGCGAGGTGACGTTGAAGATCCCCACTGAAACACAGTCGGGCCGGGTCTTCCGGTTGCGCGACAAGGGAGTGAAGCCCGTTCGGGGCGGCGCGCGCGGCGATCTGTTCTGCCGGGTCGTGATCGAAACGCCGGTGAATCTGTCCGCCGAGCAGCGTGAGCTTATTCGTAAGCTCGAGGAGACCCTCAAGGGCGACACGAATCGGCATGCGCCGCGCGAGAAAGGCTTCTTCGAGGGCGTGAAGCGATTTTTCTCGGGTGGAACCGCCTGATGGGGATGGGCCCGACGCGGCCGGAGCGCGTCTCGGGCCGTGGCGGCCCGCGGTGGTCTGACTCGACTCTCCCGTGAGGTTGGCATGTCGTCTGTCCGGCCGTTGAATACCGTCATCATCGGCGCCGCAGGCCGCATGGGTCGCGCGCTGATCCGCGCTGCGGCCGAGATTCCCAATGAGTTGCGCGTTTGCGGGGCCGTTGCGTCCACTACCAGCGACGCGTTGGGAAAGGACGCCGGCGATCTGGCGGGCATCGGACGCCTCGATGTACGCGTGACGGACGACCTGGCGGCCGCCCTTGCCCGGGCCGAGATCGTTATCGACTTCTCGCAGCCGCATACGACACGTTCGAATCTCATGGTCTGTCGCGCGGCCCGTAAACCTTTGTTGATTGGTACGACAGGCTTCCCGGCGGAGCTGACATCGGTGTTCGACGAGGCAGCGAAGGAGATCCCGCTACTCATCGCGCCTAACACCAGTATTGGTGTCACCCTGTTGCTCGAGCTCACCCGGATGGCGGCCAAGGCGTTGCCCGTTGACTTCGACGTTGAGATTGTCGAGGCGCATCACCGGATGAAGAAGGATGCGCCGTCGGGGACTGCGCTGGCCTTGGGGAAGGCGGCGGCGGCGGGCAGGAGTGATGCGGGGCGCGCGGGATCGGCCGCCGCCACTACGTCGACGCATGCGCCCGCGGCCATCTCGACGGACCGTTCCGGTGCGCGTCGTCAGGGCGACGTCGGTTATGCGGTCATCCGCGGTGGCGACATCGTCGGCGACCACACTGTCCTGTTCGCCGGTACGGGCGAGCAAATCACCCTGGGTCACCGGGCCACCGACCGGGCCATTTTCGCCCGGGGTGCGGTCCGGGCCGCGCTCTGGCTGGCCGCCCAGCCCGCCGGACGTTACATTATGCGCGATTTTCTGGGTTTAAAAACAAGCACTTAGAAAATACTCTGCGGATTTAGGCGGTGTCAGGCCTGGGATTTTTCCGTGGACACGTCAGGCGCACGCCCGTAAACTTTCTCCGTAATCCGACGGGTTTAGTCCATCCGAGTGCGGGTTAGTCCATGCAAGGCGGGAGGATGTTCGAGAGAACTCCTCCCGCTTTGTATATGCGCGCGCGGCAAGTGGGGCTTGAGGTCTCATCGTCTGCCCACACATAGGCCGCGCCAATTTAGGAAGGGGAAATTATTAAGTGAGCGGCGTACCTGCGGTACTGGCGCTGGCGGATGGCACGATCTTCCGCGGCCAGTCAATTGGAGCGAAGGGCAATACCACAGGCGAAGTCGTTTTCAATACCGCATTGACGGGCTACCAGGAGATTCTCACCGACCCGTCCTATGCCCGTCAGATTGTCACGCTGACCTGTCCTCACATCGGTAACACCGGCGCCACGCCCGAGGATCTCGAATCCGGGCAGATCTACGCCGCCGGTCTCATCATCCGCGATCTGCCGATCGTGGCGAGCAACTGGCGTACTAACGAATCGCTCACCGACTTTCTCGAGCGCGGCAAGATCGTCGCGATCGCCAACATCGACACACGCAAGCTCACGCGCATTCTGCGGGAGAAGGGCGCGCAGGCCGGTTGCATCATGACCGGCGAGAAGACGGTCGATCAGACGGCGGCGGTAAAACTCGCGCGCAAGTTCCCCGGCCTCAAGGGCATGGATCTGGCGAAGGTCGTCACCGCGAAGCGCAGCTTCCAGTGGAATGAGGGTACGGTCTGGCCGGATGCCAGCCGGCTGCCCATCCGCTCGCACCAGCGGCTCCACGTGGTCGCTTACGATTTCGGCATCAAACGCAACATCCTGCGCCTGCTGGCTGACTTCGGTTGCCGCGTGACCGTGGTCCCGGCACAGACGACCGCCAAGGAAGTCCTCGCGCTCGCGCCCGATGGCGTGTTTCTCTCAAACGGCCCCGGCGATCCCGAGCCGTGCGACTACGCCATCACCGCGACGAAGGAACTGCTCGATACGGATCCGGCCGTGCCTCTGCCCGTGTTCGGCATCTGCCTCGGTCACCAGATACTCGGTCTCGCCAGCGGTGCGAAGACCGTGAAGATGAAGGCCGGTCACCATGGGGCGAACCACCCCGTGCAGGATCTCGATTCCGGGCGCGTCTTCATCACGAGTCAGAATCACGGTTTCGCGGTCGACGAGACGACGCTGCCTGACAACGTGAAGGCCACCCACCGCTCACTGTTCGATGGCACGCTGCAGGGGCTTGCCTTCAAGGATCGGCCCGCGTTCGGCTTCCAGGGACATCCGGAAGCGAGCCCCGGTCCGCACGATCTGAAACCGCTGTTTGAACGATTCAACCACCTGATGCTGCGTCGTCTGCAGATGCAGCTGAAGTTGGCAGAGGATAACGCGAGGAAGTAGTGGGCAGGTACCGGACTTTGACTTGTTGACTTTGCAAGTCTGTCTATGGTCCGTCGGTCCTGGTTTCGCAAAGTCAACAAG
Source organism: Steroidobacteraceae bacterium (assembly GCA_035566815.1). Lineage (GTDB taxonomy): Bacteria > Pseudomonadota > Gammaproteobacteria > Steroidobacterales > Steroidobacteraceae > 13-2-20CM-66-19. Next base: position 146 of record DATMQL010000515.1, on the reverse strand, counting down.
TCAATGTCCGGTACCTTATGCCCAAACGAACTGACATCCAGAGCATCCTGATCATCGGCGCCGGCCCCATCATCATCGGGCAGGCCTGCGAGTTCGATTACTCCGGCGCCCAGGCGTGCAAGGCGCTCCGCGAGGAGGGCTACCGC
>DATMQL010000514.1:0-5828 GCA_035566815.1 Steroidobacteraceae bacterium | reverse complement strand
AATTCGTCGTCGTTGCAACAATGCCACCTGCCGACGCACCGCCCCCAGCCGTGCCACCGCTAGCCCCGGAGCCAGTACCACCACCACCGCCCGTGCCACCGTCAGCTGCGGAGCCTGCACCGCCACCAGCTGTGCCACGGTCAGCCATGGCCCCCACAACACCACCGGCCGCGCCACCGCCGCCTGCCCCCACTCCACCACCCGACTGCGCTTCCAGCATCTGAGTGGCCTGCGGCTGCTCGCAGTCCGCAACCCGCTGCTCACGACGCAGCTCGATATCCAATGAGCGCAATGACCAATACATTTGCCGGTTGACCCACGCCAGCCGCGGGTCGGCACTCTGATTCAGGAGAGACTCGATATCCGGATCGCGCTTCGTGTCCGCCTTCGACGAAGCCATGTGTAACGGATCGTAAGCCGCATTCGCGCAGGCGCGATCATGCGACGCGGCTGGCGGATCCCGCTGAGGCGCGGAAGTGCATCCCGCTCCAGCGAACCACGCGGCGGCGAGCAAAGATGTAATGACTGGTGCGCGCATATTCGGATTCTAGCTCGCTGGCGATCGTACGCCGATCGCGCATCCTTTCGCTGAGACTGCATCTCACGGCTGCGGTTCCCACGCACCCATGATCCTCTCAAGAGCCTTGACGCCGAGAATTTCAATAGTAACGCTTTGTAGAAACGACGCGCCTCGAGATTACCGCGTGCGTAAAGGCGCATGTATATCCATACATGCCGTGCACTGCGCTCGTGCCTGCGGCTCCGCAGCTCCGAAAGCTCCGAAGCTCCGCAGTTCAGCGCGACCCTCGAATCAGGCGCGAGTCACCGAAAACCCTTCGCGCTCATATGCCGCCAGTGATTTCGCGGCGACACCCGGCTCCACGATCATGCCATCGATATCGGTGAGCGCGGCAATGACATACGGGGACGCGGCATTCAGCTTTTCGGCCGAAACCAACACGTAGGTTTCCGATGCGCTGGCCATGAGCGCACGTTTGATATGCGCCTCCTCGAGATCGCCCGTGCTCAGGCCCGCCTGCGGATGGATTCCCGTGACTCCCATGAAGTACACATCGGCGCGGATGCGCGCTATGGCTTCGATCGCGGCCGCACCGACAGCGACGACGGAGTGTTTGAACAGACGGCCGCCGATGAGCACCACTTCGATGAAGGGATGCTCGACCAAGGCGACCGCTATCGTCGGACTGTGCGTCACCACGGTCGCCTTCAGATCCAGCGGCAAGTGCTTCGCGAGCTGTAAAGTCGTGGTCCCGCCATCCAGGATCACCACCTGTCCCGGCCGTACCCACTTCGCCGCCGCGCGACCGATTGCAACTTTGCCGTCCGGCGCCAGCTGCTGGCGCGCCGCGAAATCGCCCACTGCCGGCGACGCGGGCAACGCGCCTCCGTGCACCCTCTGCAAACGGCCTTCGCTCGCCAGCTCACGCAAGTCTCTGCGAATCGTGTCCTCGGACAAGCCGAGCTCATGGCTCACCGATTTGGCAACGATCTGACCCGTCTCCTTCAGTACCCCTAGGAGGTATTCCTTTCTTTGACGGGCGAGCATGGGATTATTATGCACGTTTTTTCTTGACTCTGCACGTTTTTGCACGATATGTTTCACCCATGACGAATCCCGCCATCGAGATACTCGGCACCGAGACCCTCTCGGACAACTGGTACACGCTGCGAAAAATAACCTTCCGGGTGCGTAAGCGGGATGGAAGCTGGCAGACGCAGAGTCGCGAGGCTTACGACCGCGGCAACGGCGCGACGATACTTCCCTACGACCCCTCACGCCGCACAATCATCCTGACACGGCAGTTCCGGCTCCCCACCTATGTGAACGGCAATCTCTCGGGCATGTTGATCGAAACCTGCGCCGGCCTGCTGGATGACGAGAACCCGCAGGAGTGCATCGTTCGGGAATTGCGCGAGGAGACCGGCTTCGAGATCCAACACGCCAGAAAGGTGATGGAAGCCTACATGTCCCCGGGCTCGGTGACCGAAATTCTGCACTTCTTCGTCGCCGAGTACGTACCAACACAACGGGCGGGCGCGGGCGGCGGCATCGAGGAGGAGGACATCGAGGTGCTCGAGATGAGCATCGACGAAGCGTTGGCCAAAGTCGGGTCCGGAGAAATCCGCGACGGCAAGACCATCATGCTGCTGCAGTACGCAGCCCTGCATCTGTTCTAAGGCTCGGTCGCCGTCCCCGCACCCTTCCGCTTGAACCGATCCATCACCCGCAACTCCGGAAACAGCTTCAGATACGCCCCGACCACCACCAGCGTCACCACCCCACCCAGCACGACAGCGGGCACCAACCCGAACCAGCGCGCCGTCAAACCCGACTCGAACTCACCCAACTCGTTCGACGCGCCGACAAACATCGATCCCACGGCACTGACACGCCCACGGATCGCGTCCGGCGTCTCGAGCTGAATCAGAACGTGCCGGATATAGACACTCACCATATCCCCGATGCCAAGCAGCACCAGCGCAATGAGCGAAACGGTAAAGCTGCGCGAAAGCCCGAACACCACCGTCGCGGCTCCAAACAGTGTGACGCCCGCAAACATCCAACGTCCGACATGACGCTCGATGGGCGACACCACGAGGAAGATGGCCGTTATCGTCGCACCCAGACCGGTCGCCGTGCGCAACAATCCGAGGCCCGCCGGACCCACGTACAGCACATCGCGTGCATAAGCCGGAAGTAACGCGGTAGCACCACCAAACAACACTCCGAACAGGTCCAGCGAGATCGCCCCGAGCAAAGCCCGACGGTGCAGCACGTATCGCAGACCATCGAGCAGATCGGCCGTCTGGGACGACTCCGCCGCATCGCGTGCGCGCACCGGCTTGATGGTGAAAATCAGCGTGACCGCAACGAGCAGCATGGCCGCCACGGTGCAATACACAACCGAAGGACCGATCAGATACAGCACGCCGCCAAGCGCCGGCCCGGCAATCACCCCCGCCTCGAAGAGCATCGAGTTGAGCGCAACGGCGCTGGGGAACGCCTCGGGCGGAACGAGATTGGGTGTCATCGCCTGGCTGGCGGGCATCCAGAAGGCGCGTCCGGCGCCGAACACCACCATCACCGCAAAAATAGGCCAGACACTCTTCAGCCCACTGAGAGAGAACCACGCCAAAGTCCCCGCGCACAGCGCCGAGGCCGTGTAAGCGGTAATCAGTACGAGTCGTCGGTCGGTGTGATCCGCCACGTGCCCACCGGGAAGCACGAGCAGCACGAACGGCAGGAACTGCACCAGTCCCAGATACCCAAGATCCAGCGGGTTGCGCGTAAGGGCGTACACCTGCCAGCCAACGGCGACGCTCAACATCTGCCAGCACAGCGTCGTACAAAATCGGGCTGCTGCGTAAGCCGCATAGCCGCGGTAACGCAGTACTGCAAGAGGATTCGGCATTTAGTCCAGGAGCGCGGCGGCCACCGTTGAAGGTACCTGATTGGAGAGGCTCGGTGGCAGCTTATCAGAGGTCGCAACCGCACTTCCCATACACCGCCGTCTTGGTCATCATGCCGCCCGTGCTAGGAGCCTGTCTGACTCATGCTCGCCTACTGCGGCCGCCTCTCATCGGCATCTTTCTGCGATCGTTTCCCTTACATAGGCCCCCGCTATGCGCGGGTAACGATCGCAGAAAGCTGCTCGATGAGAGGCGCCCTCGCTACGGCGATCATGAGTCAGACAGGCTCCCAGATACCCGGCAACGGGATGAGGTCGGATGAACAACGTCCAGAATAGCCGCCGTGTCATCGTCTGCACGCGCGCCACGATCTTCATATTTGCCGCCGTTATGGCGGGTCTCGCCGGGTGCGTGGCGGCGCCTCCTCCAGCGGCTCCCGCATCACCTCCAGGCCCGACGGCGACGGACATGACATTCGACGCTATTTCAAAACGCTACCTCGACGAGATGGTGGCGCAGACCCCGGTCAACGCGACTTCTCTCGGCGATCACCGCTTTGACGACCAACTCGACGACGTAAGCACCGCCGGTTACGACCGACGCGCGGCCCTCGCTCACGAACTGCTTGGCCAGGTACAGGTACTGGATTCAGCGGAGCTCTCGCGCGCGCACCAGGTCGATGCGCGTCTTCTCGCGAATGAGCTCGAGTACCAGATCTGGCGCATCGAGCAGCTGGCCGAATGGCGTTGGAACCCGCTCGTCTACACGGAGCTCGCCGGTAACAGTGTTTATCTGCTGTTGGCCCGGGACTTCGCTCCATTGCCGGACCGGCTGCGCATTGTTGGTGCCCGGCTCGCGGAATTGCCCCGCTTTCTCGCCCAGGTGCGCGAGTCGCTGGTGCCCGAGCGTGTCCCCAGGATTCACGCCGAGACCGCCATCAAACAGAACACCGGCGTACTGACACTGATAGACCAGCTCGTCGTGCCACAGCTCGGTGTATTGCCGGAAGCGGATCAGGCTGCCCTGCGAACCTCCATCGCACGCGCGCGCACGGCCGTAGCGCAACACCAGATCTGGCTCGAGAAAAAACTCCTGCCCGCTGCCAAGGGCGATTTCCGCCTGGGGGCTGCCCTTTACGACGCCAAACTCCATTTCGCCCTCGACTCGCCGCTCACGCGAGCCGAGATCCGAACGCGGGCTCAATCCGAGCTCGTGCGTACCCGCGAAGACATGTACGACATCGCGCGTGTCGTACTGACAAATCAGGCCGGCGCACCGCCTCTTCCAGCGGCGCCCACTGCGGACGAGCAGCAAGCAGCCATCGCCGCCGCCCTGGAGCTCGCTTACGCCCAGCAGCCCGCGCGCGACGAGGTATTCGACACCGCCCGCCGCGCGTTCGAGGACACGACGGCGTTCGTGCGCGCGCACGATCTCGTCACTGTCTACAGCGACCCGCTCGAAATCATCCCGATGCCGGAATTTCAGCGCGGCGTTGCACTGGCCTATTGCGACTCACCCGGCCCGCTGGACCAGGGCCAGAAAACCTTCTACGTGATCTCGCCAATTCCCACCGACTGGACCGACGACCAGGTGAAGTCATTCCTGCGCGAATACAACATACGCTCGATCGACGACCTCACCATCCACGAGGCGATGCCCGGTCATTACCTGCAACTGATGCACTCGAACCGTTATCAATCGCCCCTGCGCGCGGTGTTGGCATCGGGCACATTCATAGAAGGGTGGGCCGTCTACAGCGAGCGGATGATGGTCGAGCAGGGCTTCCTCGGCGGCGACCCGCTCATGCACCTCATTCAGCTGAAGTGGTATCTGCGTACCATCGGCAACGCGCTCCTCGACCAGGGAGTACACGTGGATGACATGTCCCGTGAGGACGCAATGCGCCTGATGACACACGACACCTTTCAGGAAGAGCGCGAAGCGACCGCTAAATGGGCACGGGCTCAGCTCACTTCGGCACAGTTGCCGACCTACTTCGTAGGAGTGCAGGAGCACCTGGCGCTACGGGAGGAAGCTAAAAAGAAGTGGGGAAAGAACTTCTCCCTGAAGCTCTACCACGACATGGTGCTCTCTTTCGGCTCACCGCCAGTGCGCTACGTGCGCGAGTTGGCCCTCGACCTGCCGATTGACTAGGAGCCTGTCTGGCTAATGATCGCCGTAGCGAGGGCGCCCCTCATCGAACCTGCGCGGCCCGGCAGGTTTCCACGATCGTTTCCCGCGCATAGCCGACGCATATGTAAGGGAAACGATCGCAGAAAGATGCCGATGAGGGGGTGCGACGCGTGCGTCGCACGGGTGGGGCCGCGAGGCCACACCCTGGTCCGGCTGCGAGCACGCGAAGCGCGCGCAGTAGACGGCCGCAGTAGGCGAGCATT
>DATMQL010000513.1:0-6051 GCA_035566815.1 Steroidobacteraceae bacterium | reverse complement strand
TACAACAACGTGCTGGAGATGATCGGCAACACGCCGCTCGTCGCCGTCACTCATATCGATACGGGGCCGTGCCGGCTGTTTCTCAAGCTCGAGAATCAGAATCCCGGCGGCTCCATCAAGGACCGCGTCGGGTTGTATCTGATCCAGGCGGCCGAGCGTGACGGACGGCTGAAGCCGGGCGGCACGCTCATCGAGGCCACCGCGGGCAACACCGGGCTGGGTCTCGCGCTGGTCGCGGCTCAGAAAGGCTATCGTCTGCTGCTCGTCATTCCCGACAAGATGAGCCAGGAGAAAATCTTTCATCTGAAGGCGATGGGCGCCGAAGTCGTGCTCACCCGTTCGGATGTCAGCAAGGGCCATCCGGAGTATTACCGCGACGTGGCCGAGCGTCTCACCCGCGAGACGCCCGACTCCTTCTTCGTGAACCAGTTCGGCAATCCCGCCAATCCGCAGGCCCACGAGGAAACCACCGCGCCCGAGATCTGGGAGCAGATGAATCACCAGCTCGATGCCGTGGTCTGCGGTGTTGGGACGGGTGGTACGCTCACGGGTATCTCGCACTTTTTCGCGCGCACCGCGCCCGGTGTCGAGATGGTGTTGGCGGATCCCGCCGGCTCCATCCTTGCGGACTATGCGAAGACCGGGAAAGTCGAGACGGCGCGCAGCGGCTGGCTCGTGGAGGGGATTGGTGGCGACTCCATTCCGCCGGTCGCCGACTTCTCACGCGTCGGTAGTACCTACAACATTCCCGATGCCGAGGCGTTTCAGACCTGTCGTGAGTTGCTTCTGAAGGAAGGGATCATCGCCGGCACGTCCACAGGCACGCTGCTGGCCGCCGCCCTACGCTATTGCCGGGAGCAGAAACAGCCGAAGCGCGTCGTGACCTTTGTCTGTGACAGCGGCAACAAGTACCTCTCCAAGGTCTACAACGACTACTGGATGTTGGATCAGGGGTTCGTTAACCGCGAGCAATTCGGGGATCTGCGTGATCTCATCGCGCGCCGCGCCTGGGAGCGTGCCGCGGTCACCGTGAATTCCACCGAGCTGGTGATGGCGGCTTACCGCCGGATGAAGCTGTACGATGTCTCGCAGCTTCCGGTGATGCACGAAGGCCGTATCGTCGGCATCGTCGACGAGGAGGACATCCTGCTCGAAGTGTTCGAAAACCCGAAGCACTTCAATGAGCCGGTGACCAAGGCCATGGAGAGTCACCTGGTCACGGTGCCGGTGGACGCCCCGTTGCCGCAATTGATGGAAATTTTCAATCGCGGCCTGGTGGCCATTGTGATGAAGGGAAGCGAGTTCCAGGGACTGGTGACGCGTATCGATCTGTTGAACTGGCTGCGCCGGAGAATCTGATGAGTGCCGATGGTGATAAACAACGCTTCGCCACGCGGGTGATCCATGGAGGACAGAGTCCCGACCCGTTGACCGGCGCTGTGATGCCGCCGATTTACGCGACCTCGACCTATGTGCAGTCGAGTCCCGGCGTCAACAAAGGTTATGACTACGCCCGCACGCGCAACCCCACGCGGGACGCGTTGCAGGCTGCTGTGGCCAACCTCGAGGGCGGTATTGCCGGGTTCGCGTTCGCTTCCGGGATGGCGACCACCTCGACGGTATTGGAGCTGATCGATAGTGGCTCACACATCGTTGCCATGCATGATCTGTATGGTGGCAGCTACAGGCTGTTCGAGAACGTGCGCAAGCGGTCGGCTGGCCTGGACGTTTCGCTGGTCGATTTGACGAATCCTGCCGCGCTGGAGGCGGCCATCCGACCCAACACGCGCCTGTTGTGGGTTGAAACTCCCACGAATCCCCTGCTGAAGCTGGTCGATCTGAGCGCTGTGGCGGCGATTGCCCGCAAGCATGGCCTGATCAGTGTTTGCGACAATACGTTCGCGACGCCTTTCGTGCAGCGGCCGCTCGAACACGGGTTCGATATCGTCGTGCATTCGGCGACCAAGTATCTCAATGGTCATTCCGATTGCGTGGGCGGCGTCGCAGTGGTGGGGAATAACGCGCCGCTGAAAGAGCGCCTCGCCTATCTGCAAAACGCTTTGGGCGCAGTCGCGGGGCCGTTTGACGCCTTTCTCATCCTGCGGGGTATCAAGACTCTCGCGTTACGGATGGAGCGTCACTGCGCGAATGCGTTGGCGATAGCACAGTTTCTGGAGAGGCACCCGAAGGTCGAGCGGGTTTACTACCCGGGTCTCGAGAGTCATCCGCAACACGCGCTGGCGAAGCGGCAGATGGCTGGCGGCTACGGTGGAATCGTGACGGCAGTGCTCCGTGGCACCATCGACGACGCGCGCCGGGTGTTGGAACGCTGCCACCTGTTCTCGCTGGCCGAGAGCCTGGGTGGCGTGGAGAGTCTCATCGAGCATCCCGGTCTCATGACGCATGCGTCGATACCCGCTGCCATGCGGGCATCCCTTGGGATCAGCGACACTCTCATTCGGCTGTCGGTGGGTGTCGAAGACGTGAGCGATCTGGTGGCGGAGCTGCGTCAGGCGTTGGGTTGAGATCGGCGTGACTCGTGAGGTCCTTCGCGCCCGGCGCGCGAAGCTCAATGCAGGAGCCTCATTGTCCACCGCAGCAGATCCGGGCGCCTCGCCAGCGCGCTCGCACGCCTCGTTCGCCGCCTTACGTCATCCTGGCTTTCAGATGTACTTCATCGCCACGGCTCTGGCGATGTTGGCGGACAATATCGAGCACGTCATCAGCTATTGGGTGATCTTTCAGAAATTTCACTCGCCCACTCTCGGTGGTTTCGCGGTCGTCTCGCACTGGCTGCCGTTTCTGGCGTTCTCCGTGTACAGCGGCGCGCTCGCCGACCGCTTCGATCCCCGGCGCATCATCCAGTTCGGCATGTTGCTCTTCATGGGCGTGTCGATCGCATGGGGCGTGTTGTTTTTCAGTGGCGCGCTGCAGCCATGGCACGCGCGCGTGCTGCTGATCATTCATGGCTGCGCCGGCGTACTGTGGGGGCCGGCCAGTCAGCTGTTGCTCCACGACATCGTCGGGCCGGCGGAATTGCAGAGTGCCGTACGCCTTGGGGCAACTGCGCGCTATCTCGGGATGTTATGTGGGCCGGCGGTGGGCGGTGCCCTGTTGCTGGCGCTCGGGCCTGCGCATGCGATTTTTGTGAATGCCCTGATCTACGTGCCGATGATCGTGTGGCTGTGGCGGGCTCCCTATGGGCCGCGCTTCCGCAAAGACCGGGCGGTGCCGGTTCGGGCGGTACGGGGCTTCGCGGATGTATGGGCTACGTTTCGAGTCATACGTGAGAACCCGGCTGTCATGTCCATGACATTGTTGGCAGGCGGTTCGGCGTTTTTTGTCGGCAATGCTTACCAGGCCCAGATGCCCGGTTTTGCGCAGGACCTGGGGCACGGCGATCCCGGCTTGTCGTACAGCGCGCTGTTGGCGGCCGATGCGTTGGGCGCGCTGGCGGCCGGATTCGTGCTCGAGCTTGGAGGCCTGTTGCGCCCGGCTGCGCGGACCGCATTGGCCCTGGCTATGGGCTGGTGTTGTGCCTTGGGGGTGTTCGCGCTCGTCCCGAGCTACGGACTTGCGCTCGCTCTGCTGTTTTTCGCGGGTTTTCTCGAGCTGTCCTTCAACTCCATGGCACAGGCCCTGGTGCAGTTGAGCGCGCCTGTGCCGATTCGCGGGCGCGTCATCGGGGTATTCTCGATGGCTGCGAACGGTATGAAGACTTTCAGTGGGGTGACGGTGGGCATGCTCGGCGGGCTCATCGGTATTCACGGCTCGCTGTCGTTGAGCGCCGCGGTGCTGTTCGTCGTCATTGGTTGTCTGATGGTGTTTGCGGCACGTACGCCTGCTGAGCACAGCTAAGATTTCAGAAGGCGGGGCATAGTGTCAGCTAGCTCTCGGGCGCGACCCGGGGCTCGATGACGGCTGTGGGGAGGTGCGCCGCCTTCCAGCCTTCGATTCCGTCTCTGAACCAGTACACCTTGAGGTAGCCGTAACTGATCGCCCGCTTGGCTGCGTTCCAACTCAGCCAGCAGGTCTGGTGGCAATAAATGACGATGGGCCGTGTCGGGTCGTCGCCAGTCGCGGCAGCCAGTTGCTTCCGAAAGAAATCGCCTGCAGCCGGAGGGATTTCCCCTAAACCGACCCCCGGAATCCAGACGCTCCCGGGAATTGCCTGATGGGGCAGCGGTAACCACGGTGCTCCGGTCGCGAGGTTCTCGGGGCGCACGGGGGCGTTAGAGACATCGACCATCACTGTCTCGGGGCGCTTCAGCAGAGCTTGTAGAGCATGCACGTCATGAATGACTTTGCCGCCCGTGATCGCCGCCGGCACCGCGGAGTTGATGGGCCCGGTCCAGTAGCCCGGTGGTTCGGCCACGGGTGAGCTGTTTGCGACAGGCGCGGCGGTGGAGGTTGGTGCGGCCGCGAGGACTAGCGGTGTGGTGAGGTCGGGCGCTGTGGGAATGACGGGTGTCGATGCGGGGACCGAGGATGGCGCGGCGCGGACGGGCGCGACGGCGACAGGCGCAAGGACGGCGACAGGCACAATGGCTGCCTGTGTGCCGGGCGTGGAAGCAGCCGCGACATTCAGCGCGATCGCTAACACCAAAGTCTTCGTCGTTCCCCCTCCTCTTCGCCTCGACTCCTCGGTTGCTCTTCTAGGCTCCGGGGGCGGCGCCCTTGCTTGACGCGACCTCGTTGCCGCTACCCGGGACGTCAAAGCTGTGATCGAACGTGGCGTCCTTGCTGTCTCGAACCACGATCTTGATCTGGCCTTTCGCCTGGGGCACGAAGCCGAAGGTGATGACCGGATCGGTGCTCATCGAGATGTCGGAGTCGAGATGGAATATCGTGCCGCCCTCGTAGGTCGCGTCGATCGTGCGGATGAAGCGCGGTGGCGTGTAGTAACGTGTGATCTGGTTCATCTGCATGCCGTTGAAGTTAGGGTGGCGCACCATGAGCACCGCCTGCTCGGGCTTACCCGCGACGAAGTCGCCGATGAGGTGGAGCTTCATTCGCCCCAAGTCCTGCAAGGCCGCGGTGTCGTCACCGCCTGCGGGGGCGGAGCAGCCCCCGGAGGCTTTCACAAACTTCGTGGCGACGAACAACTGGCCATCCTGACTCTCTGCGATCGCGTGCATGTCGGTGTATTGATCCACGCGCACGCGGAACTTGAGGCTGTGCGGATCGGCCTTCGGGCCAAACGTAAAGTGCGCCGCGAGTGGCGATGGATTGCCGTCGATGATGACGTACACGCTCTTGATGGGCTTCACGCTCGAGAGATCGATGGCGATCGGGACGAGTGCCGCATCGAGCGCGCGAGGGGGTGCATCGAGTTTCACGATGCCGGCGCCGTCTTTCAAAGAGCGACCGGGGAAGAGTGCTTGTTGGAGCGCCTGCCACCGGCTTGCGCGCGCGGCGGCGTCATTGTCGTCGGCGAGCGCGCGGGGAACGGCGCCTAACTGCGTCAGACTCACGAGAGTCGCCGCCAGGAGAAGCTGTCTCATTGTTCCCACTCGAGCTCCTTGAACGCCTGGGTGACGTTATGGCCGTTGTAGTCGTCGAAAAGCTTCCACCTGGAGCGCTCACCCTGCGCGACTGTGCTGACCGCGGCTTCGAGGTCCGTTCCTTTCGCAATGGCCCCTTTAGTCTCGCGAAGCAAGATGCCCAGGTAACGCTCCAGGTCACTCGCGCCCAAGGGCCATTTTACGCTCGTCGGGCCATGACCGGGTACCGCGCGGTGAGCGGGCGCCGATTTGAGCGCCGCCAGCTCTTTCATCCATCCCCGGAGGCTGCCATCCAGTGACGGGACCCGCTGCACGAAGAGAAGGTCCGCTGGCAGCAGGGTGCCGCTGTATCGATCCATCACGCTTAGGTCGCAGTCGGTGTGAGCCGTTCCGTGTGCCGTAAGGCCGAGGACGCGGTCGCCAAGGTCGATTTCGGCGTGGTCCTGCACCAGCATCGTTGGCGCGACCGCACCGCCAGCGCGTTCCTTGCCCAGCGTGTCCTCGAGTCGCTTGCGGTAAAACTCCGCGCGCAAAGCTAACGTGCGCG
>DATMQL010000512.1:0-3030 GCA_035566815.1 Steroidobacteraceae bacterium | reverse complement strand
AGACCTGCTCCCCGCACCCGCTCTTTTACGACCCGCTCGACGTCTACGGGCGCCACGCGTTGGAAGCGGCCTGACACCGAGACGGTCCGGATCGGCTGATCCAGCCCCCACATCACCACCGCGGCGGCCGCACAAACACCGATGACTCCGCCGAGTGAAATGCCCAACGCACGCCAGTTGATGTCAGGGAGGCGCCAGCGGCGCTCAGAGTGTTTACGGCGGTTCTTGGGACGAGCCATCATGACGCGACCCTCTGCGGCGGAGTCTTGGACACCAGGCGCGTAAAGCTCGTCTCGAGCACACGCCACACGAGCTCCTCGAAGTCGATCTCGACAGCACGCGCCGCCATGGGCACGAGGCTGTGACTGGTCATGCCCGGAATGGTGTTGACCTCGAGAAGGAGCGGACGCCCGGTGGCATCCGCCATGAAATCCGCACGACCCCATCCCGAGGCGCCGATGGCATCGAAAGCCGCAAGCGCGAGATTCGCCAGGTGTTGCTCGGCCTGACTCGACAGGCCGGAGGGACAGAAGTATCGCGTATCGTCGCGGAAGTACTTCGCCTCGTAGTCGTAGAATGTCTTCGGCGTCTCGATCCGGATCGAGGGCAGAGCGCGTCCCTGCAAAACCGCTACCGTGAATTCCTTGCCGGTGATCCAGGGCTCCGCGAATACGCTGCTCTCGAGAGCGGCGGCCGCCTGGTAGGCGGCAGGCAGGTCCGACTCCCGCTCCACCTTGGTCATGCCCACGCTCGACCCCTGCGTCGCGGGCTTCACGATAAGAGGCAATCCGAGCCGCTCGATGGCAATCTCGAAATCCTGCGGTCCCTGCAAAACAACATAGTCCGCGGTAGCGACGCCGATGGCGTGCGCGAGGCGTTTCGTGCGCAACTTGTCCATGCCGATGGCGGAACCCATGACACCGCTGCCGGTGTACGGCACACCGAGGTACTCGAGCGCGCCCTGCAATGTTCCGTCCTCACCCCCCGGACCGTGCAGGGCGATCCAGACACGATCGAATCGCTCGTCAAGGAGGCTCGCCAGAGCGCGCTCACGCGGATCGAAGGCGTGAGCATCTACGCCGCGGCCTTGCAAGGCCGCGAGCACGGCATTGCCCGAGAGCAACGAGATCTCGCGCTCGCTCGAATCTCCACCCAACAGGACAGCCACCCGTCCGAACTCCTTCGGATCGGTCACGCGCCGTAGCCCTGTTGGATCGTATGCGAGACGCATCAGGCTGCCTCCCCCACGATCCGGACCTCGGGATGCAGGCTCACGCCGTGCACGCGCTCCACGGTGTCCATGACGTGTTGAATCAGGCGCTCCAGGTCGGCCGCCGTTGCATTCCCGTGATTGATAATGAAGTTCGCGTGCTTCTCGGACACCGACGCATCGCCGATGCGAAATCCCTTCAGGCCGGCCGTGTCGATGAGCCGCGCGGCGTGATCGCCTGGCGGGTTGGTAAATACCGAGCCGCAACTCCATTCGCCTATGGGCTGCGACGCCTTGCGGCGCTCGAGCAGCTCGCGGATCTGCTTCTCGTTGACGCCGTGGGCGCGCTGGAACTCCAGTTTCGCCGCCACGAACCACTCTTCGGGGGCGGGGGGTACGACCTGCCGGTAGCTGATTTTGAATTCGCTCGCCGGGCGTGTGTGTTCCTCACCGTGCCGATCGATGGTTTCGACTTCAATGACGTGGCGCCAGGTCTCACCGCCGAAGGCACCGGCATTCATGGCGAGGGCTCCGCCGAGGGTCCCCGGAATGCCAGCAAAAAATTCAGCAGGGCCCAGCCCCCACTTCACACATTGTTTGGCGATGCGCGCGCAGGCGAGGCCCGCCTCGCCGTAGACGCTTGTCTGGTTGAGCCGGTCGAAACGATCGAGCGTGCCGTGAGTGCTGATGACGACGCCCTTGAGACCGCCGTCGCGGATCAACAGGTTGCTGCCCAGCCCAACCCAGTGGATCGGCACCTCGGGCGCGAGACTCCGCAGGAATGCGGCGAGATCCTTGCGATCACGCGGGTTGAAGAACACGTCCACGGGTCCGCCGACGTGCCAGGACGTATGACGGCTCATTGGCTCGTCACGTCGCACGCGCAATGCAAATTCCTCGGTGACTTCGACGCTCACGCGTTCCCTCCAGGACTCGCGCTGTGGCCGGCGCCGGCAGCGCCACCGGGAGGTAGGATCTGCGCAAACCGTTCCGGCAGCGCGTGGGCGACGGCGCTGATGTTTCCGGCCCCCATCGACACGATGACGTCGCCATCGCGGAGGATGTCCTTGAGCGACTCAGCGAGTTCCTCCACCTTGTCCACGAACAGCGGCTCGACCAACCCACGGCTGCGAACGGTGCGGCAGATAGCACGTCCATCTGCTCCGGGGATCGGTGCCTCGCCCGCCGCGTAGACTTCGGTCACCAACAGCACGTCCACTGACGACAACACCTTGCCGAAGTCGTCGATGAGATCGTGGGTTCTCGTATAGCGATGCGGTTGGAATGCGAGTACCAAGCGGCGATCGGGGTACCCTTGCCGCAAGGCTTCGAGCGTCGCCGCCACCTCCGTGGGGTGATGCCCATAGTCATCGACGATGGTCACGCGGCCCACGCTCGTCTGGACGTCCGCGATGTGCTGCATGCGACGCTCGACACCCTGGAAGCTGACGAGAGCGCGTTGAATCGCAGCGTCTTCGACGCCAACCTCGATCGCGACTGCAATCGCTGCGAGGGAATTGAGCACGTTGTGCTGTCCGGGTAAGTTGACCGTAACGGCAAGCGGAGCACCGGACGGGCGTACGACGTCAAAGTGAGTTTGCAACCCGTTGCGGCGGATATTTTCCGCACGTACGTCAGCGCTCGGAGAGAGTCCGTAGGACAGAATTGGACGACCCACCCGTCTCTGGATGCTGCGGACGTTCTCGTCATCGATACACAGCACCGCCAGGCCGTAGAACGGCAAGTTGTGCAGGAAGTCGAGGAAGCTCTCCTTGAGAAGCTCGAAATCACCACCGTGAGTCGCAAGGTGATCGTTATCG
>DATMQL010000511.1:0-2649 GCA_035566815.1 Steroidobacteraceae bacterium | reverse complement strand
CTTCGCGCGGCGGACGATATCGGCCACCGTCACGTCGGGGTACCCCTTGTCCGCGATCGCGGCGACCACGGAGCGCAGGATCCGCTCGCGCTGTGACGCCTGGACGGCCGGCGCGGGAAGTCGGCTGCGGCCCCGTGGCAGGCCGGGCTTTCCCTCGTACGTTCCGGCGAGAGTGCCCTCTTGCTTGGAGTCGAACACAAGCCTAGAGTATCGGGAAAATTCCTAAAGTACGGATTCGTACTTTAGGCCGTCGCGCGATCAAGGATGACGTGGCGCGGAAAGGGTCGGTCAAAATGACAGCCACCGTGAACGATGTTGCGACAACCGGAGCGGTCCAGGGTCTCTGGCGTCGGCAGATCCATCATTACCCCGATACGCGGAACCGAATGTGGTACTTGGCCATCGTGGTGGCCGCGACGATCATGCTTTACTACGAGCTTTACATCGCCGGCGCGGTCTCGCCAAGCATTATCGCCGGCTACGGCATGACGTTCCCGTTCTACGTTTACATCAGCGTGGTGGGCAATGCGGTCGGCGCGTTCGGCTCGCTGGCCGCCGGGCTCTCCGACCGGTGGGGACGGGCCAACCTCGTCGCCTATGGCTTGCTGGTCACCGCCCTGCTCACCCTCATCGGGATACCGAACGCCTCAGGCAAGTGGGAGTTCGCCGTCCTGTTCTGCATCATCGGCATGGTCGAAGGGGTCATCCTCGTCGCCACTCCGGCCCTCGTCAGGGACTTCTCGCCACAACTGGGCCGGGCGTCGGCGATGGGCTTCTGGACTCTCGGCCCCGTCGTCGGCAGCCTCGTAGTCGCCATCGTCTCAAGCAACACGGTCAACCACCTGGGCGCTTGGCAGGACCAGTTCATCATCTGCGGCATCGTCGGGCTCGTCATCGGCGTCGTCGCGCTGTTCGGGCTCAAGGAACTGTCGCCGCAACTGCGCGACCAGCTCATGGTGTCGCTCAGGGACCGTGCGGTCATCGAGGCGCGGGCGCGCGGGATCAACGTCGAGGATTCGCTGCGCCGCCCGTGGCGGCAGATGATGCACCTGGACATCATCGGGTCGGCGTTCGCGATCTCGGTGTTCCTGCTCGTCTATTACACGGCGGTCGGGTTCTTCACGGTGTACTTCACCGCGCTGCACGGCTTCTCGCTGTCGAAAGCTAACAGCATCGGTGACTGGTTCTGGGGTTTGGACGCCATCGCCCTCATCCTGATCGGGATCATCTCCGACCGGGTGAGGGTACGCAAGCCGTTCATGGTGCTCGGCGCGGTTGGCGGCATCGTGATGATGATCGTCTTCCTCAACCTGGGGGCCAAGACGTCGTACGCGACGTTCGCCGTGGTGATCAGCATCCTCGCGGTGTTCCTCGCCATCGCCTACGCGCCATGGATGGCGAGCTTCACCGAGACCGTGGAGAAGCGCAACCCTGCCTTGACGGCAACTGGACTGGCCGTGTGGGGGTGGATCATCCGCGTGGTCATCGCGATCTCGGTGCTGATCCTGCCTTCCGTGATCAGCTCAATGACGCCGCTCGTGACCTACGGCACCCAGGCCGCCACGATTTCGGCGACGTACCCGCAGCAGCTAGCCACCCTGGCGGTGATCGACCCGGCGACCCAGGCCGCCATGTCGGCCAACCCGGCGAACACGGCGGCGCAGGCGAAGGCGGTGGGCGAGATCGCCACGGCGTTCCACATCACCCCGACCGCCGCGACCGCGCGGCTCGTCGGCCTCGCCGCGATACCCAAGACTGACCAGGTGTTCCTCGCCGAGCACGGCACGGACGTCGCGAACGCGAGCGCCGCCGCGCCCGGACAGTGGAAGGACTGGTGGTGGGTCTGCGTCGGTGGCATGGTCCTCTTCCTGCCCTTCATCCTGGTGATGACGGGCCGGTGGAGTCCGCGTAAGGCGCGCGAGGACGCAGAGGAACACGATCGCCTGATCCAGCAGGAGCTGGCCACTCTCGAACAGGCGTAGCGGCAGCGCAGTTCCATAGCCGTATTGGCGTATTGGGCCGGTCACGAGTGAACTGTCGTGACCGGCCCAATACGTAATGACCTGTCATAAAACGTGGCCCCGCGTCGGCTTTGTCTTAACAGTCGAATCTCGCGTTATGCTCCAGAGGTAAGCAAACGTTCGCTGAGCAGGGAAAACACCCTTTTATGGGAGGCGGCTAATTCATGCCATAATGGCATCAAACAGATCAGTGAATGCGCATTGATCACTTTCTATGGGGCCTGGTTTCATGCATACTGCACTAGACGTCAGTCTGGAGCGGTTTCATGATCATTTTGATCTTTCTCGTCGGATCGCTGCTGGGGCTCCTGCTTGGACTCCTGTTCGGCGCCCTGCTCTGCATCAGGTTCATCCGCCAGGAAGTAGCGGGCGACATCGGACCTCGGCTGCGGGAGATTCAGAGTCACCTCGATGCTCTAGAGATCGATGTGGGACTCGCGATCGGAACCAGGTACACCGATACGAGTTCACGGCTGCCACAGGAGCCGCCAAGATCATTCCGCTAGATTCTGGTTAACGGGGCGGATGAACCGCTGATGCGGAGCGCTCAGCCTGACTCAGTCCCCGCCTGCGAACCTCGCGAGAGAGACATATCGCTCACCTCACCGTAGCGTTGGCACGAATCCCG
>DATMQL010000510.1:0-2184 GCA_035566815.1 Steroidobacteraceae bacterium | reverse complement strand
AACGCGCTGTTCGACATCAACGGTCTCATGGTGAAGTCACGCACCGACCTGGCACCGTTTCAACAGCCCTTCGCGCAGGATCACGCGCCGATCGACAAATTCGTGGACGCCGTGCGGGCGCTGCGGCCCACCGGGATCATCGGTGTCAGTACCGTGCCCAAATTGTTCAACCAACAGGTGATCGAGGCCATGGCCGAGATCAACGAGCGGCCCATTATCTTTCCATACTCCAATCCCACCTCGCGTTCGGAGTGCACGGCGGACGAGGCCTACCGCTGGTCGAGCGGCCGGGCCATCTTCGCGAGCGGTAGTCCGTTTCCGCCCCTGGAGATTGCCGGCAAGACCTTCGTGCCCGGACAAGGTAACAACGTCTATATCTTTCCGGCCATGGGTATGGCGGTGTATGCCACCCAAGCGACGCGCGTCACCGAGGAGATGTTTATCGTGGCGGCGAAGGCGGTCGCCGAGCAGGTGAGCGATGCAAGTCTCGCAACCGGGTTGATCTATCCGCCGCAGAGCCGGATTTTCGAAGCCTCGCTCCACGTCGCCATTCGGGTGGCCGAGTATATTTTCGAGAAGGAGCTCGCGCGGGTGCAACGTCCGAAAGACATTGCGGCGCTCATTCGGGCCTCCGTGTATCGTCCCGTCTATCCTTCGTGAGTGCGCCATCGACGACCCCCACGACGGCGTTGCAGTTGACCGCCGCCGCGGCGGCCCTCCTTTTCGAGAATGGACAGACTACCGAGCGAACTATCGATGATGCGCGCCGGCTCGCGAGGTCGTTGGGCATCGATGCGGACATCTTTCTTCGTTGGGGTGAGCTGATTGTTCGTCTCACCGGCGACGCCGGCGCGCAGGAAAGGGTTATCGCTGCTGCCCCGACCGGTGTCGATATGGGGAAGGTCGCTGCTACCCTGAACGTGATCGACGGGCTGACTCGCGGCGATATGGACGCGCCGGCGGCAGAATCCGCCTTGCGGGCGGTCGCGCAAGGGCGTTCTGTCTCCGACACCCACTTCGCGGTGTTCGCGGCGGCGGGCGCGGTGGCCTTGGGTGTTATATTCGGTGTGATTCACGCGTTCGCCGTCGTCGTGATAGCCCTGAGCGCAGGTGTGGGCGGGTACTTGCGCCGCTGGCTGGCTCGTAAAAGCCACAATCCATTGTTACAACCTTTTTGTGCCGCGCTGCTGGCGGGTGCGGTCGCCGCATTGGCACTGTATCTGCGGCCCGGCGAGCCCCAGCGGTTGGTGGCGGTTTGTCCCTGTATGGTACTGGTGCCGGGTCCTCACATACTGAACGGCGCGTTGGATCTTGCAAGGTCGCGCGTTCCACTGGGCGCCGCAAGAGTAGGCTACGCAGCGTTGATCATTCTCATGATCTGTGCGGGTTTGCTGCTGGGTCTGTCGTTAGGCGGGGCCACCTTGCCGGTCTCGGGACCTTCGGTTCCTGTGCCGCTGGTTTTCGACGTGCTTGCGGCCGGAGTTGCGGTTGCGGCTTACGGTACGTTCTTCGCAATGCCGGCCCGTATGTTGCCGTTGCCTGTTCTGGTCGGGATGCTGGCCCACAGTGCCCGTTGGGCTGCCATTTCCATTGCCGGTGCGAGCGTGGAGGTCGCGGCGCTGCTCGCGTGCCTGATTGTCGGCATCGTGATTACGCCGCTCGCCGATCGAATGCGAATGCCTTTCGCAGCAGTAGCGTTCGCCTCGGTAGTGGCGCTCATTCCCGGCGTATACATTTTCCGGATGGCGGAAGGTTTCGTACAGCTCATCGAAGCAGGGGCGGCAACACCTCCGGGCGTGGTATCGGCCACACTCGCCGATGCCGGGACTGCATTTCTCATTACGCTCGCCATGGCGTTCGGCCTGCTTCTCCCCAAGGTCTGTTTCGAGCGATTTTTCCAACGCTGACTGGACGCGACGGCCGGGAGTCGTGTACATGGTGCAAATGACGAAACGGAAGGTTGTGAAAAGGAAACGTTCGCGCGCTCGAGCCACCCGCACCGAGTTCGCGGCGACTGCTCCAGCGCTGCGTTGGGAGCCGACCGTATCGCCGACGGGAGAGCTGCTGTTGCGGCGGCGGGAGACGGCGGAGCCGGGCACTGGCGAGGACATGCACTACACGTTCTCCCAGAGCCTCATCTTTCTGGCGCGCCGCTGGCGCAACCTGATGAATCATGAGTTGAGT
>DATMQL010000509.1:0-9266 GCA_035566815.1 Steroidobacteraceae bacterium | reverse complement strand
CGGGCTCGGACTGGCAGATCTGGCATGTGCGCAATGTTGACACCGGCACGGATCTTCCGGACGAGATCCACTGGTCGAAGGCGGGCGGGGGCAGCTGGCGGAAGGATGGCTCGGGCTTCTACTACACGTCTTACGAGGCTCCCAAGGATAGAGACGCTCTGAAGGCCGCGAACCAGTTTCAGAAGTTATATTTTCACAAGTTAGGCACGCCGCAGACGCAGGACTCGCTCGTCTACACGCGAACGGATGATCCGGATTGGTTCGTGGGCGGATCGGTCACGGACGACGGGCGTTACCTGGTGATCCAGGCGAATCACGGCGACGAGGTGCAGAACACATTGCTGGTGCAGGAGCTCGCCCGTGCCGGTACGGGTGGTGCCGCGTCGGCGGCCATTGTCCCTGTCATTCCCAACCCGACGGCGGTGTACAACTTTATCGGCAATGTCGGGTCGACGCTCTATGTCATGACAGACGACGGAGCACCGCGGTACAAGATCGTGGCGATCGAGCTTGCGCAACCCGATCCGGCGCACTGGCGGACCGTTGTTGCCGAGAGCGCCGACACGTTGGATTCGGTCAGTCTCGTGGGCGGCCAACTCGTCGCCGGGTATCTGCACGATGCCCATAGCGCGGTGCGGCGTTACACTCCGGCGGGGAAGCTGCTCGGTGAAGTGAAACTCGCGGGTCTCGGCGAGGCGGCCGGCTTCCAGGGCCGTATCCAGGATCGCCAGACCTTTTACTCTTACAGCAGCTTTACCACGCCGCCGAGCGTGTATCGGCTCGATCTGACGAGCGGCGCGAGCACCCTATGGAAGAGGCCGCGGCTGGCGGGATTCGATCCCGATCACTACGAGACGCAACAGGTGTTCTATTCGAGCAGGGACGGTACGCGCGTGCCTCTTTATATCGTCGCCCGTAAAGGTACGAAGCTCGACGGCAACAATCCGACGATTCTCTACGGTTACGGCGGATTCAACATTTCAATGGAGCCGGGATTCGCGGCGGGCATCGCGGGCTGGCTGGAGTTGGGCGGTGTCTACGCCATGCCGAACCTGCGCGGCGGCGGTGAGTATGGTCGGGAGTGGCACGAAGGGGGCATGAAAACCCACAAGCAGAATGTGTTCGATGATTTTATTGGCGCGGCCGAGTATTTAATCGCGCAGCACTGGACGAGTCCGAAGCACCTGGCCATCCGTGGCGGCTCCAATGGAGGGTTGCTGGTGGGTGCCACCGAGGAGCAGCGGCCTGAACTGTTTGCCGCGGCGGTCCCGCAAGTGGGCGTCATGGACATGCTGCGATTCCGCGAGTTCACGGTGGGGAAGGGCTGGGAGTCGGATTACGGCTCGGTGGACAACCCGGCGGAGTTCAAAGCGATGCTCGCGTACTCGCCGCTGCAGAATGTGAAAGCGGGGGTGAATTATCCGGCGACGCTGGTGACCACAGGGGACCATGACGACCGTGTGTATCCCGCGCATAGTTTCAAGTTTACGGCCGCCATGCAGCGAGCCGATCCGAGCGGGAAGCCGATTCTGCTGCGTATCGAGACGCGCGCGGGGCATGGGTCCGGTAAGCCAACGGCCAAGCAGATCGAGGAGACGGCGGATATTTATGCGTTCATTTTGAACGCAGTGAAGTAGGGAGGGAGGCGCGACGGCCTCGCGCGGTGGCTTGGGGATCGGGCCGGGCGGGGTCGGGTCAGCGGGCGGCGGCGCGGGGCTTCTTGCGGGCTGCTGCTTCCGGCTCGGCGGTGAGGCGCGTCCAGAGGCGTTGCAACTCCATTGCCGGCATGTTGGCTACCGGAAGTGAGACTTGCGCTGTGACGTCGTCGAGGGCTTTATGGACGTAGAGAACGGCGAGCGCGCTTGCGGTTCGTCCGAATTCCAGCGAGCGACCCAGGGCGGTGTGTTTGTCAGCGGCCACCGCGGTCGTCTGATCGTCGAGCGCCGCCAGGATGCGGTCGGAGAGCCCCCAGCTCGCGGCAATCCGCTTCCCGACCCCGGCGGTCTGCGTGTCCAACAGCGAAGCGATGACTCCCGCATGCGGTTTCAACGAGGGCCGTGTGTCGTACTGATCCAACGCTACGCGGAACACCACGATGGCAGCCATTCCGGCGACGAGGCCGAGTAACTGCGCGGCGAACGGATCGGATTTTTCCACGATGGCCGTGTGGGTCACGGTCGCACTCGCGGTCCGGAAGGTATGTTCCCACGCGATCTCGGGGAACTTCGGGAAGTCGCCGCCGCGAATGTGGAAGATGGGTTGCGCGAGCGCGGCTGCGATGAGTGAGCGGATGCCGTCGTTACCGAGTATGACGACCGCCCGGTCGATGCTCTCCACCGCCTGCGCGCTGACCCGGTAGAACGGGCTGTTGGCCATCTTGAGCAGGTTGCCCACCAGGGACGGGTCGCGCGAGATGATCGTGACCAACTCGCGACGCGACACCTCTTCGTCATTCATCGCGCGCAGTAACTGTGGCAACAGACTCGGACGTCGCGGGGTATAGCGGTCTTCAGTGGCGGCGTCCTGAAGGAGGTCGGCGGTCGCGGAGATGACTTCGGCGTGGGTCGGGGGCCAGGACTCTCCAACTGCGGAGGACCCCAGCGAGAGCTGGTGCAGTGCGGCGAAAACCTGTTCGGTCGTGAGAGGCTCGACTTCGTGGAGCGGGGCGTCGCCGGCCGCGGCCACTGTGGCGGCGGTCGGAGACGCTTCGCCGGGGGATTTGGCCTGGGCGTGAGCTGCCGTTTTGGCGTGGGCTTGGGCCGCCGCTTTGCTCGAGATGTGGCTCGCCGCTGGCGCTTGGCCGTGGCCGCTTGTTTGTGCCCCGCCGGCGGTCTCCGCCGGGTTGGAGAAAACCCATTCGCCGGTCTCCGCTAGCGCCCCCTTGCTTGGCGGGCGCGCTTTGGGCGCAGGCTTGCGCTGTCCGAAGAGCAGCCACACGGGCAGCCCGATCACGACAGTGGCCACGGCCAGAACGGATACCACACCCAACAGCATGCACCGACCCCCCTCGAGGTCTTCGGAACGCCCGGAACGCCAGTCCCAGTTGGCAAACCAATCATGTAGCGGCCGCCAGCGCGACAGCTTGAGTGTCCGGTGTTTGGGTCGTTACGGCCTGTGGGCCGTGTTCAATGCGTCAGACAATTCCTGGTTGAATCGGCCAACCAGTGTCTGGACGTGGGCGGGGTTCACACCCTGCGCCTCGAGCTGTTGCGAGACCCGGTCGAGAGCCTTGTCGAGGGTCCGTGTCAGTTGGGGTGTCAGGGCCGCTGCGATGTCTTTTACACCGCCGGTCTGTCCCGCCTGGCCAAGCGCGGACCACACGCTCCCCAGCAGCAGCTTGCAGGCCGCCGACTGGCAAGTAGTGCTCGATGAGCCGGAAAAGCCTGACTGTTGCAGCTGCATACGATGCCCTCAGGACCCGGGGATGCGGTTGAGCTCGAACACCTTAAGACAGCGGCAAGCGGATCATTAAGTTAATGCCGGCTGCCTGCGAATGGGAACGGCGTCACAAAAAAAACCGGGTCGTTTACACTTCCACCGGCCACTTTTCGGAAGGGATGAGCATGAAAGCCATAACAGTCGCGGCGCCTGGTGGGCTGGACCGATTGAATCTCGTCGAAAAACCCGATCCGGGGGCCCCCGCCGCGGGTGAGATCCGGGTCCGGCTGCACGCCAACTCGATCAATTATCACGACTACGCAGTGGCTCGAGGCTTCATGCGCTCGGCGGATGGTCGCATCCCCATGGCAGATGGGGCCGGGGTCGTGGAGGCGGTGGGCGCCGGCGTTACCGAATTTGCACTCGGCGACTCGGTGGTGTCCTGTTTCTTCCCCACCTGGCATGACGGGCCGCCCCCGGTCGCGGATTTTTCGAAAACCCCTGGTGACGGGCTGGATGGCTATGCCCGCGAGGTGGTTGTCACTTCCGCCGCTGCCTTTACGAAAGCCCCGAAGGGGTTCAGTCATACGGAGGCGGCGACGCTTACGACGGCCGGCCTAACCGCTTGGCGCGCCCTGGTGGTAGAGGGCGGACTCAAGGCGGGCGACACAGTGCTGGTCCTGGGTACTGGTGGCGTCTCGATTTTCGCGCTTCAGTTCGCGAAGCTCATGGGGGCGACGGTGATCGCTACCTCCTCATCCGATCAGAAGCTCGAGCGTGCCAAGGCGCTCGGTGCGGACCACACCATCAACTACAAGTCCGATCCGGAGTGGGGCGGTACGGTCCGCCGGCTCACCGGGGGCCTGGGCGTGGACCACGTGGTGGAGACCGGAGGGCCCGGGACGTTGTCGCAATCGATCGTTGCGGTTCGTAACGCCGGACGCATCGCGCTGATTGGCACGCTGACCCGCCAGAGCGGCGATCTGCCTCTGTCCCTCATGATGATCAAGAACGCGCGGTTGCAGGGCGTGCTCGTGGGTAGCCGGCGCCAGCAGCAGGAGATGGTTCGCGGGATCGAGGCCAATGGGATGCGCCCGGTCATCGACCGGACCTTCGCCCTGGAGGGGCTCGCGGATGCCTTCCGGTTTGAAGAGTCTGGAAAGCACTTCGGAAAGATCTGCCTCGAATTCTGAGCCGTTCGTCTACCGACCGACCTTCGGCGGATCCACCCGCTCGCCACGACCTGCCAAGCTACGGCTGGCTCGGAACCCCCTGGCCGGCCCGCTGTGCCGCGTTGCACATTTTTCTTGATGTGCCCTCGTGCATTCCGTTGGTGCGCCGATAGAGCCCTCATGCCAGGTGGGGCGGATTCCCGATGACGGACTACAAGAAACTGGTCGACAAGCGCTGGATCGCCATCGGCAAGTCCTTGCCGTTCTCCATCTATGACTCGCATCGCAAGCTGCTGCTGGCCCAGGGGCATGTGGTCGAGTCCGAGCGCAGCCTGCAGCGTCTGCTGGACCACGGACAGTACTACAAGCCGGAGTTGTCAGCCGGCTCGCGCGCGGTCATCGAAGAGGCGCTCGATCCCGATCCGGTGGACCCGCTGACGGCTCTCAAACGCGACTATTCCAACATCCCGCTGCGCGCCCGCTGCGGTGTAAAGATCGCGCCCAAGGAAACCGGCGAGAGTTACCTGTGTTGGGTGATCGGGGTGTCGAACGAGAACCGTTGCCTCGTCATGACCGCCCCGGCCCGCCCCGACAAGGCTCTCGCGCCGATCACCAAAGGCCAGGTCTGGTTCTGCCGGATGTTCAGCTCCACCAGCGTCTTTCGTTTCCGCGGGGCGATTCTGAAGGTGGCGTTCGAGCCGTACCCCTACCTGCACATTCTCGTCCCCGAAGTCATCGAGAAACGCCTCATCCGCCAGCTCCCGCGCGCGCTGGTCAGTTTGCAGGGCGCGCTTGTTACACCCGAGGTTCATCAGATCACGATCGTCGACCTCAGCGTGGGTGGCGCAAGGGTCGGTGTCGACAAGAGCCTCACCCTGGAGGTTGGCGCTGCGGTCCAGTTGGACGCCACGATCGAAGTGCTCGGTCGTCAACAGGAGCTGCGTCTGCCGGCCAAAGTTGCAACGGTCTACGGGGTCGCCGATACGCGGCACCCCGGCATCGCCTTTTACGGGCTGGCGTTCGAGGTTCTCGAAGAGCGCACAGTGCTGATGTTGCACGGCTACGTACAGCAGCAGCTCGCGAGCGAGTACGACGAGCTCGGGCAGGTACTGGCGGCAGGCATTACCAAACCGCTGTAGAGGTGGCGGAAGTGGTCGGACCACATTGCGCTTCGTGACCGAAGCGGTCAAGATTGAGCGCGATGAGCACCACGATCGATACCCGAAAGCTGTATCGCCAGGTCGCCGACTCGATCATGTCGGCCATCAAGTCGGGCGATTTCAAGCCGGGTGCGCGCCTGCCTTCCGAGCGTGACCTCGCAGCTTCCTTCAAAGTCAGTCGCCCCACGATTCGCGAGGCCATGATCGCACTGGAAATCCGCGGACTGGTGGAGTCGCGGCATGGCTCGGGAATCTACATCACCGAGCACCCGCCGGCGCAGATCGGCGCGGATGATCTCGACATCGGCGCGTTCGAGCTCACCGAGGCACGTCGTCTGTTCGAGGGTGAGGCGGCGGCGTTGGCCGCAACGACCATCACCGACGAGCAGCTGGCGGAGATCGAAGCCATCATTGCCGACATGGTGAAAGAAAATAACCGCAAGCAGACCGGAGAGATGGCGGACCGCCGGTTTCACGTCGCGATTGCGCGCGCCACACGTAACACTGCGATCACGACCGTGATCGAGAACCTCTGGGACATCCGCTACAAGTCACCGCTTTGCCGGCACATGTTGGAGCGGGCGCGTAGCGTCGGCGTCCAGCCCCGCATCGGTGAGCACCGGCGCATTCTCGCCGCCTTGAAAAAGCATGACCCGAAGGCCGCCCGCAATGCGATGCGCGATCACCTCGGGCGCGTCATCGACGGGCTGTTGGTGGCGACGGAGAGTGATGCCGTGGATAACGCGCGGAAGAAGGCTGACAGTAAGCGTACGGAATATACCCGCCGGCTGTCGGTTTGACGGGGCGCCCAGCCCGGGGCGCGTAGCCGGGGGCGCGCAGCCGGGGGGTGTGTGATCCGCAACGCCGAGGCCTGCGGCACTGACTGTCCGCAGGCCCCTCACATTTCCCGCTCGCTTCAGAGATTCGTGAACGCGATGCGAACCCCGAAATAGCGATCGTAGTCGCGCGGCAACTCGTGGTTGTACGCGGTTTCCGACGCCGTCGGGAACGTCCAGTTGCTCTTTACGTTGCTGAGGTTCGCCGCGTAGTGCCGGTCGAACGCGTTGTTGCAGAAAAGGTGCACGCTGAGGTTGGGCAGCCGGTGGGGTGTCAGGCCGAGATCGAAATTCGTGATTCCATAGGCCGGCTGGATGGTGCCGGGGTCCTTGTTGATCGAAAAGTTCTCGGTGCTCTGCCAGAAGGTGTTGACATTCAGCTCGCCGTCGAGCGGCAGCCCCGGGATGCCATGCTTGTAGACCAGGGCCATGGTCACTTTATTTTTCGGCGCGTTGGGTAGCGTCGCGCCGGCCAGATTCTGAAAGGCCGGGCTGCCGGTGCATGTCGCCGGAATCGTCTGCCCGCTATAGCACTGACCCACCGGGTAGTCGACGGCGTGTGCGTCCGTGTAGGCATAACCGAGGTTCGCTCGCAGGTCCTGCGTGACCTGCGCCACCGATTCGAACTCCAGGCCGCGGCTGCGTACCTTGGGAATGTTGGTCAGAATGAAGCTGTTGAGAATGTTCGGGACGATCGTCTGCACCTGGAAGTCGGAGTACTCCGTGTCGTACACGGTTACATTCAGAGCGACGCGCCGGTCGAGCCATTCGCTGCGGAGTCCGGCCTCGTAGTCATTCGACTTCTCCGGTTTCACCGGAAAACTGGCAGCTTCGGCGGCACTCAATCCGGTAACGAGGTCGTAAGCGACACCCTTGTAGCCCTTGGCGTAGAACGCGAAGGCCATGATGTCGTCGGTAAGCTGGAACTGCAGGCCGGCCTTGCCCGTTACGACGTTGTCGACGTTCTGGGTCGGATTGCCGAATGACGGGAAGTGGATGACGCGCAGGTAATCGTCGTAGGAGTAGCTACTCTCTTCACGGTTCACCCGCAGTCCGGTGAGGAGCGTCGTGCGCGGGAGGAATGTCCACGTCGTCTGTCCGAAGAGCGCGTAATTGTTGTAGCGCGTCTCGCCACGCCAGTTGGCGACCGCTTTACTGTTGTCCTGGAACCCGCGGCCAAAGACGCGCACCAGATCTTCGTTCGAGTAGTACGCCCCTGCCAGATAGTTGAAGTCGTGGTGCCCGTCGGAGGCCAGGCGGAACTCCTGGCTGAAGGTGTTGACGGAAAACCGACCGCCCTGCAGAAGCCCACCGTGCAACTGCACCAAGCTCGAGCCCGGGCTCGAGCCCGCCGGGTTGGTGTTCTTGAACGGCGTAAAGTACTGCAACACGTCCGCATCCGACGTGTCGTTGTCAGTCAGGTCGTGAAGGTGATACTGGTCGATGCCCGTGATGGCGAGCAGGGTGACGTCGCCGAAGTCATAGGCGATATGGGACGTGAAGCCGATGTCCTCCTGGTTCGCCTTCGGCACCTGGTCGATGGCCACGGTGGTGTTGTTCGGACCGGGGTTCACACCCGGGATCGCGAGCCCCTGGGTCAGTGGCGTATTGAGCAGGCGGCCGCCGGGATCCAACCGGGTCAGAGGCACTCCGCAGCAGTCGGCCCGATCCTCGTTGTAATGCAGGGTGAACTGCGCGTCGAGGTTATCGTTGGGCTTCCACTGGATCTTGCCGCGCACGCTGCCGGAGCGATCGTCGTCGATTTTTCCGCCGCTCGCGGCGTTGTGAACGTTGCCGCCCCAGTAGCGGGCCGCGGCGCTCAGCCGGAACGCGACCGTGTCGGACAGCGGACCGGACAGGCTCATGGTCGCACGCTGCTCGTCATCGGTGGTGGCCTTGATGTCGCCGGAGTACGTAAATGTGTTGGTCGGGGCTTTCGTCGTGACGTTGACGAGGCCGGCCGAAGCCGATTTGCCGAAGAGCGTGCTCTGCGGACCGTTCAAGACCTCGACACGGTCGATATCGACGAGGTCCGTGAACGCCTGCGCCTGGTAGCCCACCGCGACATCGTCGATTACTACGAGGACACTCGGCTCCGCCGCGATGCTGTATGCAAAGGTGCCAACGCCGCGGACGACGAGCGCGCTGTTGGCGGGTTGGTCGCCCGCGGTCGTCGTGAGCGAGGGCGAGAATTTCGCGAGGTCGGAAAACCCCGAGACGTTGGCTTTGGTGAATGTGTCGCCGCTGACCACGGTCACGGCGATGGGCACGGTCTGCAGATTCTCCGCGCGCTTCTGGGCTGTTACGACGATTTCCTCCAGCTGTGGCTCTGGAGCATCGTCGGCGAGCGCCGGAGCCGCGAGCCCGAGGCAAGCGGTGAGCGCGCCGGTCCCACCAATGAATGCGCGATGCATGGATGTCATTTGCCGTTACCCCCCTGTCGAAACGGTACTGAATCTTTTTGCGGGGCCAAACTTATACTGGTCAGGCCACTTTATCAATACTCCGGTACCTCACTGACCAGTTGATGGTGGCGTCGTGGCAGTTGGCAGTGGGCCCCGGCAGGCGGCGATGGCGCGTCCTGGCGCCAGGATTGGATTTGACGTCCTGGGGCCTTGACGCGGGCACCGTGGATGCGTTGAAGTGGCCTTACCACACACCGAGGCGCTGCCGGCCCAATGTCAAATTCGAGGATCCTCCCCATCACGGCCGCGCGCGTG
>DATMQL010000508.1:0-7140 GCA_035566815.1 Steroidobacteraceae bacterium | reverse complement strand
CGACGTCCGGGTCCGCAAGGCCGTGGTGTTATCGGCCGACCGGGAGCAGATGATGCGACTCGCATACCGCGATCAGGGCGTCCTGGGCGAGCATCATCACGTCGCTCCGTTTCATCCGGACTATTTTCGGCTGCCGCCTATCAAGCGCGACGTGGCCCAGGCGCGGCGGCTGCTCGCTGACGCAGGTTATCCTGATGGCATCGACCTGACGCTCGCTGTCGGTAATACACAGGGCCGCTACGAGCAGGACACGGCCCAGGTGCTGCAACAGAATTGCGCCGAGGCCGGCATACGACTGGCGCTGCAGCTGGTGCCGGCCGCCCAGTACTGGACGATCTGGGACAAGGTGCCGTTTGGCATGACCTATTGGGGACACCGCCCCCTGGGGATCATGGTGTTGGAGCTGGCCTACCGCTCCGGCTCCGTGTGGAATGAGAGTCACTTCGCCAACGCGGA
The DNA here is from genome assembly GCA_035566815.1 of Steroidobacteraceae bacterium. GTDB lineage: Bacteria > Pseudomonadota > Gammaproteobacteria > Steroidobacterales > Steroidobacteraceae > 13-2-20CM-66-19. Next base: position 6,684 of record DATMQL010000508.1, on the reverse strand, counting down.
ATTCGATGCAGCGCTGGATCGTGCTCTCGGGATTCTGGATCCGAAGCAACGCTCGGTGGCGATGGGGGACGCTGAGCGCATTCTCCAGGAGCAGGCCATCATTGTGCAGGCTTACTTTCCGAAGAAATTCACGGTCGTGGGCTCACACGTGCGCGATTTCCGCGCCGACCCGCAGGACTACTACCGCATGGACAAGGTGTGGCTCGCATGAGTGCGACGTCAGATCTTTCAGGTGGAGTGTCACGGTGGCTGCTGCGCAAGCTCTTCGGTATGTTGCTCACGATGCTGGCGGTGTCGTTCCTGGTCTTTGCGGTGCTGGAGCTCAATGTCGATGACGTCGCCGTAAAAGTGCTCGGACAGTTCTCTACCGCCGACCAACGGCATGCGTGGCTCGTGCAGAACGGGTACACGGCGCCCTTTCTGTTGCGCTATCTGCGTTGGATAGGGGAGTTCGTCACCGGACATTGGGGGACGTCGACCTACTACCGGGAGGACGTCCTGACGTTGATTGCGCCCCGGCTGGCCGCCTCGGGATTGCTTGCAGGCGCCGCGCTGCTGGTGATCGTGCCGCTGGGGCTCGTGATGGGCGTGATTGCCGGGATGCGCGAGGGTTCGTTCGTCGATCGACTCGTGTCGGTGTTCGCGGTCGTCACCACGTCAATTCCCGAGTTTGCCTCGGCGGTGTTTCTCACGTCGCTGTTTGTCTTCTGGCTGGGCTGGCTGCCTGGTGTCAGCACCATGGCCGATGGGTTTCACTTTAGGGAACTCGTGCTGCCGGTCAGTGTTCTGACTCTTTATTCAGCCGGCTATGTGGCACGCATGACCCGGTCCAGCATGGTAGAGGTCATGCAATCGCCCTACATCCGCACCGCGCGGCTGAAAGGCAACTCGATGCGCCGGATCATCGTGCGCCATGCGCTTCGGAATGCGCTCATCACTCCTGTAACGGTCATCATGTTGCAGATTCCGTGGCTGATGTCGGGTGTGATTGTCGTCGAAGTGTTTTTCGCGTATCAGGGGTTCGGTACGCTGCTTTACCAGGCGGCGCTCAATACCGACATCTATCTCATTGAGGCTTGCACCATGATCAGCGTCGTGGTGGTCGTACTGACGCAGGTTGCCTCGGATCTTCTGTACACCTGGCTGAATCCCCGGATGTCCATCCGTACCGCGCGCACGGCGGCGGGAGCGAAATGAGCACGCAGCATGTCTGGCTCAAGGCTCTTGCCCGCCCGACGCCGGCCATCGGCGCGCTGTTGGTCGGAGGTTGGCTCATCATCGCGTTGCTCTCGCACGTGCTGGCTCCCTACGATCCGTTTCACAGCATGGTGCCTCTCATGGCACCGGGAGCGCACGGTCCGGACGGCAGCGTTTTCTGGCTGGGGACGGACTCTCTGGGGCGCGATGTGTTGTCGCGCCTCATTTACGGGGCACGTACAGTGGTCGTGGTCGCGACGGTGGCGACGCTCACCGCCTACGCGGTTGGTATCAGCACGGGGCTGCTGGCCGGTTACTTTCGGGGCCGCGTCGATATCGTGCTGTCATTTTTTGCGAACGTTATCCTGTCGTTCCCGGTGCTCGTGCTTTATATCGTGATCATCGTGGCGCTCGGTGCGTCCGCCGCCAATGTGGTGCTCGCCGTAACGTTCGGTAGCGCCCCGGCGATCTTCCGTATTGTGCGTGCGATTACGATCGATCTGCGCAGCCGCGACTTTATTGCCGCCGCCATCACGCAGGGTGAAAGCACCTGGCGAATCCTGCTCGTGGAGATCCTGCCTAATTCGAGCGGGCCGCTCATCGTGGACTTTTGTCTGCGGCTGGGCTATTCCGCGATCACCATGGGTGTGTTGGGATTTCTCGGCCTGGGGCTGCCGCCGCCAACACCCGATTGGGGTGGAATGGTGAATGAGGGCAGGACGCTGGCTTTCGCCTTCCCGCACCTGGTGCTGTTTCCGTGCCTGGCGATCTCGTCGCTGGTGCTCGGCCTGAGTCTGCTCGCTGATGGGCTGCGCCGACCGGCGTCACGCTTGGGGAAGGCCGGATGAGACTTGCCAGACGCATCGACGTTCAGGCCGACGATGACGCGGGTCCGATTCTCGCGGTCGAAGGGCTCAGTATCGCCCTGCCTAAAGGGGCGGATCGCGCGTTCGCGGTGGAGGATGCGTCTCTCGAGCTCCGGCGAGGAGAGATTCTGTGCGTGGTCGGCGAGTCGGGCTCGGGGAAGTCCGCGTTGTCGGGCGCCATCATGGGAGCGCCGGCGCCGGGTCTCAAAGTCGTGGGCGGCAGTGTCAGGCTCAAGGGTCAGGAGCTGACGAAGCTTTCCGAGCGAGCCTGGTGCCGTATCCGGGGCAATCGGATTGCCATGATTTTTCAGGAGCCGATGGCGTCGCTGAATCCTGCCGTTCCGGTCGGGTTGCAGATCATGGAGGTTTTCGAGCTCCATGCGAAGCTGAGTGTGGCTGAGCGGCGCGAGCGTGCGCTGGCTCTCATCCGCTCGATGCAGTTACCCGATCCTGAGAGGATTGCAGCGTCCTTTCCGCACCAACTCTCCGGGGGACAGTGCCAACGCGTCATCATTGCGATGGCACTCGCCATGAATCCCGAGGTGCTCATCGCAGACGAGCCCACGACCGCGCTGGATGTCACTACCCAGGCGCAGGTTCTCAAGCTCATCCGCGAGTTGCGCACGTTGCATGGTCACACGATTCTGTTTATCACCCACGATTTCGGGGTCGTGGCGGAAATCGCGGACCGGATAGCGGTGATGCGCCATGGTCGCATCATCGAGATGGGGGAGGCGCGACAGGTGCTGACCCGACCTCAACATCCCTATACCAGGGAGCTCCTGGCGGCCGTTCCGAGCCTGGTGCCACCGGCGGACCAGGGCGAGGTCATGGCGCCGGCCGCGAAGCCGGTGCTGGCCGTGACCGGGTTGCAAAAGAGTTATGGGCGGGTGCACGCGGTCAACGAGATTTCGTTCGACCTCGAGCGGGGTACGACACTTTCGGTGGTCGGGGAGTCCGGGTGCGGCAAGAGCTCGTTGGCGCGGATCCTGGTGCGGCTCACCGCGCCGACCGCGGGAAGAGTTGATGTCAATGGCAAATGCTTTTTGACGCTGACCGGGGGCGAGCTGCGATCCTCTTGTCGTGCCGTGCAGATGATTTTTCAGGATCCGTTCGGGTCCCTCAACCCGTTGCGCACGGCCGGGGCTGTTATTGCGCGAGCGGCGGTGCTTGCCGGCGCGGACCGGCGCACGGCGCGTGAGCGCGCGGGAGAGCTGTTTGATCGCGTTGGGCTGCCTCGCGAGGGCCTGCAGCGGCGCCCGGCGGCGTTCTCGGGCGGGCAGAAGCAGCGCATCGGTATCGCACGCGCGCTCGCCATGAATCCGGATGTTTTGATTGCCGACGAGAGCCTTTCGGCGCTCGACGCGTCTTCCCAGGCCCAGATTCTCGCGCTGTTGCGCAAGTTGCAGAATGAGCTCGGGCTGGCCATTTTGTTGATTACGCATGATCTGCGCGTGGCCGCGCAGATCAGTCATCGTATCGCCGTCATGCAGGCAGGCCGGATCGTGGAAATCGGTCCCGCCGAGCGGGTTATCAACTCGCCCGAGCATCCCTACACGCGGGAGTTGCTCGAGTCGGCGCCCGGGCGCGGACTGGTATAAGCGGCGGCTCAAGAATTTCTGATGGAGTTTGCGTCATGAAGAGCAGTGTGAAAGTCGTGGTGATCGGTGGCGGCGTGGTCGGCGCCAGTGTCCTGTATCACCTGACCAAAGCGGGCTGGAAGGATGTGTTGCTGATCGAGCGCGATGAGCTGACAGCCGGTTCGACCTGGCATGCGGCGGGCGGTATGCACACCGTGAACGGCGATCCCAACGTCGCCAAGCTGCAGCAGTACACGATCAATCTCTACAAGGAATTGGAGAAGATTTCCGGACAGTCCTGCGGCGTGCACATCACCGGCGGCATCATGCTGGCCGGCACGAAAGAGCGGCTCGACTGGTTGAAGATGGCCAAGGCACGCGGCCGTTATCTCGGTATGGACCTGGAACTCGTGTCGGTTGCGGAAGCCAAGAAGCTGTTCCCCCTGTTGGAGGAAAAGCACTTCGTCGGTGCGATGTACGATCCGATCGAAGGACACGTCGATCCTTACGGCGTCACGCATGCCTATGCGAAGTCGGCGCAGATCGGAGGCGCGGAGGTCGTGCGGCATACGCGTGTGGTCGACCTTAAGCCGCGGACCGATGGGTCCTGGGATGTCATTACCGATCATGGCAACGTTCATGCCGAGCATGTGGTCAATGCCGGTGGCCTGTGGGCGCGTGAAGTCGGGCGCATGGTGGGGTTGGAGCTGCCGATCCTGGCGATGGAGCATCAATATCTCATCACGGAACAGATCGCGGCGTTCAAGGGCCAGAAGGAGCAGTTGCATTGCATCGACTTCGAAGGCGAGATCTACCTGCGTGAGGAGCGGGGCGCCATGCTCATGGGCACGTATGAGCGCGCGGGTGTGCCGTGGTCGCCGGTGCAGACACCGTGGGACTTTGGCCAGAATCTGCTGCCCAACGACCTCGAGCGCATTGCCCCCAGTCTGGAAGTGGGTTTCGAGCACTTTCCGACACTCGGCGAGGCGGGTATCAAGAAGGTGGTCAACGGGCCATTTACGTTTGCACCGGATGGCAATCCGCTCGTCGGCCCGGTCAAGGGGTTGCGTAACTTCTGGGTGGCCTGCGGCGTGATGGCGGGATTCAGCCAGGGTGGCGGTGTTGGACTCGCCCTGGCGCAGTGGATGGTCGAGGGTGATCCCGGTGCTGACGTCTGGGCGATGGACGTCGCGCGTTATGGGGATTGGGCGACACTCGCTTACACCAACGCCAAGGTTCGGGAGAACTACTCCCGGCGGTTCCGCATTCGATTCCCCAACGAGGAGTTGCCGGCGGGCAGGCCATTGCGTACGACGCCGATTTACGAGCGGCTGCAGGCTGAGAATGCGGTGTTCGGGGATTATTGCGGACTCGAGCATCCGTTGTGGTTTGCGCCTACGGCTGCGCAGGCTACCGAGGAAGTCACCTTCAGGCGGTCGAACGCGCATGAACACGTCGCCGCCGAGTGTCAGGCGGTGCGCAATGCGGTCGGATTGCTGGAGATCTCCAACTACGGCAAGTTCGAGGTGACGGGGCCCGGTGCGGTGGAATGGCTGTCGCGGGTGATGGCGAACCGGGTGCCTGAAGTCGGTCGCATGGGCCTCACGCCGATGCTCAATGAGCGGGGTAAGCTCATTGGCGATTTCACGATTTGCCGGCCCTCGGCGCAGCGTCTGTTTCTCATCGGCACTTACGCCGCTGAGGTTTACTACATGCGGTGGTTTGAGCGACATATGCCGGCGTCGGGTGTGTCGCTGCGTCCCTGCGCTATGGAGTATGTGGGGTTGTCTGTGGCGGGGCCGCGGGCGCGCGCCTTGTTGCAGACCCTGGTGCGTGAGGATCTCTCCAACACGTCATTCCCGTTCATGTCCTTCAAGCGGATGGATGTAGGGATGGTGCCCGCGTTTGTCGGGCGCGTGTCCTTTACGGGCGACCTGGGTTTTGAGATCTGGGTGACCACCGACTATCAGCGGGTGCTCTACGATCTGCTGATGGCGGCGGGGCGCGAGCATGGTTTGAAGCCGTTTGGCGGGCGCGCCTTGAACACAATGCGCATCGAGAAGAGTTTCGGCAGTTGGTCGCGCGAGTTCCGACCGATCTACGGGCCTTACGAGGCCGGGCTGGGGCGGTTTGTCGACCTGAAGAAGGGCGACTTCGTGGGCCGGGCCGCGGCGCTGGAGGAGAAGGAGAGCGGCGGGGCGCTGCGGCTCGTCGCTTTCGCCGTGGACGCCTCTGACGCGGATGCCATTGGGGATGAGCCCATCTGGCACGACGGTAAGGTCGTTGGGTGGGTGACTTCGGGTGCTTACGGGCACAGCGTGCAGCGGTCGCTCGCGCTTGGCTACATCCCGGCGAATCTCGCCGACTCCACGAGTGGCTTTGAAATCGAGATCATTGGCGAGCGCCGCAAGGCCGAGCGTCAGGTTGCCCCTGCGTTCGATGCCAACGGCTCACGCATGCGCGCCTGAGCAGAATCAGGCTGTCATTGGAAGGGGAAGTTCATGTCAGCAGCGAAGACGGTGAAGAAGAAAGGCAAGAGCGGGCGGGGGGCTGCGATGCGCGGTGGGGGCGCGGTGGCTCGGGGCGGGTCGAACGGGGCGGCGGGAAAATTGCGGGGCGCTGGCAAGGCGCAGGCCGGTGGGAAAGCGCGGGTCGCTGGGGGAGCGGGTGCCGGCTACAAGGAGCCGGGGCTCATGAAGCGGCTGGCGGCTGGGCCTGTCATTTGCGCGGAAGGTTATGTGTTTGAGCTGGAGCGCCGGGGGTATCTGCAGGCTGGGGCGTTTGTTCCGGTTGTGCTGACTGAGCATCCAGAGGTGGTCGAGCAGTTGCACATGGACTTTGTGCATGCCGGCTCCGATGTAACGCAGGCGCTTACCTACTATGTTCATCGCGAGAAGCTGCGCGTCATTGGTCGCGAGAAGGAGCTCGTGCCGATGAATCGCATCGCTTTGAAGATTGCCAAGAAGGTCGCGCGCAAGACGCACACCCTGTTTGCCGGCGACATCTGTAATACCAACATCTACGATCCTGCCGACAAGAAG
>DATMQL010000507.1:0-13748 GCA_035566815.1 Steroidobacteraceae bacterium | reverse complement strand
GGCCACGGGTTCTGTTTCGTGCAATTCCTTGGGCGCGGGTACGACGAAATTGCGCGGTAGGCAGGGCGCTCAGGGACAACGATATCCAATACCTGCGACGGGAATGCTCACAAATCCTTCCGTCACAAGCGCCACGTTGCTGCCGAGGCCAACGGCTTGATTGCGAAACTGATTCTGCGCGGCGGCCCCATCAACGAGTCCTTGATCGTCCCTCGGCACCTGTATGTTTCCCAACGCCTTGCACGCGCTTACATCTGACGTATTCTTGGTGATCCGAACCTGGTCGGCGCCGGGCGCAAGCGTCACGCAGGCGCTGACAAGGAGAGTTGGTATAATTGTGATCTGAGCCAAAAGAATGCGCGGCATGGTGGGGTCCTTCCGGAAAAACACGGTCACCCCTACATGCTACCGATTGGATCCGCGAACAGTTACTGACCAGTAACGGAATCACCGAAATCGCGTCAGGGCGCCAGCCTCATATCACAGTCGGGCTGTCCACAGCCAAGGAGCCGGCTGCAGGGGTGGATTTCAGCAGATCCGTTCCGCTCGTCTCCCCGATGCGGCTTGCGAAAACCAAGGACAAGGCGCAGGCGCCGGCGATGTAGCCGGCAATCCAGACGTTGTTGTGGAACCTGGCAAACAGGCCTGTTGCAATGATAGGGGCCAGGCCGCCGCCAAAGATGACGCCAATTTGATAGGCGAGCGATGTGGCCGAGTAACGGATCCGGGTATTGAACAACTCGGCAAACATCGCGGCCATCGGACCATAGGATAGAGCATTCACGCCAAGACCCACCGCGATGGACAGCGTGATCCAAGGCAAGGAGCGTGTTTCGAGCAGCCGAAACAAGACGAAGGCCCAGATGCCCGAGAGCGCTATGCCCGTCATGAAAATCCGGCGGCGTCCGTAGCGGTCCGACAACCGGCCGGCGAGGAACAGCATTGGCAACATAACGAGATTGCCGATCAGCACTGCGGTCAGCAGGGCACCTCGTGGCAACTGCAAACCCTCGACACTCGTACCGTATGCCACTACGTACGTGATGAGAATATAGAACGTCAGATTCGACGACAGATAGGCGCCGGCGGCTAAAAAGATCCGCCCAGGACAAAGACGAAACGCCTCCAACACCGGCGCAGCACACGTGGAATCCGCTGCCCCGGGTATCGCGCCTTCAGCCAATGAATCACCCGGGAGCGGCTTCGGTTGCTTCAGTTGCCGAAAAGCGGCGGTGTCGTCAATACGAAGTCGGACGAATACGCCGAGTCCAACGAGGACGATGCTAAAGAGAAACGGAATGCGCCAGCCATACGCGGCAAACGCTTGCGGCGATGTCGCGCTGCTGGTGATGAGAAAGGCGGCGTTGGCCAACACGACCCCAACCGGCACGCCTGCCTGAGCGATACTCCCGTACAGACCGCGCCTCGACTTGGGCGCACTCTCGGTCGCGAGCAGAATTGCGCCGCCCCACTGCCCTCCGACTGCCAAACCCTGGGCAAAACGCAGCAGCACCAGCACGAGTGGCGCCCAGAATCCAGCGGAGTGGTATGAGGGGAGGAGGCCGATGAGCGTGGTCGCGGTTCCCATCATGATCATTGCCGCGGCCAGCGTCGTCTTGCGCCCCATGCGGTCCCCCATATGCCCGAACATCACGGCTCCGACCGGGCGCGCGAGGAAACCGACCGTAAAGGTGCTGAACGAGGCGATCAACGCGACGAACGAAGGCAGAGTTGCCGAAAAGAATACCGTTGGAAAGACGAGCGCCGCCGCCGTCGCGTACAGGAAGAAGTCATACCACTCGATACTGGCGCCGGCGAGACCCGTCAGGGCGAGCTTCAGTGCTGCCGTCTTCCGCGCAGACCCCTGCTGGGCCGAGTCGGCTGGCAAAGGGCAATCGTTATTCATTTTGCACCCCCTCGGGCGCAGAGTACTCGCTTCACCAGGCCCTGTCCCAGTCAGTCACTTGCGGGCGCCGCCGCCGCGAGAGCGACGTAACCGACCATCTCAGCGGCAGCGTTGATGTCGTATCTCGAATGTCAGGTGTCATGTGCGGCCCTCTTCCGTCCGTTTATATCGGTCGTGCCGGGAACGCTGACGATCGCCTCAGCGGGTACATTGAAGTTGTATTTTCGTGCGCGTAGCATTGGCCTATACCAAAGTAACTGACAGGTCTCAAGGAACAACAAAGCCAACGCAGGGAGCGATCCTACGAGTTGCGTTTCCTGCCCCGTTTATGCTCAAGCGCCGGAGGAGGGATGACATGACATCGTGCATGGCAGGACAGTTGATTGTGGTGGCCCTGTTGCTTTCGCCCCTGGCAGCGCAGGGGGACCCCAAGGATAAGGGCGACTTCCCGTTTCTCGAAGCCACGGTGGCCCAGCTTCAGTCTGAGATGGCTTCTGGTCGTGTAACGTCCGAAGAACTCACGCGCGCGTACATCCGGCGCATCGAAAAGCTCGACCAGGGCGGTCCCGCGGCTGGAGTCAACGCACTCATCGAGTTGAATCCGGACGCACTGACGATCGCGCGTCAGGCGGATGCATTACGCCGCCAGGGCAAGGTGCTCGGGCCCCTGCATGGCATCCCTGTGCTGCTCAAGGCCAACATCGATACAGGCGATAAGATGCAGACCTCGGCGGGCTCTCTGGCTTTGCAGGGCGAGCCCGCGTTGAGCGATTCGACTGTTGCCGCCAACCTGCGCGCGGGGGGCGCGGTGATTCTCGGCAAGACCAACCTGTCGGAATGGGCGAATTTCCGTTCCTTCTTTGCCGTCAGTGGCTGGTCGGCCGTTGGAGGTCAGACCCACAATCCCTACGGCCTCGATCACAACCCCTGCGGTTCGAGTTCCGGCTCGGGCGCAGCTGTGTCCGCCAACTTCACGGCGGTGTCGCTCGGCACGGAGACCGATGGGAGCATCGTGTGCCCTGCAAATGCCAACGGCGTTGTCGGCATCAAGCCCACGACCGGTCTCACCAGCCGCGCCGGAGTCGTGCCCATCTCTCATACCCAGGACACGGTTGGGCCCCATGGCCGTACCGTCGCCGATGCTGCCGTCGTGCTGGGCGTAATTCAAAGCCGGACGTTTGACGGTCGCGACGCCGCCACCGGAGGCGTGCCACTCGGTTGGCAGGGACGGTTCACCCGGCCCAAGGACATTCCGACCGATTACACGCAGTTCCTCAACCCCAAGGGGTTGCAGGGTGCGCGACTTGGCGTGACGCGCCAAGGTATCGATAGCGCCCCCGCTGGGGTGATCGCGGCGTTCGAGTCCGTGCTGGCCGCGCTGCGGGCGGCGGGGGCCACCGTCATCGAGCTCGACGGCGCGAACGCGAGCATCTCACCGGCATTCACGTTCCCCACGGCAACTGGCGAGACGCTGGTGCTGGAGTTTGATTTCAAAAGCGACGTGCAGACCTATTTCGCGACGCGTGTTGGCGTCCCAATGGCGAACAAGACGCTGGCGGATGCGATTGCATTTGACAACGCCAACGCCGAAGCGGAAATGCCCTTCTGGGGCCAGGAGATCTTTGAAGAAGCCGAGGCGTTGCTGCCGGGCGTCAACACACCGCAAACCGATCCCAACCTCGGGGTTCCCGTTGGTACGACCTACAACCAGGCGCTGGCGATAGACCAGGCGGCGGCGGTCAACGGTATCGATCTGGCGCTCTCCACGTTCCACCTCGACGCCGTGGTGGCACCGACGGATAACCCGGCGTGGTCGACCGATCTGCTCTATGGCGATCACTTTATTTTCGGCAGCTCGAGCCTCGGCGCTCCCGGCGGTTATCCATACGTGCAGGTACCGGCGGCGAACGTGTTTGGGATTCCGCTCGGCATCACCTTCTTCGGGACCGCCTTCAGTGAGCCAAAGCTGATCACACTCGCGTCCGGTTTCGAGGCCGTCACGCAGGCGCGGGCTAAGAATCTACCTACTTTCGCTCCGACAATACCGGACGATCACATCACGGGCGAACCGCTGAACGTCCCTCACAAGCACCGCGACAAGGAGCCGCAGGACTGGCGTCCGCATCACATGTAACGACAAGCGCCCTACTGATTGCACGTGCGCGTCACGCGTAGTCGCGCGCCCGTGCGATGCGCGCACGGACGGCACACCCGCTACGCCCGCGCCCGGTCCAGCGCGAACTTTACGACCGCCACGCTGCTGATTTCGGCCAGCTCGCGCGCCAATGCTTTTCCTTCCTCATCCGCCAGCGCCGCCGTCTGGAGGCGGGCAAACACCGCGGCGCCGTCTGCCCGCGGCGCCAGCTCATCGAGCTTGTCCACGAGAGCCGAGAAATTCCGCCAACCGCGCTCGTGCGTGTCGCCGTAGCCTTTCACCAGGCGTTGCGCCCGCGCGAGCTCGACGGCCAACGCATAGTTAGTGGCAGCCACGCGTTCGATCCGCCCGAGCCATTGCTCGATACGCGCGTTTTCCTCGTGAAACCGCAAGGTCCCCCGCCGCCAGCGTTTCAAGCCACCCAGCAGGTGGAGCATCAGGAACCCGGTCACCGTCCCGGTGCGGATTTGCTTGCCACCCGTCCAGCGGGTGAGCAAACGATTCATTCCCGGTGATCGCAACAGCCATCGCCCCAGTCCAGCAGGCAGAGTTCCCGCGATCTCGGTCACCCGCGGCTTCATGAATTCAGTGATGCCGAACAGCTGCCCGGCATCCGCACGAATTTCGTCGCGCACGCGCGTGAAGCGTGTCGAGCGGGTCTTCAGGTCAGCGACACGAATGGTGTCCTCGAAGGTCATCCAGAGCGCCAAACTACGTGCCGTGGCTTCGGTGAGCGACCACTCCTCGTTGCCGTTGCCCACGCGCGCCCCGCCGCCAAAGTCACCACCTCCGCGCACGCCCCGCATGCCATCCAGGCCGGCAACCTGCTCCAGGCGATCGAGATATAACTTCGCGTATTCCGGGTCCTGATAGTCGATAGCGCGGCGTACACCTTCCAACACAATCTTTTGCACGGGTGCCGCAAAACGCCGCACTCGATCCAACAGCGGCTGAAGTTTGGGAGAGCGCGCCTGAGCGGGCACGGTGCCCAGGGGGTCCGCGGCGGAGGCGACGGTCTCCCGGGCAATCGTTCCCCCGAGAGACAATGCAGCCGATGGGCCAAGATCGGCTTCCCCGGCATCCGCGCCTGGCGCGTCTTGCCCCTCGGCCCGCCGCCACGCATCCTCGAACGCCGCGAGATTCGTACTAACCGCAATCCCGCCCTTCTTGATGGCCGCCTCGAACGCGGCCTTACGGAATGGCAGTACCCCGCTGCCCCCAAGTGCACCCAACATCACCGAGCTGATCACGCTATGGTGACTCTCGGCCATCGCGTCCATATCAAACAAAACGACGCGCTTCGCCTGACTCCGCACGAGCTCGATGAGCTCTTCCTCATTCGCCGCGCCATCACCCATGGCGCTCTTTTCACTAATCGCGTAAGAGCGATGCGAAGACGCAATCAGCGTGGTCCTATCCCGCGTGACCAGCCCACGTTGTATCGCGCGAGCCGCCTCGGCGAGCTCCGACGCCAGCACGCAGTCAACATCACCGGACACCGGCATGAGCGCCATGATTGGATCGCGTCCCGCCGCTGCAGCTGCCGCCTGCGGGAAAAACTCGAGATAGTAGATGGTAGCGCCAGTACGCTGCGCCACTCCCGGCACAGACGTCGTCTGCGCGAGATAGCCCTCAGACTCGGCTATTCCAATCAGCCAATTGGCCAGTACGCCGCCACCCTGTCCACCCAGGGCGGCGATGGTCAGCTTGATCGGTCGCTCAGAGGGCATATTGCAATCGCTTGCGCTCACTGCGTCGCTGCAGGAAACCGATGACCGCGCCACGCACCTTCGCGAGGAAGCGGTCCCAACCAGACGGGTTGTAGACGAGTTCCGCCCGGTAGAACGACGGACACAGCACCGCCGCGTGTGCCACTTCGCCGCACACCCCGCAACCCACACAACTGTTGTCGACATGCGCGACCGGATCGGTGCGCAGCGGATCGGGATTCTTCTTCACCGTCAGCGACGGACAGCCCGACAAGCGAATGCACGAGTGATCGCCGGTGCAGGTGTCAGGATCGATACCGAAGCGCTCCCGTACTACGCGTTGCCCGTCCTTGATCGCCTTCTTCATGAGCGGCTTCACACGCCGCTGGCGGTTAAGCTGGCACTCGCCTTCGGCGATGATGACCTTTGGCCCTCGGAACCCGGTGCTCAGCGCCTCGCGCAGCACCTTCAAAGTCCCCTGCATGTCATAGGTATGGGTACGCTTCACCCACTTAACGCCAACGCCCTTCACGGCAGTCTCGATCGTGTGGTTTCCCTCCCGGTGCGCGTTAGGAGCTCGCGATGAGAGAATGTCCTGGCCGCCCGTGGCTGCTGAATATCCGTTGTCGACAATGACCGTCAGGTCATCGTGTTTGTTGAATACGGCGTTGCCGATTCCGCTGGTCAGGCCGTTGTGCCAGAAACCGCCGTCTCCCATGACGGAAACCGCGCGCTTCCCGCCGTCGGTGCCGAACGCGGAAGCGGCGGCCGACCCCAGGCCATACCCCATGATGCTGTTACCCATGTTGAAGGGCGGCAGCGTCGCAAAAGAATGGCAACCGATATCGGCACTGATGTGCAGCGGGCCAGTCTCCCGCTGCAGCAATTTCATAGCCGCAAAAAAGGGACGCTCAGGACATCCGGTGCACAGCCCCGAGGGCCGGGGCGGAACCAAGGCGGCAAGACGGGCGGCCGGTATGAGCGGGGTCTCAACTACCGCGCGAGCGGGCACCGAGCCGTCACCCGCGCCAAGCGAATCCGCTGCAGTCGCGCCTGACGAACTCAGCCCGCCGTCAGCCGCCCGACGCGCAGCGGCCGCCTCGCGCAACTGCGGCGTCCACTTCCCAATAAACTCTCCCAACCCCTTCCGTAACACATCAACGTTGTACTCCCCCATCGCGGGCAGCACATCCTTCCCAACCAACCGCGCCTGCACATCATGCTTGCGCAGAATCTGAGCGGCCGCCTGCTCGATGAACTCCGGCTGCCCCTCCTCGACCACCAACACCGCTTTCTTGCCGGCGCAGAATTTCACCCACTCATCCGGCACCAGTGGATAGGTCACATTCAGGCAGTAGAGCGGGACCTTGGTGTTACCAAACGTGTCAGCGCAGCCCAAAAGCTCGAGCGCGCGCAGCGTGCTGTTGTAGAGCCCACCCTGCAGAACGATGCCGATGTCATCGGTCTCACCGGGAATGAAGTCATTCAAACCCTGCTCGGCGACGAAGCGCACCGCCGCCGGAAAGCGCTTCTCGATCTTCTCCTTCTCCTGCGCATACGTGGAAGGCGGCAGAATGATCTTGCCGTAGTCACGCGAGGGCGCCGCCAGCGCGTCGGCCGCGGAAAAAGCCGGCCGCCTGTTGGCCTTGGTCGTGAACCGACCATACACATGACACGCGCGGATGCGGAGCATCAGCATCACCGGAGTGTTACTGGCCTCCGACAGCTCGAAGCCCTTCTCCACCGCCCGCACAATATCGGGAAGATGCGGCCTGGGATCCAGCAGCCACATCTGTGACTTCATTGCGAAGGCGTGCGTGCGCTCCTGCATGATGCTCGCGCCTTCGCCATAGTCCTCGCCGACTACGATGAGAGCGCCACCCAGGACGCCAGCGGACGCGAGATTAGCGAGTGCATCGGAAGCCACGTTCGTGCCTACCGTGGACTTCCAGGTGACGGCACCGCGGATCGGGTAGTTAATGGAAGCCGCTAGCATCGCCGCCGCGGTCGCCTCCGAAGCACTCGCCTCGAAGTGCACGCCGAGCTCGTTGAGGATCTCCTCGGCGTCAGCCAACACATCCATCAGGTGCGAGATCGGCGCTCCCTGGTAGCCACCCACGTAGCCCACTCCAGACTGCAGGAGCGCCTTGGTGACGGCGAGAATACCCTCGCCGCGAAACTCCACGCCTTCACCGAGGCGCAGCGATTTAACTTCTTTCGCAAATGAGCGCTCGGCCACGATTCTCTCCTACGGCACCTAGGCAGGAACCAACGCAAGCACGCGCAGCGGGCTGCCCGATCCATTGACGATTTTCAGCGGCGGCGCGATCACCACAGCACCCGTCGGGGGCAACTGGTCGAGGTTGGTCAGGCTCGCCAATCCGAACTTGTTCGATCCGTGCATGATGGTATGGCAGGGAAACATGGGATCGAAGCTGTGCGCCTGCCCGGCATCCGTTCCGACCGTTTCCACACCGACGCCGAGGATGTCCCGCTCGCGCGCCAGGAAGGGCACGCACTTGGGATCGAATCCCGGGGTGTGCGACCCGTCCGGCCCGGCGTTGAGAAATTTCTTACTGGTGCCGTGCTTCGACCAGTCGGTCCGGATGAGGACCCAGGCATGCGAGGGAATGCGGCCGTGCTTCGCCTCCCACTCCTCGACGACCGCCTGGGTAATCAGGAAGTCAGGGTTTGCCGCGGCCTGTTTTGCGACATCGATGACACAGGCCGGTCCGATGAAGCGGTCGACCGGAATGTTGTGGGTCGCGTTGTTCGGGTAGTCCTTACCGGTCACCCAATGCACCGGCGCATCGAAGTGAGTGCCCGTGTGCTCTCCGCAAGCGATGTTATTCCAATACCAGGCCGGTCCGCGCTCGTCATAGCGCGAGATCTCCTCCAGGGAAAACGGCTTGGAGGGGGCGAAAGGCGGCGGCAGCTGGATGGTCTGCGTCGAGGATTCCAGGGGAACCGTCAAATCGACGACGCGAATACCACCGCCGACGATGCCGCTGACCAGCATGGCGAGTGCTTCGGAGACTCCGGGGGCAGTTTGTGTGGCCATCTTATCCGTCCTCTTGGGGCCGTACTCGGGGGGCAAAGATAATTGACACTTCAAGTAATCGGCAATATAACATACGCACCTGGCTCGCGATACGGCCCTTCTTGGGCTTTTATGGGGGGGTGCTGCCGCAATGAAGCGAATCGTTTGTCTGGGCGGCGGTCCAGCGGGCCTCTACTCGGCCATCCTGCTGCGCAAGGCCCTGCCGGCCGCGCGGATCGAGGTTTACGAGCGCAATCGGCCGGACGACACGTTCGGCTGGGGAGTGGTGTTCTCCGACCAGACCATGGGGAATTTCCGCACTGCCGACCCCGAGACACACCGCGCGATACTGGCGAGCTTCCATCACTGGGACGATATTGCCATCCATTTCGGCGGCCGCAAGCTCGTCAGCGGCGGGCATGGATTCTGCGGCATCGGCCGCAAGAAACTGCTGCAGATCCTGCAGGAACGGGCTCACGAGCTGGGCGTGCACGAGAGCTTCCGGCACGAAGTCGAGGACGAGCAGGCCTTTGCCGACGCCGACCTGATCATCGCCGCCGACGGGGTGAACAGTCGCATCCGCAGCCGGCACGCGGACATATTCCAGCCCGACATCGATAAGCGTAAATGCCGCTTTATCTGGCTGGGAACCACGCAGTCCTTCTCGGCCTTTACCTTCGCGTTCGAGCGGACCGAGCACGGCTGGTTCCAGATTCACGCCTACCAGTTCAGCAAGGATCTCTCGACCGTCATTGTCGAGACCCGCGAGGAGACCTGGCTGGCGCACGGCCTCGATCAGTTCGATACGGCGCAGTCGATCGCCTTCTGTGAGCAGCTTTTCGGCCGCTACCTCGACGGGCACCGATTGCAGAGTAACGCCGCGCACCTGCGTGGCTCCGCGTGGCTGAACTTCCCTCGCGTGGTCTGTAAGCGCTGGCACCACGACAAGCTCGTTCTGATCGGTGATGCCGCCCATACGGCGCACTTTTCCATTGGCTCGGGCACCAAGCTGGCGATGGAGGACGCGATCTCCCTGACTCACCAGGTCACCAGCGGCGCCGGGCTGGACAGCGCGCTCACCTCCTATCACAAGGAGCGCCACATCGAGGTGCTCAAGTTACAGAGCGCGGCTCGCAATCGCATGGAGTGGTTCGAGAACGTCGCCCGCTACGCGCACCTGCCGCCGGAACAGTTTGCCTACAGCCTCCTCACCGGCAGCCAACGCATCGGCCACGAGAATCTGAAGTTGCGCGACCCGCGCTTCGTCGCCGACTACGAGCGTTGGCTGGCGACTCACAGCGGCACTGAAAAGGCGCGGCCGCCGATGTTTTTGCCCTTCAAGCTGCGCGACATGGAGCTGACCAATCGCGTCGTGGTGTCCCCGATGGCGCAGTACTGCGCTAAAGACGGCATGCCCGATGACTGGCACCTCGTTCACTACGGCCACCGCGCCGTGGGCGGCGCAGGCTTGGTGTACACCGAAATGACCTGCGTTTCCCCCGAGGGACGCATCACCCCGGGGTGTACGGGGTTATGGAGTGAGGCACAGCGCGACGCGTGGCGGCCGATCGTGACCTTCGTGCACGAGCGCACCCCGGCCAAATTCTGCCTGCAGCTCGGTCATTCAGGGCGCAAGGGCTCAACCCAACTGGGTTGGGAGGAAATGGACTACCCGCTGCCGGCCGGCAATTGGCCCATCGCGTCCGCATCGCCGATTCCCTACTTCGAGGGGGTCAGCCAGACACCACACGCCCTCACTGCCGGCGACATGGAGAAGATCCGCACCGATTTCGTGCGCGCAACGCGCTTCGGACAGGAAGCCGGCTTCGACATGCTGGAGCTGCACATGGCGCATGGCTATCTTCTGGCGTCCTTCCTGTCTCCACTCACCAACCAACGCACCGACGAGTATGGTGGCGATGTGCACGGCCGCCTGCGCTTTCCGCTCGAGGTGTTGCAGGCGGTGCGCGCCGTGTGGCCTGCGGAAAAGCCTTTGTCAGTGCGCATCTCGGCGACCGACTGGGCCGACGGCGGACTCACTGACGAAGACCTGCTGGTGATGGCGCGCGAGTTCAAGGCTGCGGGAGTCGATCTCATCGACGTCTCCACCGGACAGACCGTTCCCTGGCAGAAGCCGGTTTACGGCCGCATGTGGCAGGCACCGTTCGCGGATAAAGTCCGCAACGAAATTGGCATCGCGACACTGGCTGTGGGCAACATCTACGACCCGGATCACGTCAACTCCATCATCGCCGCCGGGCGTGCGGACCTGTGCGCGATTGCCCGCCCCCACCTGGCGAACCCCGCCTGGACCCTGGAGGCCGCGGCCCGCCAGGGTTATACCGAGCAGTGGTGGCCGAATCAGTACCTGTCGGGAAAAAGCCAACTCGAGCGTAATCTGCAACGAGCCGCCCAACTTGCGGCCACCCCCGCTACAACGGACGAGACCCCGTCATGAATCGTCAAGACGCGATTTTTGCAGGTCGGCACGCAGTCGTAACGGGTGCGAGCCGTGGCATCGGCAGCACTATTGCCGCGACCCTGGCTGCGCGGGGTGCCCAAGTCTCCCTGCTCGGAAGAGATTCTGAGAATCTACATGCCGTCTCCAAGGCATTGGGCGGAGCGAGCGTGGGGGCGCCGATCGTCACGGATGTAACCGACGCCACTTCCGTGCAGGCGGCTTTCGAGAAAGCACGCGAGCATTTCGGTCCCGTCCATATCCTCATTAACAACGCTGGCCAGGCGGCGAGTGCTAAATTCACGGATACCGACGAGGCGCTGTGGAACCGGATCATGGCCGTGAACGTTAACGGCACCTACCTGTGTACCCGGCAGGCCGTTCCGGACATGCTCCAGGTTGGTTACGGCCGCATCGTCAATGTGGCCAGTATTGCCGGCCTGCGAGGCGGCGCATACATCTCGGCTTACGTGGCATCAAAACACGCGGTGATCGGTCTCACGCGCTCGCTTGCGTTGGAGTTCGCTACCAAGAACATCACCGTCAATGCGGTTTGTCCCGGTTATACGGACACGGACATCGTACGGGACGCCATCGCCAACATCATGCGCAAAACCGGGCGCAGCGAGGCGGACGCGCTGGCCTCCCTGGTTGCGACCAATCCTCAGCGCCGGCTGATTACGCCCGAGGAAGTCGCGCATAGCGTGTTATGGCTGTGTGGACCGGGCGCGGAAAGCATAACGGGTCAAAGTATCGTAGTGGCAGGCGGAGAGGTGACGTAATGGGAAAGGAAGCATCCAAGGAAAGAGCTCCGCTCAAAGTGGTCACGAATCCGCCGGTGGATGCGGAAACGCGCGTTCACGACGATCACCATGTCTCACTGCGCCTGTGGCTGCGAATTCTTTCCTGCACCAACCAGGTCGAAAATCGCATCCGCCAGAACCTGCAGTCCCGTTTCGATACGACGCTGCCGCGCTTCGACCTCATGGCGCAGCTCGAGCGCGCGCCCGAAGGGCTGAAGATGAGCGAGTTGTCGCAGCGGATGATGGTAACCGGAGGCAACGTCACCGGCATCACCGACGGCCTGGAGAAGGAAGGCCTGGTCGTGCGCGAAGTCGACGCCGCGGACCGGCGTGTGTTCCGGGTGAAACTCACGCCCGAAGGGCAGCGGCAATTCCAGCGTATGGCCGCCGAACATGAGCAATGGGTCGTCGACCTGTTCGGCGGGCTGACTCAGAAACAGAAGAAGCAACTCGTCGATCTGCTCGGCGAGCTGAAAGCGCACATCTCCGGCGTCCAGAGCGGTTGAGGGCTATGACTTCGACACCGACCTTCGAGCTGGCGCGGTTCCAACCCCAACACTTCCAGTGGCAGCGGGAGGGACGGGTCGGCATCATCACGTTGAACCGCCCGGAGCGTAAGAATCCTTTGACGTTCGAGTCGTACGCGGAGCTGCGGGACTTCTTCCGCGCCCTGGTCGGAGTGAAGGAAGTTCGTGCGCTGGTCATCACCGGAGCCGGTGGGAACTTCTGCTCCGGTGGCGACGTCCACGAGATCATCGGCCCGCTGACACGCATGGATGCCGCCGGCTTGCGGAACTTCACACAAATGACCGGCGACCTGGTGAAGGCCATGCGCGCCTGTCCGCAACCCATCATCGCGGCGGTGGATGGTGTTTGCGCGGGTGCCGGCGCGATCCTCGCCATGGCTTCGGACTTTCGCCTGGGTACGCCGCGCGCGAAGACCGCGTTTCTTTTCACGCGGGTCGGGTTGGCCGGGTGCGATATGGGTGCCTGCGCGATTCTGCCGAGAATCATTGGACAGGGACGCGCATCGGAGCTGCTCTTCACCGGCCGCTCCCTGTTGGCCGAAGAAGGGTTGGCCTGGGGATTTTTCAACCGCCTGATCGCGCCGGAGACGGTACTGGCTGAGTCCGTCGCCCTCGCCACCGAGATCGCGCAAGGCCCGACGTTCGCGCATGCCATGACGAAAAAGATGCTGCACGCGGAATGGGCCATGACGGTCGATGCCGCCATCGACGCCGAAGCGGAAGCGCAGGCGGTCTGCATGGAGACGCAGGACTTCCACCGCGCCTACCACGCGTTCGTGGCAAAGCAGAAGCCGAAATTCGAAGGGGACTGAAGCAACCGTGGATGTCAGTAATTATCTCGAGTGGCCGTTCTTCGGGCCCGAGCACGGCGAGCTCGCACGGCGCGTGGACGCCTGGGCGACGGCATATTTTGCCAATAGGAAGACGTCGGAGGACCGCGACTCCGTTGATCACGCCTGCCGGCAGCTTGTTAGTGAGCTGGGGCGGGCGGGATGGACGCAGTACTCCGTACCCGGCGCGCACGGTCACTCGGCTGGCGGCGCCGACGCGGTTGGCTCGATGCGTTCGGCCGGCCCTGCCAGCTCGGTCGGATCCGCGAGTTCCGGCGGCTTCAGCAGCGGTCCGCCCGCCTTCGACGTCCGCTCACTCG
>DATMQL010000506.1:0-12796 GCA_035566815.1 Steroidobacteraceae bacterium | reverse complement strand
CGACGCATCGAAGCTGCAGGCATTGGCCCAAAGTATCCGTCGCACTGCCCGTCAGCGCACCACGTTGTATGGCGCTCCCGACGAAGAGCAAGTAAACGGAGAACTCCTGCGCTCACGGGCGCCCTCTTCGTCCGATCTGGCGACGGTTGGCTGATTGGAATAAAAGGGGAAACCGCCGTGCTACGACTGGGTTACAAGGCATCCGCGGAACAATTCGGGCCGAACGAGTTGCTCAACTTCGCGGTTCTCGCCGAACAGCGAGGCTTTGATTCCGTTTTTATCAGCGATCATTTTCAGGGTTGGCGCCACACCGGTGGACACGCGCCTTTCTCGATGTCTTGGCTGGGGGCGGTCGGCGCGCGCACTTCGCGCATCGTTATGGGAACCAGCGTGCTCGCACCCACGTTCCGCTACCACCCCGCCATCATCGCGCAAGCCTTTGCGACACTGGGCGCGATGTTTCCCGGGCGAGTGATCCTCGGAGTGGGTACCGGCGAATCGCTCAACGAAGTGCCGGCCACAGGGATGCCGTGGCCCGAGCCCAAGGAACGTACCGCACGGCTCAAGGAAGCGGTGGCATTGATCCGACAACTCTGGAGCGAGCCGCGAGTGAGTTTCCGCGGCCAGTACTATCGTACCGAGAAGGCGACGATCTACGACAAACCCGACGTGCTACCGCCGATCTATGTGGCCGGCGCCGGCCCGGTGATGGCGAAGTATGCCGGCCAATTCGCCGACGGCTTCATCTGCACCAGCGGCAAGGGGACGGAACTCTACGAGGGCACGTTGCTTCCCAACTACACGGCGGGCGTTCAGGCCTCGGGACGCGCGCCGCGGGATGTTGACATGATGATCGAGGTGAAGGTGTCGTTCGACAGCGATGCGCAGCGCGCCCTGGACGATACCCGCCATTGGGGGGCGCTGGCGCTGTCACCCGAGGAAAAGATCTCGGTCGACGACCCACTCGAAATGGAGCGTCTCGCGGACAAGGTGCCGGTCGAGCGCGCGGCGAAGCGCTGGATCGTGTCGGTGGATCCCGATGAGCAGGTGGAAAGGATCCGGCCGTACGTCGAGATGGGTTTTCGGCATCTCGTGTTTCACGCACCAGGACCCGATCAGGTACGATTTCTGAACCTGTACGCCGAGCAGGTCTTACCCCGGCTGCGTGCGGCGTTTGGTTGAAGGCGTGCTGGACATTTCATGAGCTGCGCTGTCGAGCTGCGAATCACGGCTCTGCCCGATTTCCCGCACGTTGCCGCTGGGGACGATCTGGCGGTCATGACGGCGGACGCACTGGCACGCGGCGGCCTGCAATTGCACGCGGACGATGTGTTGGTTTTTGCGCAGAAGGTGGTCTCCAAGGCTGAAGGGCGGCGGATCGACCTGGCTACGGTCACCCCGGGTGCCCGGGCGCTCGAAGTCGCCCGGACCGTGCAGAAGGATCCGCGCCTGGTGGAGCTGGTATTGCGCGAATCGCGCCGGATTGTACGCGCCGCCCAAGATGTCCTGATTGTCGAGCACCGGCTGGGATTGATCATGGCCAACGCGGGGATCGATCAGTCCAATGTCGCCGACCCGGCGAGTGGTGAATTCGCACTGCTGCTTCCCGAGGACCCGGATGCCAGCGCGGCCGGCTTGCGCGAGCGGCTGCGCGCGCTAACTGGCTGCGCACCGGGTGTGGTGATCAGCGACAGTTTCGGTCGTCCGTGGCGTGTGGGAACGATCGGAGTTGCAATCGGTTGCGCCGGGGTTCCCGCAACCCTGGACCTTCGCGGCAGCACCGACATGTTCGGTCGTCCTCTGCGCGTAACCGTTGTCGGACACGCGGATGAGGTCGCCTCGGCGGCATCGATAGTGATGGGACAAGCGAACGAAGCCCGGCCCGTAGCGCTGGTGAGAGGCCTGGCATCGCGGGAACCCCCTCAGCCTGCCGCCGTACTCATCCGACCCCAACAGCAGGATCTTTTCCGTTGAGCGGTCACGTGGTTGCCCTGTGCGGCGGCGTGGGGGGCGCCAAGCTCGCGCACGGGTTGTCCCTGGCGCTGGCGGCCGAGCCGGACAGTCTCTCGATCATTGTCAACACGGGCGACGACTTCCGACACCTGGGACTGAGTATCGCGCCCGACCTGGATTCAGTCATGTACGCCCTGGCCGGACTATCCGATCCGGTCAGGGGCTGGGGCCGGCGGGACGAGAGCTGGCGCTTCATGGAGGCGCTGCGCGGCCTGGGCGGCGAGAGTTGGTTTCAACTCGGCGACGGCGACCTGGCCGTGCACGTCGAGCGCAGTTGGCGGCTGGCCCAGGGCGCCACGTTGAGTGAAGTCACAGCCCATCTTTGCCGGGCCCTGGGCATTACCGCCCGGGTGCTGCCGATGAGCGACGATCCAGTGCGCACGCGGGTGCTGACCCCGGAAGGGTGGCTCGACTTCCAGGACTACTTCGTGCGGCGGCAATGTCAGCCGGCCGTACGTGAATTCATGTTTTCCGGCGCCGAGACCGCCCGACCGCAGCCGCAAGCGCTCGCCGCCCTGCAACGGCGCGATCTGCGGGCGATTGTCATTTGTCCGTCCAATCCCTTCGTCAGTGTCGAGCCTATCCTGGCCGTGCCGGGTATCCGGTTGGCATTGCAGCAGGCGGAGGCACCGGTGGTGGCCGTTACGCCTATCATTGGAGGCAAAGCGATCAAAGGGCCCGCGGCCAAAATGATGACTGAGCTGGGACTTGACGTAAGCCCGGCCGCGGTCGCCCGGCGCTACGCTGGACTCGTCGACGGGTTCGTGGTGGATCAGACAGACCCGGTTCCCGATGCGCAACCGGGTGTTACGTTTGTACAAGCTGCAACACTGATGAGCAGTGTCGAGGATCGATTGGGGTTGGCCCGCGCGGTGTTGCGGGCAGCCGACGCACTTTTTGCATAAGTGGAGGTCATCATGGCTGAACCGAGTGGATCTAATGAGCTTCCGGATTGGATCAAGAATCACCTGGCGCGCTACATCGCCACCGACGGCGAGGATGGCTACCTCTGGGACGCGACTCTCGGCGGTGGCAAGGGCATGATCCCTACCCTGTTGCTCACTACAATCGGACGCAAGTCCGGCCGCGAGCTCACCCTGCCGTTGATTTTCGGCACGTCCGGCCCGGACTATGTCGTGGTGGCCTCCAAGGGCGGCGCGCCGGCACATCCGGCCTGGTATCTGAATCTGGAGGCCAACCCGACAGTGAAGGTCCAAGTCAAGGCCGACAAATTCACCGCACGGGCGCACACGGCCAACGCGCAGGAACGCGCCGCGCTCTGGCCCAGGATGGTGGAAATCTATGGGCCCTACGCCGATTACCAGCAGAAAACCGACCGGCAGATTCCGGTCGTAGTGTTAAAACGGGTGTGACGCGCACCTCGAGTTGGGACCTCAGCGGGTCCAAGCTGAGCAGGAATGATTCTACGGCAAAGCAGCAAATGAAGCCGGGTGATGCGTTGGATTCAATCTCCAGGGAAGCGGCCGAGGAGACCCGTGGCTTCGTCTCCGGCCGGCCGTAGGTGACGGTTGCGTTAGGAATTGTGTTGGGCGGCGCGGTAGGAACGGCATTCGCAGCCGTTGGCTCGGGACGCCGCTGAGAACCAAAACCCTCCAGGCGGCGCCGCGACGGAGGCGCCGCCTGGTTCCCCTTCGACCTTGGCTGTCGCCGGCGATTTGCTAGGAGTTTGGCCGGGTAGCGCCGCCGCCTGATATCCGCTTGCAGACTCTCCACCCCGGACAGGATAGCGTTCGCGCCATCCATACTCATCCGGGACGGGAGATACGCATGCTCAACCGCAGGTCCGCCGCAATCCGTTACATTACCGGCGCGTTTGCCGCAATCGTACTGGTCGCATCCGGCCGGCCCGTTCCGGCGGCCGCGGGCGCGGAAAAAAGCGCTGCCGGCCCTTGTGACACCCCACAACACCACCAATTTGACTTCTGGGTCGGGGATTGGCAGGTGTTCGAGGCCAAAAGCAACCAGCTGGTGGGCTATGACCGGGTGGAAAAGCAATCCCACGGCTGTATCGTCCAACAAAACCTGACCATGATCACAGACTTGTACCGCGGACCCGGGGTTGGGTACCGGATGTCGGGCATCGGTGTCAACCGCTTCGACGGGGAAAACTGGCTCGAGCTGTGGGCGGACGATACCTGGGGGGCCATTGCGCTGCGCGGAACGCTGGATGCCCACGGCTCGATGGTGCTGACCACACTCACCCCGTCGCGCAACCGGGACCTCAGGTTGGTATGGGAGCGGCGGCCCGACGGCAGCGTCCGGACCCTCCAGTACGTCGCGCCGGCCGGGAGTGGGAAGTGGGAGCTGTTTGGAGAGCTCATTTATCGCCCAAACCGGTGAAATCGGCGGGGTTGGACCCGGCCGAGGGTGAAACATTGATACAAATCAACCTAAAGAGTGATCAACAGGGGGTGTTGAACGGCCTCTCAACGTGTATCATTCGCCGGTTGTCTATACTTGGAGATGATGATGGCCAAACGTCCGTCGAGTGATGGAGCCTCCTGGAGCGCCAGCGAGCTCAAGACCCTGAAGAAGTTAGCCAGCAATGGCACCGCCGCGGATGCGGCGAAGGCATTGGGCCGTACGGCCGCCGCCGTCCAGCAGAAGGCGATGCGCAGCGGTATTTCGTTCCGTAAGAGTCGGCGGGCCCCCGCCAAGAAGAAATAGGCTCGACGTGTCCGAGGACCCTGGCCGTGCAACTCGGCCGGGGTCAGGACACGAGCGGTTGGGGGGGATTGCCCCCCCTCTCCTGCCGCGCTGCGCCGAATTGCCGGCTCAAGGCGCCACCCACCCCATCACGGGCACCGAACTGATGGAGTTCTTCGGACTGCCGGCGACCAGGCGGTCGCTGTAGGAAACATAGACCAGAACATTGCGGTTGCGATCGTAGAAGCGGACCACGTGTAATTGCTTGAACAGCAGGCTGCGGCGCTCGTCGAACACCGACTCGCCATCCTTGAGGTCGGTCGGGATCTTTATGGGCCCGACCTGCCGGCAGGTGATGCTGGCGTCGCTCGTGTCCTCCGCCAGGCGCAAACCACCCTTGATGCCGCCGGTCACCGCGCGGCTGATATGACAGGCGACGCCCTGCACCTTGGGATCGTCGAATCCGTCCACCGCGATCTTGTCATTGGGTCCCAACCAGCGGAAGTTGGTGCTCACCAGGCCTGTCGTACCTCGCTCGGGCCGGCTCCATATCCATAAAACCAGGATGAGGAACAGGACCAACACGGTGACCCCGACGGTCGTACCGATTTTACGCATACATGTCCTTCACACGGTGAGTCGCGCCCGCTCGACCCGGGCGAGGAGACGGGGATCGCCCAGTCGCTGCTGGAAGTTGGCAAAGGTGTCGGCCGGGCCGCGCCAGCGCAACTCTTCGACGCCGGCAAACAGCGGGGCGTCGGTACGAAGCGTCGCCAGCCTCTTGAACAACAGCGCGAGATCACGACGCTCGCCGAGAACTTCCGCAGGGAAATCTTCGATCCTGCCGTGGCGGGAGATCAGGCCCGCCGCACCTTTGGCCCCTATGCCTGGAATACCCGGATAACCGTCCGCGCTGTCGCCGACGAGAGCCAGGTAGTCGGGAATCCGTTCCGGGGCGACACCGAACTTGGCTCGTACGCCGACAGCGTCCCGGATGACCTTGGTCTTCCGATCCACCTGTACCACTCGATCGGCACGTACACACTGCGCCAGGTCCTTGTCGGGGGTCCAGATACAGATCTTTTCCGCCTGCGGGTCTTTCGCGGCGAGCGCGGCCGCCGAAGCCAGTGCGTCGTCCGCTTCGAGTTCGACCATCGGCCATACGGCAATACCCATCGCGGCAAGGGCGTCTTCGAGCGGCTGAAACTGCGCCGCCAACGCGGCATCGATGCCATCGCCCGATTTGTAGCCACTCCAGAGCTCGTTACGGAAGGATTCGATGACATGGTCGGTCGCGACACCCAGGTGCGTTGCGCCCTCCTCCACCATCTGTAGAACGGTGTTGAGCACTCCTGCCACCGCACCGAACGGCCGGTCAACGCCCTTCGAAAAGCGTCGCAGGCCATAGAAATGACGGAAGAGCTCGTACGTTCCGTCGATGAGATGGACGATCACGACTTAAGAACGCGCCTTTCGGGTTGGGGCACCAGTGTAACCCCGGGAGGAGTGTCTTCTGAACACCGGCGCGTCGGTGGCTTGCCGGCGGTCCTCACTGGGCAGCATGGCGAAAGCGCGTCGATAGACTTTCGCGAAGTATTCGACCGAGCTGAACCCGGTGAGCGCGGCCACTTCGGTCACACTGAGGCGGGTTTGCTGCAGGTACTGGTGCGCCCGCTCGACGCGCACCAGCCTGTATTCGGCATGCACGGTCCGCCCGAGCGCTTCTTTGAACCTTCGCTCCAACTGGCGTAGTGAGATGTTGAGTCGCTGCGCGATCGACTCGCAAGGCAGCGGGTCATCGATGTAGGACTGCATCACGGCACGGGCCTGGTCTATGACAGGGTCCCGAGGCTCGTCGTGAAGTTTGCGTCCGCGGTTGAGTAGCAAATGCCTCGCCACCTCTTCGGCGACCTGCGCATCCGCATGCTGCGCTATCCAGGCGACCATCATGTCCAGAATGGCGGCGGCGCCCGCGCAGGTGAGGCGATTGCGGGTGAGCGAAAAGGGGCTGGCTGCGATCCGGACCTTGGGAAACAACTCCTGAAAGCCGGCCAGGTTGTCCCAGTGAATGGCGGCCGGATGACTGTCGAGGAGACCGGCCTCCGCCAGCGCCAGGCTGCCATTTTCGATGCCGCCCAACTCCAGGCCCGAGCGGGCGGCCCGCTGCAGCCAACGCGTGAGCGGCCGGCTACGCGCGCTCTGCAGGGGCTCGAAACTCGCCAGTACGAAAATGGAAGCACAGTCCCTTGCGGCCGCCAGGTCGCCCTCCACGGCGAGGACCGCGCCGTTACTGGCGCGAACGGGTTTGCCGTCCACGGAGACGGACTTCCATTCGAACAGCGTCCGCTGGGCGAGCCAGTTCGCCACGAACAGAGGCTCTGTCGCGGCGGCGAGCCCCAGGTTGGAGAACTCCGGCAGCAGCACCAAGGCCAATCGACGCATGGATTCCTCGATTCGCGGGGGTGACCCGATCGGCCACCGTGATCGATTTAGCACAATTTCGTCATGGCTATGACGAAATTTTACAGGTGGCGCCGGCGCGCGGATTCTAATGTGAGCCGCGACGGGGCCTTTTGAACCGAGCCTTCGAGGTGACGCGATGTCTTTCCAGTGGAGCGAGTCCGATCAGAGCGCGGGAATGTCCCTCCCGGCGCCCTACTTCTACGACGAGTCGATCTTCCAGAAAGAGCGGCTGAATATCTTTTTCCGCAGCTGGCACCTGGTCGCCCACGTCAACGAGTTGCGCACTCCCGGGGACTTCGTGACCTACGACATCCTCGACCAGAGTGTCATTGTCACAAGAAGCAAGGAAGGTGGAATCCACGCGTTTCACAACGTATGCCAACATCGGGGGAATCGTCTCATCAATGCTCCCCGAGGGCACACACCGGCGATAACGTGTGGATACCACGCGTGGACGTATTCAATGGATGGCCGATTGCGGGGAGCTCCGCGCACCGAGTGCCTGGCGGGATTCGACAAGACCCGTCATGGACTCAAGTCGGTGCGGGTTGAGATTTTCGCCTCCTTCGTCTACGTCAACCTCGATCCGGAGGCACAGCCGGTGGCCGAAATGGCTCCGGGCGCCGAAACCCAGATGCGGCGTTATCTGCCGGACCTCGACCGTCTGACCTTGATCGAACAGGTGGATGTGCCGGTGGCGGCGAACTGGAAGGTCATCCAGGAGAACTCGATCGAAGGGTACCACTTCGACTATTCCGGTCCGGTGCACAAACAACTGGTGCAGCTCATTGATTTCGAGGGCTACCGCCTCGAGCCGCGCGATAAGTACTGGACCTACATCGGACCGCCACGCAAGGACGTAACACAGGCCTACGGAGTACCGCTCGCGGGCGCCCACTGGCAAACTGATTGGTTCTTCAACATCGGACTCTGGCCTAACGCGACGATCTACGCATTTCCCTACTCGGACGTCGTGGGCACATTCATCATGAATCCGACCGGGCCGGAAACCTCGAGCCTTCGGTTCGGGTACTACGGTGTGGAGGGTCGCGAGCTGTCCGACGTGACGAAGTCCTGTATACGGTGGATGAATGAAGAGCTGGGACCGGAGGACATCCGGCTCAATATCTCCAACCAGAAGGGGCTGCGATCGATGGGATTCGCGCAGGGCCGCTATATCATCGGTGAGACGCCCAACAATCGGAGCGAGCATCTCGTACGCCACTTCCATCGGCTCTGCCACGATGCCATCCAGTCATAGCGACTCCCGTTACGACTACATCATCGTGGGCGCCGGCTCGGCCGGCTGCGTTCTCGCGGCGCGTCTCACGGAAACGCCGGGAACCCGGGTGCTGCTGCTCGAGGCCGGTCCCGCCGATAAAAGCTGGGAGATCGACATGCCGTCGGCCGTCGGGAGACTACTGTCTTCCGACCGCTTCAACTGGAACTATCTTTCCGAGGCCGAGCCGTTTCTGGATGGCAGGCGGCTGACTCATCCGCGCGGACGGGTGCTCGGCGGCTCATCCTCCATCAACGGGATGGTGTACATCCGCGGCCATGCGTTCGACTACGACCACTGGGCACGAAGCGGAGCTTCAGGGTGGAGTTATGCGGACATCCTGCCCTACTTCATACGAGCGGAGCGCCATATCGGTGGCGGCGACGACTACCACGGCGCCACAGGGCCTTTGTCCGTGTTTGCTCCGAATCCCGCGGACTCGCCACTGGTCGCCGCTTTCATACGAGCCGCCGGGGAAGCGGGCTACCCGCTGTCCGACGATGTGAACGGCGCGCAACAGGAGGGTTTCGGCAGGATCGACCGGACCACTCGGAATGGGCGCCGGTGGAGCGCCGCACGCGCTTATCTGCATCCGGTATTGCAACGCCCGGGACTGACTGTCCAGTCCGGGGCGCTGGTGCAACGAGTCGTGTTCGAGAAGGATCGGGCCATCGGGGTTCAGTATTCGGCGCGCGGAAACCCGGTCACCGCCTACGCCGACGCGGAAGTGATCGTTTCGGGTGGCGCGATCAACTCACCGAAGATTCTGCAGCTCTCAGGTGTCGGCCCGGCAGACTTTCTGCGCCGCCTGGGGATCGATCCTGTTTGTGACCTGCCGGGTGTGGGCGCCCATCTGAACGATCACCCCGACATCGTCGTACAACATCGATGCCTGCAACCCGTTTCGATCTACCGCTTCAATCGAGGCGTCGGCAAGCTGCTCACGGGTCTGCGCTGGTTTATGCGCCACGACGGCATTGCGGCATCGAATCATTTCGAGGCCGGTGGATTCATCCGCAGTCGTGCGGGCGTTGATTTTCCCGACCTGCAGCTGACCTTCATGCCGCTCGCCATCAAACCAGGTACGGTCGAGGACGTGGGTGAGCACTCCTTCCAGGTTCATATCGACCTGATGCGGCCGCGGAGCCTGGGCCACGTCAACATACGCTCGGCCGATCCAGCAGCGCCGCCGTCGATTCTATTCAACTACCTGCAGGACCCCCAGGACCGGCTGGATCTGCGCGCCTCCGTGCGCCTCACCCGCGAAATCCTGGCGCAGCCGGCATTGGCGCCGTTTTGCGGGGAAGAGATCTCTCCCGGCTCACTGACGCAATCGGACGAGGCCATCGATTCGTTTGTCAGGCGGGGTGTCGAGACGTGCTATCACCCGGTGGGCACGTGCCGAATGGGAAAGACGGATGACTGCGTGGTCGATGCGGAATGCCGGGTACGGGGAGTCGCGGGACTGCGGGTGGTGGACGCATCGATCATGCCGTCCATTGTCAGCGGCAATACGAATGCGCCGACGATCATGATCGCAGAGAAGGTCAGCGACCTCATTCGCGGCAACGCCGCCCTGCCGAAGTCGGCCGCCCCGGTCTGGATTCATCCGCGCTGGCAAACAGCACAACGTTGAGAGGATTGAGGCAACGCTCTATGACAGACGAATATCAGGAACAACGCGCGGATCTCGCCGCGGCTTTCCGCTGGTTCGCGCGGCTGGGTATGGCGGAATCGGTGGCGAATCACTTCAGCGTCGCGGTCTCGGCCGATGGCAGCCGTTTCCTGGTCAATCCCTGCCGGCGCCACTTCTCGCAAATCACGGCGAGCGAGCTGCTGCTCCTGGACGCCCATGATCCGTCGACGCTGCAAAAGCCCAATGCTCCCGATCCGACCGCCTGGTACCTACACGCCGGGTTGCATGCAAATGTTCCGCATGCCCGCTGTGTAATGCATCTGCACTGCAAGTACGCGACGGCCCTGGGTTGCCTGGCCGACAGCACGTTATATCCGATAGATATCAACGCGGCTCGCTTCTTCGGACGGGTCGCCATTGATGCGCAATTCTCGGGCATGGCGCTCTCGAGCAACGAGGCCGCGCGCCAGGCAAAGCTTCTAGTCGGCGGCAAGAGCGTACTGCTCATGGCCAATCATGGAGTACTGGTGGTGGGCGCCACGGTCGCTGCGGCGTTCGATGAGCTCTACTATTTCGAGCGCGCGGCCGAGATGCTCCTGACGTGTTATTCCACCGGAAAGCCCCTGCGCTTCATGCCGCACGCGACGGCTGAATTGACCCAGCGCCAATGGCTCGAATACGGCGACTTCCCCGCGGATCATCTGAACGCGGTGAAGGAAATTCTCGACCGGGAGGAGCCGGAATTCCGACGCTGAGAGTTATAGGCTCACGAATGAGGGGTATTCGGGGCGGCTTCGGAAGGCGCGCGCTCGGCGCGGAGCTTCGCTGACACACGCTCCGCTTCCGCCATCACGCGTAACACGTTCTCGCCGGCGATCTTGGCGATATCGGAGTCGCTCCAGCCACGACGCATGAGCTCCACCAGCAGCGCCGGATATCGATCCACACCGTCGAGACCGCGGGGGCCTTCGGGAATGCCGTCGAAGTCGGATCCCAGGCCGATATGGTCGATACCGGCGATCTGCCGGATATGCTCGGCGTGATCGGCCACCTGCTCGAGCGTGACCACCGGCTTGGGGTGTTCCTGATCCCAATGCTCCAGAGCCGCTTTGGCGCGCTCGGGCTGACCGATGTAAAGACCTGCGTAGGGTGGACTGTTGTAGCGGGCCTGCTCGGCGGCGCGATCGGCTTCCCATTGGGCTCGAGCCGCCGAGACATAGCCTGGAGCGAAATTCACCATGACAACGCCACCATTTTTGGCGACGAGCGCCAGGATGTCGTCCGGGACATTCCGCGGGTGATCGACAACGGCTCGCGCAGAGGAATGGGAGAAGATGACCGGCGCGGCACTGGCCGACAAGGCGGCTTGCATCGTTTCCGGGGACACGTGGCTCAAGTCGACGAGCATTCCGAGACGATTCATCTCCCGGACGACCTCGACGCCGAAGGGGGTCAAGCCGTGATGACGGGGCGCATCCGTTGCGGCATCGGCCCAGTCGGT
Organism: Steroidobacteraceae bacterium; assembly: GCA_035566815.1. GTDB lineage: Bacteria > Pseudomonadota > Gammaproteobacteria > Steroidobacterales > Steroidobacteraceae > 13-2-20CM-66-19. The sequence goes on along the minus strand of DATMQL010000506.1, from coordinate 1,237 downwards.
GTCGAGAACGTGGGTGAGTGTCATGTAGCGGGCGCCGAGGTCGTACATCTGACGTAACACCGCCAAAGAGTTGTTGACCTGGTGACCGCCTTCGATGCCGATCATGCAGGCGATCTTGCCGGAATGGTGGATGCGGCGGACGTCAGCCGCCGTCGTGGCCATCTCCAGATCCGCCGGATAGCGGGCGGCGATGCGCTTCACCAGGTCGATCTGCTCGATCGTGGTCTGAACCGCCTCGAAGCCCTTGATGTTGACAGGCACCCAGACAGACCAGAACTGGCCCCCTACCCCACCGGCGCGCAGGCGCGGTATGTCCGTCATCAGGGGCGCTGAATCCGGCGGCGGTGTCAGCCTGGACGTATCGGACTTCAGGTCGATCGAGGCCAGTTGACTCTTGAAACGCTCACGAATCTCCCACGGAAGGTCATTGTGTCCGTCAATCAGTGGCGTTTGTTTGAGAACGTGCGCGACGCGCGCCTCGTAGTCGGAGTTCGCGGCAAGCACCGTAATGGGGACACTCAGCACCAGCGCCAGGATCCATGCAGCAACATCACGCATGCTCGACGGAACCATCGTCATAGAGGCAGCTCCTGTACGCTACGGCGCAGCCGGCTACGCGCCCCGGGCAAAAGTCACGCCTTTTGCCGGCGGCAACGGAGCTGATGTCCGAAAAACGGCGGGGGCGCCCAGCCCGCAGGCCAGTTTTTCCAATGAACTAGGGCGATTGCATCGAGCGGGGTCCGTGGCAATCGACGTCCTGGTCGGTGTCGATACATTCCCCTTGCTCAATCTGCACAGTGACATGTTCGACGCCGAAACGACGTCGCAGGGTTCCAGTCACGCTTTCCAATACGACCTGCCGGTCGGCCGCGTCATCGCAGTCGGCATGCAGGGTCACTATCGGAGTCTCTCCGGTCAGAGACCAGGCATGGATGTGGTGTACGCTTTTCACGTTCGGTAGGTCGGCGAGCTCGCGTTCAACAGCCTCAGCGTCGAATCCCGGTGGCGTGCCTTCCAACAGTACATGCGCCGAGTCTCGCGTCAGCTGCCAGCCCGACCTCAGTATCAGCACCGAGACGGCCAAAGAAAGTAGCGGGTCGGCCTGGTACCAATGGAAATACAGGATGATGCCGGCGGCGGCGACCGCGGCCAGTGAGCCGAGCAGGTCGCTCAGAACATGAGCTCGTGCGCCACGCTCGTTCAAAGAGCTGCCGCCCGACAAAATCAGGAATGCCAC
>DATMQL010000505.1:0-2772 GCA_035566815.1 Steroidobacteraceae bacterium | reverse complement strand
TGCGTAACGCGGTGAAGATGCTGCACCTGCCGTTGACTGAGGCCGTGCGCATGGCCAGCCGCTATCCTGCTGATTTCCTGGGACTGGCGCAGGAGACCGGGCGGATCCGGGCGGGGTATCGCGCCAACCTGGTGTTGGCGGATGAAGAGCTCAACGTCCTGGAAACTTGGGTTGACGGGCGGAGCTCGGCTGAGGATGGCGTCAGCCCCTGACCGGCCAACGCCTACTAAGCGGCCGGGCGGGCGCTAGGCGGCGGGACCCCCTAACCTTCCGGGGACTGAAAACCCTTGGCACGATAGGTCAGGACTAGGGTGTCACGTACACCTTGCTCCGCGTCAGGTTGGATCGGAGTCGTTTCGTGAATGACCCGGGCGTCGTCCATCAGCAGCATTGACCACGGTTCTTGCATTGTGAAACGCACGCCGGAGGGGCCGCTGGCGTCGAAGACGTGGGTTTCACCGCCGCGGATGTTGCGGCGGCCGGCGAGGATCACCGCGACAAAGTCCACGCCATCGCGATGAGCCCCCTCGGGTGTCGGGCGGCCGATGCCATTCGCGGTATCGATGCGAAATTGATGGGCTTCAATAAACCACTTATCGACGTGGCGCACCTGTTCGAAGAGCGATCCGACCGAGGCCACCAGTTTTCCCCAAACCGGCGCGGCCAGGATCTCCGGCTCGATCGGCTCAAACCAACGCTCGAGGCCGCCGTGAAGCGCATTGTACGAAGTGGGTTGCCAGTGCGGCCTGCGCGGCACGGCGGTTAAGACACCCGGCGAAAAAGTCTGCACGAAGCAGCTATGGCGCCGCGAGCGGTACTTGCCACCGTCGCGTAGGTAGGTGTCGCGGGGCAGCCCGGCCCAGGACTCGCGCAGGGCATTGAGCTGCGCCAGGTCGACATGTAGGAGCGTCGCCGTGTCGGTGGGCGAAAGGAATGCGTAACCGGTGTCGGTGAGGCGAGCTACGGTTTCGGATTGCGGGGTACGTTGAGACATAAGCTTTTGTACCATCGGCGCAGAGTTCGCGCTATGGCCCACGCAAGCCCTGTTGGCCCACCCCCTCCCGGGCGATCCGGTTCAGGATCTCCGTCGTCTGCGGATCGGCCGGAAAAAACGATTCGATCGCGAGTTCAGAGAGGGTAACGTCGAGCGGCGTGCCGAACACCGTCGTGGTGCTGAAGAACGACAGCACTCCGAAGTCGGTGCGCAGACGAAAGGGTACGACTACCCCGCCGTAATCCGTATCGTCGGTCGGCTTCGCGTCGCCGTCGGACTTCGCGCCATCACGCTTGGCGCCGCCGGGCGCGCTACCGTCGGACTTGGAAATCAACGGATAGGCTTCCAGTTCCGCCAGCAGCTCCGTCAGGATGGGATCGGCGGTGGCGGCAATCTGTTGTCGCAAACGCATCAGGACGTGAGTGCGCCACTGTGTGTAATTCTCGACTCGCGGGCCAAGCCCGTCGGGGTGAAGACTCAATCGCAAAACGTTGACTGGAGGTTGCAGCAGCCGTGGGTCGACGCCGGCGAGCAGCAGGTTGACCGGCGCATTGGCCGAAACCATCGTCCAGTGTCGGTCTACCGCGAGAGCCGGATAGGGACTGTGACCCGCAATCACCAGGTCGACGGCGGCGCGGGCCTGGCGCAGGGCCGGATCATCGAGACGTCGCTCCGAATACATGGGTGCATAACCCGCCGATAGCAGCAAGGCATTGCGCTCACGTAGCGGGACGTCGAGCCGCTCCGCCAAGCGAAGCAGCATGGCGCGGCTCGGGACGGAGCGCCCGGTCTCCAGAAAGCTGACGTGTCGGGCCGAGATATCCGCAGCTCCTGCCAGCTCGAGCTGGCTCAGCCGCCGACGCTCGCGCCAGATGCGGAGGAGTCCTCCGACAGGCGTCGCGGCGGTGGCCGTGGCATTGGCGCGGGTGGGGGCGGTGTTTGTTTTGCTTCCGGCAGTAGGGGTATCCATGCCCCTATCGTATTACAGGCCGATCAGAGCACCAATTACCTCAGAGGTAAGCGGCGCCGGGGCGGCTGATGCGCCGACGGATCGTCGCATGGCCGCCTCTTACCTCTCACGTAATCGACTCGCGCTTCGGGTCCACGGACGATGACCCCCGGGCACTCAAACATCACCATCGGAGAGGATCATGTCGAACGCCACCACCACCAGTCAGGTCACCCGTTTCACCACTCCATCGTCTCTACTTCGCAAGGCTCTGTTGGCGGACGCCTTGCTCTCGGGGATCACTGGGCTCGCCCTGGCGCTTGCCGCGGCGCCCCTTGCGACTCCCTTCGGACTCGCCATTGGACTGTTGCGGTGGTCCGGGTTGATTCTCATTCCCTTCGCGGCATTCGTGGCACGACTCGGAACGCGGGAGCGGATTCAACGCCCGTTGGTTTTCGCTGTTGTCGCGTGCAACGGGCTGTGGGCTCTCGACAGCGTGCTGCTGTTGGTTACCGGTTGGATCGAGCCCACGGTCCTCGGCGAGGTGTTTGTGCTGGGGCAGGCCTTGATAGTCGCGGTGTTGGCCGAGCTGGAGTTCCTGGGACTGCGGCGCTCGACTCTCGTGGAGGCATACGCGCGACGTTGAGCTTCAGGCGGGAGGCGGCCCCGGACGCAGGAGCGCGAACGGGGCCGCCGGTCGGGCATAGCGAGCGTCGGCGTGAGCACCGGAAGCTGGACCGCAAGCAGGCGATCGCCATCTTGAACGAGGCGCTGGCGACCGAGGTCGTTTACGGGCGACTCAACGCCTACTGCCGTCCACTTGGCCTCA
>DATMQL010000504.1:0-9431 GCA_035566815.1 Steroidobacteraceae bacterium | reverse complement strand
GTTTGCGTATGTGGCCGACGGCCGCAACGGCCTGACGGTCATTCAGCTCACGGCGCCGGACACGCAGCCGAAGTTCTATGGGTTCAGTCCGGAGCCCAAGCCGCAGATCATTGCCCGTTATCCCACCCGGGCGCCGGCGCTTGCCCTGTCCAAGGGGCTCGACCGGGACCGTGGAGTGGATGAGACCGGGCACCAGATTGCCGTCTTTGGAAGGATCGGGGCCAGGCCCCTCTCGCTGCAGGAAGCCGCGAAGCTCTATCTCGACCAGGATGGGAAACCATGGTTCGCCCAACCGCAGTAGCGCTACTTTGCACCTTCGCGGCGACGACCTCGCTCGCTGCCGCGCCGCCAGCGCCCACCATGACGGTTTTGCCTGCCCAGGGACTCAACAAGCACATGGGAGTGACGTCGTGCGCTTCGTCGGTGTGTCACGGTGCGGTGTTGCCCAGCAAGACTTACGACGTCCTGCTCAATGAGTACGTGACCTGGTCCCATAACGACGCGCATGCCAAAGCCTTCAATGTCCTGCGATCTCCGAAGTCGCGCGCCATTGGGGCAAAGCTGGGGATCGGCGATCCGGCCTCGGCAAAGGAGTGTCTCGATTGTCACACCGACAACGTCCCGACACAGCAACGCGGCGAAAAGTTCTCGCTCGCTGACGGGATCGGGTGCGAAGCGTGTCACGGGGGCGCCGAGTATTGGCTCGCCACTCATACGTCCAAGCGAGCGAGCTATCGCGACAACCTCACGCACGGTATGTATCCAACCGCGGATCTGCGGCAACGAACCGAACTATGCCTGTCCTGTCACTACGGCACCGCCGATAAATTCGCAACCCATCGGATGATGGCCGCGGGGCATCCACGACTGAGTTTCGAAATGGACACCTTCCTGGCATTGCAGCCGCCGCACTACCGGATCGATGAGAATTATAAGAGACGCAAGCCTACCTATAGCTCCACGCAGAACTGGAGTTATGGACAATTGGCCGCGGCGCTGCGCGAGATGGAGACATTGCAGGGACCGAGGGTCAATAACAGTGGGGCCTTTCCGGAGCTGGCTCTATTCAACTGCTATGGGTGCCACATGAGCTCGATGCGGCGCACCGACTGGAGCCATCGGCTCCTCCAGAGCGGTGCCGAGCCCGGCAGCGTGCCCATCAGCGACGGCTACCTGATCATGGCCTGGATCATTGCCCGTGAGCTCGACCCGTCGAGCGCGCCGGGGTTGTTGCGCATGAGTCGGTCCTTGCTGGCCGCCAGCGCATCCGAGCGGTCCCAGATCGTCGAGCGCAGCCGGGACGTCGGTGTCAGCCTGCGGCGTTTGTGCGAGCAAGCCGCAACCCGCGTGTGGCAACCGGCGGACGAGCGACAATTGTTGCGAACGCTGGTTGCCGTGGGAACCAGCGGTGAATTCCGCGACTACGTGGGGGCGGAGCAGGCGGTGATGGGGATCGACGGACTGCTGATCCGCCTCGGCGTGGCGGATCATTTCCGCAAGCGCATCGAGGAGTTGTACAAGCTGACGCAGAACGATGAGGCCTACGCCCCTGAGCAGTTTGTCGCCTCGCTCCAGCAGTTGCAGGCTGAGCTCGATCAAGGAATCAAGGACTGATCGCTAAGCATCACTGTGCTGCTCGCTGACCTGTCAAACTCTTCCCGTCACCGGGAGCAGCGCTCCTGTAACGGGCGCGCCGGCGTCGCTGGCCAGAAACAGAATGACTTCCGCGAGCGCCCGCGGCGTCACCCAGGTGGTGAAATCCGCCTTCGGCATGTCGACGCGATTGGCCGGGGTGTCGATGATCGAGGGGAGAACCGCGTTGACGGTGATACCGACTGACTTCAACTCTTCCGCAAGACTCTCGGTAAGACGGTGCAGCCCGGACTTCGATGCCGTGTAGGCACCCATGCCGGCGCCCGCTTTGAGCGCCGCGTTCGCGCCAATGTTGATGATCCGCCCCTGCCGGCTCTGCCGCAGAAAGGGAATCGCCGCGCGACTGGTGAACAGGGCGCTCTTGAGATTGACGGCAAACAGCTGGTCCCAGATTGCCGGATCGCCGTCGGCGACCGTTTGCCAGCGGAACGCGCCGGCAACGTTGATCAGCACGTCCAGCCCCTGCAGTTGCTCGTGAGCGGCACGAACCGCCGCCGTGGCCTGCGTCTCATCGGTGAGATTGACTCCGGTGACCAAGTGTATCTCGCCGCTCGGAGCATCAAACAGGCCGGCAGGAGCGTGGGGTGCACGGTCAATGAGGGCGAGTCGGGCGCCCTGTTCTGCCGCCAGGAGCGCGGTGGCTGCACCTAGTGCGCCGAATGCGCCCGTGATGGCAACGGCTTTGCCTTTAACTGTGGATGTCATGTCGTACCTCTTTCCTGGGCGGCCTTCGCGTGTGCGGCGAACCCTAGGATACCCCACGCTCCGCCAGGAAGGCGCTCAGGGGTGACGCGCCGATCATTTCCCGTTGCGATCCGGGTGAGCGCCTGCCGGATTCCCCGGTCCATCAGGTGGGCGCCGCGACCGGGTCTCGCTACCGGGCGAGTCGGCACTGGTACAACCTTCCCGTCGACTCGAGAGGGAGGGGGGAATGAGTACGAAAACAATTGTGTGCGCGTTGGCCATGGTCGCCGGCCTGGCCGTCTCCGGGGCCGCCTGTTCGGCGGATTCCACGGACGCGACCCAGTGGACCTCGGTCGGTCGCACTGCCGATGAGCAGCGCTTCAGCCCGCTGACCCAAATCAACACGGATAACGTGAGCCGGCTCGGACTGGCCTGGTTCGCCGATTTCGACACCAACCGGGGCCAGGAGGCCACGCCGCTGGCCATCGACGGGGTGCTCTACGTCTCGACCGCATGGAGCAAGGTGAAAGCCTACGACGCGCGCACGGGGCGCCTTCTGTGGGCCTACGACCCAAAGGTTCCGGGAGAGTTCGCGGGCCGGGGCTGTTGCGATGTCGTCAACCGGGGGCTGGCCGCCTGGAACGGCAAAATCTATGTCGCGAGCTATGACGGTCGCCTGATCGCGCTCGATGCGCACACCGGTGCCGTGGCGTGGGAAGTGTTGACTCTGGATCATGACAAGCCGGTCACGAGCACCGGCGCGCCCCGCGTTATCAAGGGGAAAGTGGTCATCGGCAACGCCGGTGGCGAGTTCGGCGTGCGCGGTTATCTTTCCGCCTATGACGCGACGAGTGGCAAGTTGCTCTGGCGCTTTTACACGGTACCGGGCAATCCGGCCGAGGGCGTCGAGGCGCCCGTTATGCGAACCGCGGCGCGGACGTGGAACGGCAAGTGGTGGGAGCTGGGCGGTGGCGGAACCGTCTGGGATGGCATTGCCTACGACCCGCGTCTGAATCTCGTTTACTTTGGAACTGGCAACGGCGCGCCCTGGAATCGCCGTTACAGGGGTGCCGGCGGAGGGGACAACCTGTTTGTCGCCTCGATCATTGCGGTGAATGCCGATACCGGGGCTTATGCGTGGCATTACCAGGAAGTGCCGGGAGATGCGTGGGATTACGATGCGACCTCACCGCTCATGCTGGCGGACCTTAAGGTCGGCGGCCGGCCGCGCCGGGTCCTCATGCAGGCGTCCAAAGACGGGTTCTTTTACGTCCTTGACGCTAAAACCGGCACGGTCATTTCAGCGAAGAATTACGTCACGACCACGTGGGCCTCCGCCATAGACATCAAGACCGGCCGTCCGGTAGCGGATCCGCAGGCCCGCTATGACGAGACCGGCCTGGTGTTCATTGTTCAGCCCGGCGGCCAGGGAGCGCATTCCTGGCACCCGTTTTCCTACAATCCAACGACAGGGTTGGTGTATTTCTCGGCGATCGAGACGAGCACAGCCTTCAAGAGCGCGGCGACTTTCGTGGCTCATCCCATGGCCGCGAACACCGGCCTGGAATTTCCCCTGCCGCCGACCGTGTACGAAGACCTCAAATCCAAGGCGCCCCGCAATTCCGAGTCGCGACTCGTAGCGTGGGACCCTGTAAAGCAGCAGGAGGCCTGGCGGAGCGGCGTGTTGGGAACCATCGGGGGCGGCACGCTTTCGACGGCAGGAGGCCTGGTTTTCCAGGGGACCAACGTTGGCCGGTTCGTGGCTTACGACGCCAGGGACGGCAAAGAGCTCTGGTCCGTCGAGGCGCAGACCGGGGTGGTTGCCGCGCCGGCGTCTTTCGAGTTGGATGGTGAACAGTACATTGCGGAGGAGGTCGGCTACGGTCTGGCGCCATACGGCGCCAGCAATCAGTCACGGCTCCTGGTGTTTAAACTCGGCGCAAACGCGGCACTGCCCCCCGCACCTCCCTTGCCGAAGCCCGTGTTGAATCCCCCGCCCTCGACGGCGTCGGTGCAGACGATCGAGATGGGACACCAACAGTTCACGAGTCATTGCGCGATGTGCCACGAGCCTTTCGCTGCAAACCGCTCCGTTTTCCCGGACCTGCGCTATTCACCCGCGCTCAATAGTGCGGAAGCGTTCAACGCCATCGTGCTCGAAGGAGCCCTGCAAACCGCCGGAATGGCATCTTTCAAGGGGAAGATGAGCACCGAGGAGGTGCAGTCCGTGCGGGCCTACATGATCGAGCGCGCCAATCAAGCCAAGGAGGCACCCGCCGCAGCCGAGCGCTGAGTGGACCAAGGGCCAATAGTACGCGCGGGATCAGCGGGTGATGCTCGACGCGTTTTGCACCCTGCGTAAAACGAATCGCAATGGAAGTCGGAAGGAGCCGCGCGATGGCACTATTACGAGCCGCACTGGCATCACTTTCGCTCTACCTGCTGCAAAGCTGTGCATCGGCGCCTCCGCTGACGGCATCGAACCAACAGGCCGAGTGCCCGCCACTGTTCGGGAAGGTGTGTTATGGAAGTATACCCGGCGCCATGAAGTGCGGATGTAGCACTGTCTCTCCGCTCGGAACTCCATACCAGTGACCGCTCAGTGCAACGAGTACGCGAGGGTCGCGTAGACGAACCTGCCGAGCGGATCGCCATAGCTCAAGTCGTAGCCCCCGACGAAGTTGTTGGCCGTCCCGGCGTAGTTTGCGTAAGGCGGACTCGTGTTGAAGAGATTGCGCACCCCGACCGTGAACTTGAACGACTTCAATCCCGTGTAGAACAACTGCGAGTCGACCGTCTGGTAGGCCGACACGAAACGCGGTTTCGCCGAGATGTTGGAAATGGCATCGTGGTAGCGTTTCTGGAAGTTCTGCGTCAAGGACAGACCCCAGGAGCCAACTTCGTAGATCGCGGTGGCGTTATAACGCCAGCGTGAAACGATGCCGCCGTTCCCCAGCGCCACCGTCGGGAGCCCCTTGTCGAGCTGGCTCGTCCAGGAGCCATTGGAGTTCTGGGCGACGTAGCGGTAAAAGTAGGTGCCGTTGCCGAGCAGGGTGAGGCGGCCCGGGGTACCCATGTCGAAGCGATACTTGAAGTCGATGTCGAGACCGCTCACTTCGGATTTGAAGAGGTTGGCGTTGGTCTGGCTGATGAAGACGATGTTGCCGGCGGGGTCGCGATGCAGATAGCTCGCGAACTCCTGCTCGGTCGCCGCGCTCTGCATGATGCTGGCGTAATTCAGGCCGTTGACCACGATCTGGTTCTTGAGGTAGATCCAGAAGGAATCCAGGTCGATGCTCAAATCCTTGACGGGCTCGAGCACCAGTCCCAGTGTGTAGGATTGTGATTTCTCCGGGGTGAGGTGCGGATTGCCGCCGGTGACGGTCGAGAACTGGAAGCTGCAGGCCGGAATGTTGGGATTGAACGTCGGGCAGTTGATCCAGTCGCGCGTGCCGTTGGCCGTGACACTGGTCGCTTGGGCTGCATAAAGGTCCGTCAGCGACGGGGCGCGGAAACCCGTTCCGGCGGCAGCACGCATCAGCACCCACTGCGCGGGTTGCCAGCGCAGCGAGAACTTGGGATTGGCGGTGCTGCCGACGCGCTGGTAATTGTCGTAACGTCCGGCGAGGTCGACTTCCAACCCCTTGGCGAGGGTGGCGTCGAATTCGATGTAGGTCGATGCCACGTTGCGCGAGGCGGACTCCGGCAGCTGGTTGCCACCCTCACCGGCGATGTCGCCGGTCTGGATCGCCGTTGCCGGGTCGAACTCGAACGTTTCGTGACGGTATTCCACACCCAGGGCTCCCGAGAGCGGGCCGGCCGGAAGTTGATACAGGTCGCGGCTGACCCTCCCGTTAAAGTTGGTGATGGAGGTTTTGGACTCGAATGCCTGACTGGTGAAGGTGGCGCCCTGCGCGTCCGCGAGTGCCGTTGCATCCGTAGTCGGGCCGAACGGATTGATGTTGCCTTGATCGAGCAGGGGCATCATCTGCGAGTAGAGCGCGTAGCCCGAAAGCAACTCCTCTTTCACGTGGACCTGGCTGTACAACAGCGAGGTGTCGTAGTCCCAGCCGGCGGTGTCTCCCTTGAAGCCCACCACGAAACGCATGGTGTTGGCGGTATCGCGCGTATGGCGCAGGCCGTTGGCGAAATCCCGATAGATGAGGTTGAGGGGCTGGCCGTTGATGCCGTGGGCAGTAGCGAACGCCGTCGGATAGTAGGGGCTCGACGGGGGCAGCAGGAATGCGCCGGTACCGACCAGCGACGCCAACTTGGGATAGGCCGCGTACTGCGTCGCCAGCAGGTTGGCCAGGTAGGCGTTATAGGGATTGCTGGCCAGGAGCGGGTTCTGGTACGACAGCGGCACCGGTTGCACGGTCGTCGTGGTCTTCACCTGGGCGAAGCTGTCGTCCGTGTACACCTGGCTGGTGTCGGCCACGGCGAGGTGGCCGTTGAACATGACGCTGACCTTCTGCACCAGGGGCTGCAGTGAGTCGTAGGGCGAGTTGTCGAAACGGCACTGTGTCGGGTAATTGGTGTCCGCGATGGAATACGGTGCGCAGCCGGGCGCATTCGGATTGCGAGTGCCGCCGTTGTTGGGCAGCGCCACGTTGGCCGGGAAAGCGAAACTGGAGGTGATGTCATTGCCGTAACCCGGGCTGTAGCGGGTGGCGAACGCCCGATCCGCTCCCATGAGCGGAGTTAAGTGCTCGAAGTTGACGCCGAGTCCGGCGTTGTAGTGGTCGCTGACGAGGTCGCCTTTGCCGGCGTAGACGGAGACGTTCTCTTGTTGTCCGCCGCCTTTGTCGGTGGGCGTGCCGCCGGTGGCCTGGGCGTCGATCCCCTGGAAATTCGAGCGCAGGATGAAGTTGACCACGCCGGCGATGGCGTCACTGCCGTAAACCGCCGAGGCGCCGTCCTTGAGGATCTCCACGCGCTCGATCGCTGCGACTGGGATGGCGCTGATGTCGACCGAAGAACCCGCGGCTCCCAGCGAGCCTCCGCCATACACCGCCGAGCGCAGGCCGTTGATCAGCACCAGGGTGCGTCCGCTGCCGAGCCCGCGCAGTGAGATGGTGGAGATGGCGCCTGTCTGGTTGCCGGTCTCCTGGGCCGTCACCGTGGAGCCTACGCTGCTTGCGGCGCTGATCTGGTGAAACAGCTCCTCCGCATTGGTGGCGCCGGTCCGCGCGATGTCGTCCCGTCTCAACACCTGCACGGGCAGGGCGGTCTCGGCGTTGATGCGCTTGATGGAGGTGCCGGTGACTACGACTTCCTCGAGCGCCCGCTGCTGCTGGGGGGCGTTCGGGCTCCGGCTGTTACCCTGGGCAAGATCGGTCGTGGCGGGGGTGGCCTGCGCGAGCCGCAGTTCGCGGCTATTCGCAAGCTGCAGAGTAGGGGCGGTCGCGTCGCTCACCGGGCGCATGTCGTTGCGCAACACCTTGGGAACGGCCGCGCCGGTGATGACCACGGTCTTCTCGTCAACCACGTCGAACACCAGTGAGGTGTCCTTGAGCAACAGCGCGAGCGCCTTGGCCGGCGTGAAGGTGCCGACCACTCCCGGGGACTTCTTGCCTTCCACGAGTTGTCCGGGGCTGGTGATCTGGACGCCCGACTGTGCGGAGAATTGCAACAAGGCGGAGGGGAGCTGTTGGGGCGCGATGTCGAATCGCACCTGCGAACCGAGCTCCATGGCCGCCTGTCCCGGGCGGATGCCGGCACCGAGCGCGCACACCACGCTGCAGACGAGGGCCACAACCGTGCGAATCAACCCGTCGACGTAGCGTCGTCTGGCGCTCATGCATGTTCCCTTGGGCGGTTTGTAGTTGTAAGACCGCTGTCGTGAATTAGACGAATGGGCTGTTGAATACGGGAATGCATTTCGGCGCTTTTGCGAAATTATTTTCCCAGCTGGCGCACCGCGAGCGGCGCGCCCCCGGGAAGCGTTGCCCGCACGCGACGAAAGCGCACCGCGCGCCTGCCCCGCGCCGGTGCGGCAGGGGTGTTTGCGCACTTTGTTTGAGCAAGTCTTATGTAACTGCTATAAGACCCAGGACCTAAGGCTCTAACTGCTCGAGAAGCGGCGCAATTGCCGTTGCGGGCAGTTGTTTCGTCTAAACTAGCGTGCAGTGTGGTGAATATTCGCCAGGGTGAGCGCCGTGAACACGGTACGGCCGGATATCGAGGCAATGGGTGAAGCAGAGGGCGAGCATGGCGCCGACGGCTCGCGAACGGCGGTGGTCGACCGGCTGTTTCGCGAGCATAACGAGGCCCTGATCCGCTTCCTGCGCGGCCGGGTAGGCTCGCGCAACGAGGCGCTCGAAGTGGCCCAGGAAGCCTATGTCCGGCTCCTGAGTCTCGACCAGCCGGGGGCGGTGAGTTACCTGCGGGCGTTCCTGTTCAAGACGGCTGCCAACATCGCGATCGACCGGCGCCGGCGGCACCGCAGTTACGACAAGGTTGCCGGCGGCCAGCTTTTCACGGAGTTCTCGGAGAACCGGACGCCCGAGCGGGAGGTGGCGGCCGAGCAGACACTGCGTCACCTGGGAAGCCTGATCGAGTCCATGCCAGCGAAGTGCCAGGCGTCGTTCGTCATGAGCCAGATTCATGGCCTCGACGCGGCGACCATCGCGAGCCAACTCGGCATCACCGACAGCATGGTACGTAAATACGTGGTACGGGCGTTGCTCCATTGCCGTGAACAGATGGATCTCGAGCGCAATGACTAATCCAGGCACGTCGTTCTCTTCGGATATCGAGTCTGCGGATATCGAGCGGGACCCCGCTCACGTGGCCGCTGCGGAATGGTTCGTTCGGCTACAGGGGGCGGAGGTGTCGCTCGAAGACACTCTCGCGTGGCAGGCCTGGCTGAATGAAAGTCCGGGCAATGCGCGCGCCTTTGCCCGCATCGAGGCGGTATCGCAGGCCGTGCGCTCGGTGCCCGTGCCGCGTCCGGTGGCCGCGGCCCGACTCGCCGCGGACCGCTACGACGCGTCCGTTCCTTTAAAGGACTGGAAGGCTTCGCGCGCCGCGCGTTGGCCCTGGATGACGATTGCACTCGCCGCCGTCTGCGCTGGCATTGCTGTCGCGACTGT
>DATMQL010000503.1:0-28492 GCA_035566815.1 Steroidobacteraceae bacterium | reverse complement strand
GACATCGATTTTCAGTACGCCGCGCCACTGACGGCTGCCGAAGGCCGGATCAATGTCACGCCGGAGATCGTTGGCCTGCAGTGGAACGCGGTCGTGTTGTATCCGGCGGGGTATTATGCGAGCCGTATCACCGTGGCTCCGGAGCTCGATCTGCCGGAAGGGTGGGAGTTCGGCACCGCTCTCGATGTCGAGAACCGACATGGCAGCAGCGTCTGGTTCAAACACGTGTCGCTCGACACGCTGGTGGATTCGCCGGTGTTTGCCGGACGTTATTTTCGCACCATCGTGCTCGACCCAGTGCCTGCCGGAACCGCGCCCGGAGCCACCGTGGCGGCGGCTCCCAAGCATGGGATTCAGATCGGGCCGTCGACAGAAGGCGCGGTGGTACGGCTCGATATCGTCGCCGACTCGCCCGCGAGTTTCGACATCAAGCCGGAGCAGATCGCCGCGCACCGCAAGCTCGTGCAGGAGGCCTATGCGCTCTTTGGCGCGCGCCACTTCGATCACTACGATCTGCTGCTCGCCCTGAGCGATCACTTCGGCGACATTGGTCTCGAGCATCATCGCTCCAGCGAGAACCGGCGGCTGCCGGGTTATTTCCTCGACTGGGACAAGGAAGGCCCCGGTCGCAGCTTACTGCCGCACGAGTTCTCGCATTCATGGAACGGCAAGTTCCGGCGGCCGGCGGGACTGGCGACTGCCAACTTCAATGTTCCGATGCAGAACGATCTGTTGTGGATTTACGAGGGGCTCACCCAGTACCTGGAAGGTGTGCTCGCTGCGCGCTCCGGTCTATGGAGCGCGGATTTCGCGCGCCAGGACTGGGCCTACACCGCGGCCAACATGGATCACGACCGGCCGGGCCGCGCCTGGCGCGATGTGGAGGATACGACCTATCAGCCCATCATCACCGCGCGCCGGCCGCTTTCCTGGCTGACGTGGCAAAGGACGGAGGACTACTATCCGGAGGGCGCGCTCATCTGGCTCGATGTGGATACGAAGATCCGCGAGTTGAGTAGCGACAAAATGTCACTCGACGACTTCGCCCGCGGGTTCTTCGGGGGCGCGGACGGTACCCTGGGTCCCGTGCCTTACACGCTGGCTGACATCGTGCGCGCGCTCAACGGTGTGGCGCCGTACGACTGGGAGAAGTTCTTCGCGCAGCGGCTGCATTCGCATGGACCCGGTGCGCCGCTCGATGGCCTCGCGCGCGGGGGTTGGAAACTCGTTTACACGGAAGTGCCGACCGACTTTCTCAAGCAGTTGGAGGAGCAGCGCAAGGCTGCCGATTTCAGTTTCTCACTGGGGTTCAATGTGTCCATGCGTGACTATGGGCAGGTCGTGGAAGTGGTGTGGGGCAGTCCAGGCTTTGACGCGGGACTCACGGCGGGAACGACACTGGTGGCGGTGAATGGCCGCGAGTATCGGCCGGAACGGCTGCGCGAGGCTCTCATGATCGCGCATGGCACGCGTACGCCGATAGAGTTGATCGTGAAGAACCTGGATCGCTATCGGGTCGTGCGGATTCCGTACTACGATGGGCCGAAGTATCCTCGGCTCGAGCGGGTGGAGAAGAGTGTGGATCGGCTGGCGGCGATCGTGAAGCCGCGGACGTAAGCGGCGCGGCGCGTGGGTCGGGTTGGGTTCCGGGAGTCATTGTCCATGTTGAATGTCACTTCGCGTAGGGGTTTCCTGCTTCAGGGTGGCGCGGCCGTGACCGGGGCGGTGCTGGCGAGCGCTGGCATTACGCTCGCGGGGCGCGCCGAGGCGGAGGAGGCACCGGCCGCAGCGGCGGGCACGCTGTTGATTGGCGGAGATCTGCAGGTGAGCCGGATGGGCTTCGGCGCGATGCGCATCACTGGCGACGGTGTCTGGGGTGAGCCGCGCGATGCGAATGAGGCGTTCGCTGTTCTACGGCGCGCCGTGCAGTTGGGAACGAATTTCATTGATACCGCTGACGCCTACGGTCCCTACGTCAGCGAGCGCCTCATCCGCGAGGCGTTATATCCGTATCCGCGCGGTCTTGTGATCGCCACGAAAGGCGGCCAGGTGCGGCCGAGTCGGGGAGAGTGGCTGCCGGACGGACGACCGGAGCACCTGCGCGCGGCGTGCGAGGCAAGTCTCACGCGTTTGAAGCTCGAGCGCATCGACCTCTACCAGCATCATCGGCCCGACCCGGAGGTTCCTTACGAGGACTCGATCGGCGAGCTGGCTAAGCTGCAGAAGGAAGGCAAGATCCGGCACATCGGCGTCTCGAACGTCAATCCGGAGCAGCTCGCGAAGGCGCGCGCCCTCGTCAAAGTGGTGTCAGTGCAGAATCGCTACAACGTCGCCGATCGGTCTTCCGACGACGTGTTGGCGATCTGTGAGCGCGAGCGGATCGCGTTTATTCCGTGGGGACCGTTGGCGCAGGCGGCACAGGCCAGCAGCACGCCGGATAAGGGTTTGGTGGCGCTACAGGCGATCGCGAAGGAGCGCAAGATAGACAACAACGAGGCGGCGTTGGCGTGGCTGTTGGCGCGCTCGCCGGTCATGTTGCCGATCCCCGGGACCTCGCAGGTGAAGCACCTGGAGGACAATGTTGGGGCAGCGAAAATCAAGCTCACCGCGGACGAGATGGCGCGCGTGGGCTAGGCACGAAGTACCTAACGCCCGCCAGGGGCGAGGCGCATGCGCCGAGCGGGTGGCCAGGGATGGCCACCCAGGGCTTGCGCGAAGCATGGATTGCGCAGCGCAATGGCGGGCCGGATGTTAGCTCCAGGGGCTCGCCGCATGCGGCGAGCGGGTGGCCATGGAGGGCCACCCCGGGCTTGCGCGAAGCAGGGATTGCGCAGCGCAATGGCTGCTTGCGCTGACCTTACTCCGGTACCGCGATCTTCTGCGTCGACTTCACTTCCTCCATCACGAAGTACGTGTGAGTCTGCTGTACGCCGCGCACCGCGGCGAGGCGGTCGCCGAGGAAGCGCCGGTAGCTCTCCATGTCGGTGACCCGGATCTTCAGCAGGTAGTCGAAGCCGCCCGCGACCATGTGGCATTCCATGACCTCGTCGTGGGCCAGGGCGACCTGCTTGAAGCGCTCGAAGGCATCGGGCGTGGTCCGGTCGAGCGACACCTCTACATAGGCGAGTAGTCCCAACCCCAGCTTCCCCGGGTTCAGCCGGGCGAAGTAGCCCTCGATATAGCCCCCGGCCTCCAGTCGCCGGACGCGCTCCAGCGTCGGCGTGACAGTCAGATTCACTTCTCTTGCAAGCTGCGACACCGGGGTCCGTCCGTCCTGCTGCAGCCGTGCCAATAGCCTGCGATCGATGCGGTCGAGCTCACGGTCGGCGGACGGCGAAGCCGCAGTGGCGGGGTTTTTCCGGCTCATGGCAGTCGAATCGACTTTATAAAATGCAAAAACAAGAAACTATTCTCTACGTTCAAGGCTAGCATAAGCATAATTTACTGTGCTCCAATTCTGGAGCAAGGGCGATTACATGGCGGGCATCGGTGCGGCTGCGCGAGTGAGCGGGCCGCGTGACAGAGATCGGATGAGGACGCTGCGTGAAGCGATTCGCGCGGCCACGGTGCGCGCGGAGCCCGATGCGGTTAAGGCGTTGCTGGGATCTCTCGCCCCGGTCGAGGGCCGACTCGAAGGTGCCAAGAGGCGCGCCACAGGTTGGGTAGAGGTGGCGCGTGCCGACAAGCGGGCGCGGCCTTTCGTCGATTCCCTCCTCGAGCAGTTCCCGCTCGACAGCGCACAGGGCAAGGCGCTCATGAGTCTTGCCGAGGCGCTGCTGCGGACGCCCGACCCGAAACGCGCGGACCAACTCATCTCCGAGCGGCTCGCCGCCATTCGCGGCGCCGGTACCACGGGCAGTGACGATTTGCTGTTACGGACCGGATTTGCCTTGTTGGGTTCGGCGAGCCGCCTGCTGCCGGATGTGGCGGCCGAGTTGTCCGGGCGTTTCTCGCTCGCCTCGGTCACGAAGCCCCTGGTCGCCCCGGTGGTGCGTAAGACTCTGCGTGGCGCCATGCAGATGTTGGGTGAAGCATTTATCGTTGGCGAGACCATCGAGTCGGCACTCGCGCGCGGCCAGTCCAACCCCAATCTGTCGCTATGCTCGTTCGACGTACTGGGCGAAGGCGCGCGCACCGATGCGGATGCGCAGCGTTATTCCGATTCGTACGCGGCGGCGATCGAAGCTCTCAGTGCACAGCCGGAAGGGACGGTCCACAGTCGCTCCAGTATTTCCGTAAAGCTGTCGGCGCTCGAGCCGCGCTATACCCTTCTGCAAAGCGCACGGGTGAGCGAGCGTCTCGTGCCGCGCATGTTGGATCTGGCGCGCCACGCCGCCCGTGCCGGCATCGGGCTCACCATCGACGCCGAAGAGGCGGACCGCCTCGATCTGTCGCTCGATATCATGGAGGCGCTCGCCCGCGACCCGCAGACTCTCGGCTGGAACGGACTCGGGCTCGCGATCCAGGCGTACGGTCGCCGCGCCCCGTTGGTCATCGACTGGATCGCCGAACTGGCACGCGAGGCGGGCCGGCAGATGACGGTGCGTCTCGTGAAAGGCGCCTACTGGGACAGCGAGATCAAGCGAGCGCAGGAGCGCGGCCTGGCGAGTTTCCCAGTCTACACGTCGAAGGCGGCGACGGACGCGAGCTATCTCGTCTGCGCGCAGCACCTCTTCGCGGCCTGCGATGTCATTCATCCGCAGTTCGCTACTCATAATGCCTACACGATAGCGGCGGTACTCGATTTCGCGCCTGCCGGCGCCGCCTACGAATTCCAACGGCTGCACGGGATGGGAGAGTTGCTCTATGAAGCAGTGTTTTCTGACCTGCGAGCAACGGTACCGTCCATGGAGGCGCAACCCGGCCCGCCATCGCGCTGCGCAATCCATGCTTCGCGCGAGCCCGGGGTGGCCATCCATGGCCACCCGCTCGCCGCATGCGGCGAGCCCATGGCGGGCGGTCGGCACTTCGTGCCTCCCCCGGTGAGAGTCTACGCTCCAGTCGGAACCCACGAAGACCTGTTGCCCTACCTGGTGCGCCGGCTGCTCGAGAACGGCGCCAACACCTCCTTCGTGCATCAATTTCTCAACCCCCAGATTCCCGTGGAGCAGGTCGTGCGCGATCCCATTTCCGTATTGAATCGCTCCCTCGACAAAACGTCGGCGCCGTCGCGCATCCGCGAGCCGCACGCCCTTTATGGGTCGGAGCGGGTGAACTCGGATGGGGCTGACTGGGGCGATCCGGTCGGAATCGCGCAGCTGGAGGCGGAGTTGCATGCCAGTGCTCCGGAGGGCGCGGTGGGAGGGCCCATCATCGCGGGCAAGGTTGTAACCGATGCGGACGCGCAGGTCGTGTCACCGGCTAACTTCCTCGAGACTGTCGGCGTGTCGCGCGATGCGACTGACGCGGAGATCATCGAAGCGATGGACATCGCCTCGCGCGCGCAGCCGGCCTGGGATGCGACGCCGGCTGAGCAGCGGGCTGCCTGTCTCGACAAGGCGGCGGAGCTTCTCGAGGAGCGTCGTGGGTTGTTTCTGCGCCTGCTGGTAAAGGAAGCCGGTAAAACTCTGCCGGACGCGGTGGCCGAGTTGCGCGAGGCGATCGATTTCTGCCGCTACTACGGCGCTCGGGGCCTCGAGCTGTTTGCAAAGCCGGAGGAACTGGGTGGGCCGACTGGCGAGCGTAACCTGCTCTCGCTGCAGGGTCGCGGTGTGTTTGTTTGTATCAGTCCGTGGAACTTCCCACTGGCGATCTTTACCGGCCAGGTCGTCGCCGCCCTGATGGCGGGCAATTCGGTCGTCGCGAAGCCCGCTCCGGCCACGCCGCTGGTCGCGCATGCCATGATTCGCCTGCTGCACGAGTCCGGAGTGCCGACGGAGGTGTTGCACCTGACACCTGCTGACGGGCCGGCTTTCGGCAAAGTTGCGCTGAGCCATCCCGCTCTTGCCGGTGTGGTCTTCACCGGCTCCACTGCAACCGCCACTACTATCAATCGCGCGCTTGCAAACCGCGACGGCGCGATCGTGCCGCTCATTGCGGAGACCGGCGGTGTGAACGCGATGGTGGTGGATGCGACGGCGCTCGCGGAACAGGTGGTCGATGACGCCGTGACCTCCGCGTTCACCAGCGCGGGTCAGCGCTGCTCGGCGCTGCGGGTTCTTTATGTGCAGGAGGAGATTGCCGATCGCGTGATCAGCATGCTCGTCGGCGCCATGAAGTGCCTGGTGATCGGCGATCCGGCGCAGCTCGCCACGGACCTGGGTCCTGTTATTTCAGAAGAGGCCCAGCAGCGCTTGCGCAAATACGCAACGCGCATGCGCGGCGAAGCCAACCTGCTCTATGCCTGCGAGCTCGGTCGCCAACATGAGATGGGTTATTTCTTCGCTCCGCATCTGTTCGAGCTGCGCTCGCTCGACCAGGTGAGGACGGAGGAGTTCGGTCCGATCCTGCATGTAGTGCGCTATCGCGCGGACCAGTTGCCGCAGGTGATCGACGCGATCCGACGCACGGGCTTTGGTCTCACTCTCGGCGTGCACAGCCGGCTCGAGAGTGTGGCCGATCACGTGTTTCGCGCGGTGCCGGCGGGTAACACTTATGTGAACCGGAATATGATCGGCGCCGTCGTCGGTGTGCAACCCTTCGGAGGGCAAGGGCTCTCCGGCACGGGACCAAAGGCTGGTGGCCCTCACTACCTGCTGCGCTTTGCGACGGAGCGCACTTTGACGATCAACACCGTGGCCATCGGCGGGAACGTGGAGCTGCTCTCCTAAAGAACCATTTAGATTGCGCCAGCGAGCACCGTCGCCATTTCCTGACAGTTAGCACAGCCCCCGACATGCCCCGGGACCAATACAATTGGCCCATGCGGCAACTGCGAACTGCTCTGGAAACATCGCCTGTGGAAGAGATCCTCGTGCGCCTGGGGGAGCTCGCCCCAATCTTCCGTCAAAGCGCCGGAGAGGCCGAACGTCTCGCGCGTTTGCCCAAGCAGGTGGCGGGCGCCCTGCTGCGTTATGGCCTGTTCAGGCTGTGGGTGCCGAAAAAATGCGCCGGCTTCGAGCTGGATCTGCCAGAGGCGCTGGAGGTGTTCGAGGGCGCGGCGCGTCTCGACGGCTCCATCGGCTGGGCCGTGATGATCGGCTCCTATGGCGGACTGTTTGCGTCGCAACTCGATGCCGCGACGGCCAACACGATTTTTGCCAGGCCGGAGGCGGTCATCGCCAACGCGATGGTGCCGGACGGTCGTGCCGTGCGTGTTGCAGGCGGCTACCGGGTCACCGGCTGCTGGCACTACGCCACGGGCGCCCACTACGCGACAGCGTTCGTGGTGAATTGCATCGTCATGGAGAACGGCACGCTCACTTTCGGAGCGAACGGCCGGCCGATTACCCGTGCGCTGGTTCTCGACAGCTCGCAGGTAGCGATTCTCCCCGCGTGGGATGCGAGTGGATTGCGCGGTACCGGGAGTGATGATTTCGAAGTGCGCGACGTACTCGTGCCCGAGCAGCGTAGCTTCTCGCTCACGAATGCCGCGCCGCGCGAGGCGGGGGCTCTTTACAGGATGCCGTTGAATACGGCGATGGAGCTCTCGATTACGGCCGTGGCTCTTGGGATCGTGCGGCACGCGCTGGATGACTTTGCAGCCTTCACACATCGTAAGAAGGGAGCGGGGCAGGGTGTCGCGCTCGCCGATGACCCGGTCGTCCAGGCTCGCTATGCCGAAGCGCGAGTCACCTGGGGTCTCATCAAGGCCGGGATGGACTCACTGGCACGACGGGTGTGGCAGGACGCGTTCGCGAATCGGACGCTTTCCAACACCGAGCTGAGCGAAGTCACGGCGAGTTGTACCTTATCGGTTAGCAAATTGCGTGCCGCCGTGAGCGAGTTGGTCGCGCTCGCCGGGATGAATGCGATTCAGCCGGATAGTGAGCTCGCTCGTGCCTGGCGGGACCTGCAGGCGCTGGCAGCCCACGGAGCGGTCTCGCCGAGGCATCTCACGACGATCGGTGCGACGCTGCTTGCCGTAAGTGAGCCGCTAGGGCACTGAACGATTCCAGCGGCGCGGAGCACACACTTCCTTTGCAAACGTAGGCGACCGCTTCGCCGCGCGCCGGCTTGTCGCCGAGCGCCTGTGGCAAGTTACTCGTACCCGTCGGCACCGCGAGCACTACACGCCGGGGGGCATAAAGCCTCGCCAGGTCACGCCGCCACGTCTCGATCGCAGCAGCCTCACCACGCAGGATGATCGTCTCCGGAGGGTTGAGAAGCTCCTCCAGCGCGATGAGCAAGCTCATGTGCCCCTGGGGGTATTTTTCCAACACCGGCGCCGCGGCTCGCAGGGTTTTCTCGGCCGCCGCGAGGTAGCGGGAGTCGCCCAGAAGATGGCCCAGGCGCTGTAGCACGAAGGCCGCGACTCCGTTGCCGGCCGGCGTGGCATCGTCGCTGAACGACTTTGAGCGATGAATCAGGGTTTCGTGATCGTCCGAGGTGAAGAAGAAGCCACCATCGGAGTCCGTGAAGTGCTCCAGCACGACGTCCAGCAGGTCGCGCGCGAAGGCCAGCTCGTCGCTTCTGAAGCGGACCTGCTGCAACTCGAGAACCGCGTCGGCGAGATAAACGTAGTCATCGAGGTAGGCGTTGAGATGTGCGCGGCCGTCCTTATAGGTCGCCAACAAACGGCCCTCGCGCCAGAGCGTACCGCGGATGAAGTCGAGTGCCCGGGTCGCGGAATCCGCGAGATCCGGCCGGTCTAATGCCCTGGCGGCAATGGCTATTCCGCGGATCATGAGGGCGTTCCACGAGGTCAGGATTTTGTCGTCCCGGCCGGGCCAGATGCGCAGGTTGCGCTGCGCCAGCAGTTTCCGGCGTGCGGACTCGAGGAGCGCCTCGACTTCGTCGACCGTCTTCGCGAGGCTCTTCGCGACATCCTCAGTCGACTGGAATACGTGCAGGTGCCAGCGACCTTCGAAGTTAGGGGCGCGGTCGAGTCCGAAATGGGGCGCGAAGGCGCTGTATTCTGCGCTCGTCAGCGCCTGCCTGACGGCATCCTCATCCCAGACGTAGAATTTGCCTTCGTGGCCTTCGGAGTCGGCGTCATAACTCGAGTAGTAACCGCCCTCGGGCGCCTGTGTCTCGCGGATAGCCCAGGCGGCTGTGTCAGCGGCCACGCGAGCATAGAACGTATCTCCGGTCGCCACCGCCGCGTCCGCGTAAACCGCGAGCAAGGCGCCGTTGTCATACAACATCTTCTCGAAGTGGGGAATCATCCAGTACTCGTCCACCGAGTAGCGGGCGAAGCCACCGCCCAACTGGTCATTCATGCCGCCGTCGCCCATGCGCCGCAAAGTGAGGGTCGCCATGTAGAGCGCGTGCAGGTCCGGCTCGAGCAGATGCGAGCTGGCGTGCCAGTCGCGCAAGAGTCTTTCCAACGTCTTGGGATGAGGAAACTTCGGCGCGCCGCCGAAGCCGCCGTTGTGAGGATCGAAGATTTTCGCGAGCATCGCCCGCGAGGCCTGCAGCGGCGCATCCGTGAGTTGGGTGTCGGGGGCCCCCGCTGGTGGATTCAGGTCGTCGAACGCCGATATGAGCGCCGCATTCTGCTTCCGCAATTCCGACTCGTGGTCGCGGTAATACTCCGCCACCCGCAGCAGCAGGTCCCGGAATGACGGCAGGCCAAAGCGGGCTTCCCGCGGAAAATAGGTGCCGCCGAAAAAGGGCCGCTGGTCGTCGTGTGTCAGAAACATGGTGAGCGGCCAGCCGCCCGAGCGCTGCGTCAGCATCTGCTGCGCGATCTGGTAGATACGATCGATGTCGGGCCGCTCCTCACGATCGACCTTGATGTTGATGAACAGGTCGTTCATGACCTGTGCGGTCTGCGGATCCTCGAAAGACTCGTGTGCCATGACGTGGCACCAGTGGCAGGCCGAGTAGCCCACCGACAGCAGGATCGGTTTGTGTTCCGCAAGGGCGCGCTCCAGTGCCGCGGCGCCCCACGGGTACCAGTCGACGGGGTTGTGCGCGTGCTGGCGAAGGTATGGGCTCGTTTCCTGCGACAGGCGATTGGCAGGAGTGGTAGCGGCAGCAGGGTCCATAAGGCACTCGGGCCGGATTCGAGTAGAATGCGGCGCCACTATACCCCTCATGGTTCTCTGCCACCCGCGCCGCGGTCAGCGCAGATACGAAAGCAATGCCATCCGATGTTTCCATTTTGAAGCTCAAGCGCGGCGAGGATCGCCGTATCCGCTCCGGGCACCTGTGGATCTTCAGCAATGAGATCGACAACGCGGCCACGCCGCTGGCGGGTTTCGCCTCCGGCGCCCTGGCGCGAGTGATGTCCGATCGGGACCAGTTCCTCGGCTACGCTTATGTCAATCCCCATGCGTTGATTTGCGCGCGGATCGTGGGTCGCGACGCGGCCCAACCACTCGATCGCGCTCTCATCGAACAGCGTCTCAAGGTGGCGCTCGCGTTGCGTGAGCGCCTGGGCAAGACACCGTACTACCGGTTGGTTTTCGGCGAGTCGGATCAATTGCCCGGACTGGTGCTCGACCGCTATGGCGACGTGCTGGTCGGTCAGATCGCGACGGCTGGCATGGAGGCTCTCAGGGCGGACGTCGAGGCCGCCGTGCGTGCGGTCGTGAACCCCGCCGCGCTCTTCTGGAAGAATGATTCGGGAGCGCGCGATCTGGAGCATCTGGCGCAGTCGACCGAAGTTGCTTTCGGCACTGTACCGGCCGAGATTGACATCGTGGAGTCGGGTTTGCGTTTCCGCGCGCCATTGGCGGAAGGGCAGAAGACGGGTTGGTTCTACGATCAAACCGCGAACCGACAGCGGCTCATCCGATATCTGCGGCCCGGCGCACGCGTACTCGACGTGTGCAGTTACGTCGGCGCCTGGGCGGTTACCGCGCTCCGCAATGGGGCAGCAACAGCACGTTGTGTCGACTCCTCGCAGCTTTCACTGGACTTCGCTCAGCGCAATGCGGCCGAGAACAGCGTTGCGCTGGAGACGGTGCGTGACGACGCCTTCGACGCGTTGAAGGCGCTACACGCGCAGGGCGCGCGCTTCGATGTAGTGATTCTCGATCCGCCCGCGTTCATCAAGCGCAAGAAGGACATTCCGCAGGGACAGGCGGCCTACCGCAAGCTGAATCAGCTCGCCCTGGACCTGATCGACGGAGATGGTCTGCTGGTGTCCTGTTCGTGCTCCTATCACCTGGCGCCGGACGAGCTGGTCAGTGCCATCCAGCTCGCCGCGCGGCACTCCGGGCGTTTTGTGCAGATTCTCGAGTCCGGCGGGCAGTCGCCGGATCACCCTGTGCATCCGGCCATTCCCGAGACCCGGTACTTGAAGGCTTTCTTCTGCCGCGTGACCCGTGAGCTCGGCTAAACTTCACCTGCCATGCTGAAGTATCCCGGCTTCAATCCCATTGCCCTCGAAATCGGTCCCGTCAAAGTCCATTGGTACGGGATCATGTACCTCCTCGGCTTCGCCGGGGGGTGGTGGTTGGCGCGGTTGCGCGCCGCCCGGCCCGGCTCGACCTGGAAGGCGGCCGATGTCGACGACCTCATTTTCTACAACATGCTCGGTGTGATCCTGGGCGGTCGCATCGGCTACGTGCTGTTCTATGGCCTGGGTTTCTGGGCCAAAGACATCTGGTACCCCTTCAAGATCTGGGAGGGGGGCATGTCTTTTCACGGCGGCCTCCTGGGGACGATGGCCGCGATGGCGCTGTACGCCTGGCGACAGCGGCGTAATCTCGGCGACGTCTTCGACTTTACCGCTCCACTGCCGGCGCTCGGCCTCTTTTTCGGGCGTATCGGCAATTTCATCAACGGCGAGCTCTGGGGCAAGACGACGACCGTGCCATGGGGATTCGACGTCAATGGACAGGTGCGCCACCCCTCGCAGCTCTACGAGGCTTGTTTGGAAGGTGTCGTGCTGTTCACGGTCGTCTGGTTGTTCTCCTCCCGTCCGCGTCCGCGTTGGGCGATTTCCGGTGTTTTCCTCATTGGGTACGGTATCGCGCGCTTCATCGTGGAGTTCGTGCGGGTGCCGGATGAGCAACTCGGCTACCTCTCAGGTGGCTGGGTCACGATGGGGCAGGTGCTGTCGTTTCCCATGATCCTGATCGGCCTGATCTTTCTGATATACGGCTACCGTACACGCACTCCTTCAGGCAACTTGAGCACACCGACTGGCGCTGTCGCCCAATGAAGCAGTATCTCGATCTCATGCGCCACATCCTCCACCACGGCGCGCGCAAAGAGGATCGCACCGGGACGGGGACCCTGTCCGTCTTCGGTCCGCAGTTACGCTTCGATCTCCGCGATGGCTTTCCTCTCGTCACCACGAAGAAGATTCATCTGCGCTCCGTGGTCTACGAGCTGTTGTGGTTTCTCCGCGGAGATACGAACGTCGCGTGGTTGCGCGAAAACGGCGTCACCATCTGGGACGAATGGGCGAACGAGCAGGGCGAGCTCGGACCCGTGTACGGCAAGCAGTGGCGCTCGTGGCTGGCTCCGGATGGCCACACCATCGATCAGATCGCCCAGGCGATCGAGCAATTGCGGCGCAATCCCGATTCGCGCCGGATCATGGTGAGCGCCTGGAATGTTGGCGAGCTGGAGGAGATGGCGCTGATGCCCTGTCACGCGCTGTTCCAGTTCTACGTGGCCGGTGGTCGCCTCTCGTGTCAGCTCTACCAGCGCAGTGCCGACGTGTTTCTCGGCGTACCGTTCAACATCGCCAGCTACGCCTTGCTCACCCATATGTTTGCCCAGCAGTGCGACCTCGAGCCCGGTGAGCTCGTCTGGACCGGTGGGGATACCCACCTGTACCTGAATCACCTGGAGCAGGCAGATCTGCAGCTCACGCGTACGCCGTTGCCATTGCCGCGCCTGGTGATTCACCGGCGCCCACGGACGATTTTCGAATATGACTATGAGGACTTTGAATTCGTGAACTACGAACATCTCGCGGCGATCAAGGCGCCGGTGGCGGTTTAGCGTATGGCGGACGACAACAATTCAGTCTCACAGGCGCCGCCGATCCTGGTGCGGGATTCCAACGTGCATGGCCGCGGAGTGTTTGCGACGCGCCGGATCGAGAAGGGCGAGCGCATCATCGAGTATCTCGGAGAGCGTGTTTCCCACGACGAGGCCGATCGGCGCTATGAGTCGAAGGAGGAGAACGACAGTCACACGTTCCTCTTCATCGTCGATTCGAAGACCGTCATCGATGCGGGCACCGCCGGCAACGACGCGCGTTTCTTCAATCACTCGTGCGATCCGAATTGCGAGTCGGTCGTGGAGAAGCGCCGGGTGTTCATCGAGGCGCTGCGCGCGATCGAGCCCGGCGAGGAGATGACGTACGACTACCAGATTTATCGCGACCACGACGACCCGGAGAACATAGACGAGGTGTTCGCCTGCCGCTGCGGGTTCGCGAACTGCCGGGGCACGATGCTGTGGCCACCGGAGCCGAAGAAGAAGAAAAAACGCAGCAAGGCGGTGGCGAAAAAAAAGCAGGGCGCGGCGGGGAAAAAGTCCGCGGCCGGCGGGAAGAGCGGGCGGGGAAAGGCGAGCGGACGCGCAAAGGGCTACGCGCCCCGGTCTGGCGGGACGCGCCAGGCGGCTGGTAAGTCCGGACGGGGCGGCAAGGGCTACGCGCCCCGGTCGAGCGCCAAGGTCGCGAAGAAGAAGTCCGCCGCCAAAAAGAAGTCCGGTGGCAAGGTAGCTAAGAAGACATCCGCGGCGAAGAAAAAAGTGCGGCGTCGCTAGTGGCATGCCGTAGCCCATGAGCAACCAACACCGCTGGAGCGTTGGTACCGTCATCAGCGCCACCGGTATCGTCTATGGCGATATCGGTACCAGCCCGTTGTATGCGCTGGAACAGTCGCTGAACGCGGCGGGGCCGTTCGACAGCGAAGCGGTGATGGGTGTTTTGTCGCTCATTTTCTGGGCATTGGCGATCTCCGTCACGTTGAAGTACGTGACGATCATCATGCGGGCGGACAACGACGGCGAGGGCGGCATTCTCGCCCTCTTCGCCCTCGCGAAACGTCACCTCGTCGGCGGCAGCCGCTGGACGAAGACGGTGATCGCGCTGGCATTGGCCGGCACGGCGTTCTTCTTTTGCGATGCCTTGATCACGCCGGCAATCTCGGTGTTGAGTGCCGTAGAAGGCATGGAGTTGCTCGACGCGGGCTTCTCACGCTATGTGATCCCGGTGACGATCGGGGTGCTGTTCGTGTTGTTCTTCTATCAGCAGCGCGGCACGGCGCGGGTCGCGAGTCTGTTCGGCCCGGTCATGATTGTCTGGTTCGCGGTGCTCGCGGTGACCGGAGCGCTTGCGATCGGCCGCGCTCCGCAGGTCCTGTACGCCTGCAATCCCGTGTACGGGTTGAGCCTGCTGCTGCATCGGCCGATGTTTGCGCTCGCGATCATTGGTGCGGTGTTTCTGTCGGTCACCGGCGGCGAGGCTCTGTACGCTGACATGGGTCACTTCGGCAAGAACCCCGTGCGCATTGCCTGGTTCACCGTTGTCTGGCCGTCGCTCATCATCAACTATTTCGGCCAGGGCGCGCTGCTGCTGCAGACCGGCCATGCGATCACGCATCCTCTCTATCTCCTGGTGCCGCCGGCGGTTCTGCCCTGGATGGTGGTTCTCGCCACGGCCGCGACGGTCATCGCCTCGCAGGCGACGATCTCCGGCGCATTCTCCATGGCGCGCCAGGCCGTGCAGCTCGATCTGCTGCCGCGTATCCGGGTGTTGCAGACCTCGGCGCAGGAGCAAGGGCAGATCTACGTTCCCATCGTCAACTGGACCGTGTTCGTTGCCGTGGTGCTGTTCGTTGTTGGATTTGGATCCTCGGATGCACTGTCGGGTGCTTACGGCGCGGCCGTGGTCGGCACCATGCTCATTACGACATTTTTGGGCTCGTTCGTCGCCGCCACGCAGTGGCACTGGCCAAAAGCGGGGATCGTCCTGCTGTTCGGCCTGATGTTCCTGGTGGATGTCGTGTTTGTCGCGGGCAACATGACGAAAGTGCCGACGGGCGGCTGGATTCCGCTGCTGTTGAGCGTTGCGTTGTTCCTGGTGTTCCTGACATGGCGTAACGGACGGCTGGAATTGCGCGCCGCGCTGGCCAAGATGGCGGTGCCGCGCGCCGAGTTGGCGAAGATGATCGCCGGCTCATACCGTGTTCCGGGCACCGGTGTGTTTCTCGCCAGCGATCCGGGACTCGTGCCGTCGGCCCTGATTCGCAACATCGAGCACAACGGTGTGGTGCACCAGCGGGTGATCATCCTGCAGATTGAAATAACGCATACGCCGCGGCTGGACCCGGTGCGGCGGGTCAGCATCGAGGAGATCCTGCCGGGGGTGTATTCCATTACGGCCCGGTTCGGCTTCATGGAAACGCCCGATGTCAGCGAGGCGCTGAAATCCTGCCGCACGCGCGGCTTACGGGTTTTCACGGAGGACAGCTCATTCTTCGTGGGCCGGCACGTCGTGCGCGCTCGTCCGCTGCCCGGGCTGCGGGGCATCCAGCGTCGCTTGTTCGCGCGGATGCAGCAACACAGCACACAGGCGGCGGAATTCTTCCGAATGCCGTTCCGCGGGGTGGTGGTTCTGAATACCGCGGTGGAAATCTGAACCTCAGCAGCCTAAGCCAGACAGGCTCCTAGCTGAAGGGTCTACTGACCCGTTACACAGACAGTTGCGCCCGGACCCGATTCAGAATACAGATGGGGTTCGCCGGGATGTAACGCTCGTGTCCTACAATCCCTGCGTACGGTGAATGGGCGGGGAGGAAGACGATGAGGGCCATAGTGGCGGCCGGAGTGGCCGTGGTGGTGGCGATGGTCTCGGGCGCGCTTGCGACGCGTGCGAGCGCTGCTAGCGCCCTGATTGGAATGGCGCCCGTAAACGCGGGCCTGACCGATAAAAACAGTGCGGCGGCGCTGAAACAACTGCTGCTCGAGACCAAGAGCGGAGTGGGGGCCAGGATCGGGCCTCATCTTTACAATCTGCAAAAAGCTTACGGAGCGCAGCCGTTGTGGCACGACGGCGCGCTGCGGGCGAAGTTGCCTCCATTGCGGGTACAAGATGGCTACGTCCGGATCAGCGCTTACGGCGACAATGTCAGCGAGCTGAAGACCCAACTCGTCGGCCAGGGCATGCTGGAGGCCAGGCTGCACGATCACGCGGTCACCGGCCGCGTTCCAGTCGCAGCCCTGAGCGATCTCGCCAGCATCGCCGGGTTGAAATTTGTAAAGCCGGTGTTGGCAACCACCCGCGTTGGTCTCACCACCACGCAGGGTGATCACTCCATGCGGAGCGACCTGGCGCGCTCGCAGTTCGGGGTCGACGGAACTGGCGTGCGCGTGGGTGTACTGTCCGACAGTTTCGATTGCGCTCCCGGACCGTTCGCGTCCGGCCAGAATTTCACGCGTGCCGGGCAGGATGCGGTGAACGGCGACCTGCCGTTGGGTGTTCGTGTGCTGTCGGATCTTCATACCGTGCCGGACAGCGAGTGCACCGACGAAGGGCGTGCGATGATGCAGATCGTCCACGATGTTGCTCCCGGTACGTCACTCTCTTTCAACACGGCGGTCACCGGCGAGGAAGACTTCGCGGCCGGCATTCTCGCCCTGGCGAATGACGGCGCGAAAGTGATCGTGGATGACGTCGAGTATTTCGACGAGCCCATGTTCGAGGACGGTGTGGTCGCCGATGCGGTCGACCAGGCGGTTGCCCGCGGCGTCGCTTATTTTTCGGCAGCCGGCAACGAGGGGCGCCAGTCTTACCAGGCGGCGTTTCGCGCGTCCGGGCGTAAGGGTCTGGCCGGCGTCCGTCATAACTTCGACCCCGGCCCGGGGGTGTCTGATTTGCAGCATGTCGTGGCGCCCCCAGGCACGATCTCGCTCCTGTCGCTGCAATGGGATCAACCGTCGTTCTCCTCGAATGGCTCGCGCGGCTCGCAAAGCGATGTCGACGCTATTTTCTACAACATGGACGGCACGCCGGTGGCGCCCTGTACCGACAGCCCGGCACAGCTGGTGTGCCAGGAGCCGGGCATCGCCAACAACATCGGCGGCGACGCGGTGGAGTTGCCGGTGATCGTCAACCTGTCCAACCAGGAGTTGCAGGTGCAGCTCGGTATCGAGCTGGTGTCGGGTCCCACGCCCGGTGTGATCAAATATGTCTGGTACGACCTGGGCTCGGCCGCTCTCGATGTCGATACTTTTGACACTGCCGCCAGCACCATCGTGGGCCATGCCAACGCGGCGGGGGCCGAGGCGGTCGGCGCGGCGGCCTGGTATCAAACCCAGGCCTGGGGTAGTCCGCTGCGGCCGCAATGCGTGCCGGCCTGTCTCGACAGTTTCTCATCGGCCGGCGGCACCCCGATTCTGTTCGATCGCGCCGGACGGCGTCTCGACTCGGTGCAATGGCGCGCCAAGCCGGGTGTTACCGGGCCGGACGCCGGCAACACCAGTTTTTTCTACTTCAAGCTCGGTTTTAACGTTCCTGGCAGCTCGGAAGACGATGCGTTTCCTAACTTTTCAGGAACTTCCGCCGCGGCAGCCCATGTTGTCGGTGTCGCAGCCCTGATACTGGACAAGCGCGCACGCGACATAGCGGCGCACCGCCACGTTCCTACACCGCGTGTCCTCACGCCCGCTGCGCTTTACAACGTGCTTCAGAGTACGGCCAGCGACATGCGGCTCAGGAACCTCGGTGGCAACCTGGGACCGCAACCCGTCAATCCGGTCGCCGGGTTTGATTATGACGCCGGATTCGGGCTGGTGGACGCCGTGGCGGCGCTGCAGGCCATTGGCGCGGATTGAGCGTCGCGCTACTTCGTTAGGAAAACGTAAAGCCTAGCGCGGGGGACGCGCGGCTTGAGATAATAGGCGCCATGGCCTATCCCCTCGTTTCTATGATCGTCGCGATGGCGCAAAACGGCGTCATCGGTCGCGATAACACTCTGCCGTGGCGTCTGTCTGAAGACCTGCGTCGTTTCAAGGCAATTACGCTCGGAAAATCCGTTCTCATGGGTCGCAAGACCTTCGAGTCGATCGGCAAGCCACTGCCCGGGCGCCTCAATTTTGTACTCACGCGTAATCGCGATTGGCATGCTGAAGGGGTTATTGTCGTGAACTCGGTCGATGAAGCGTTACGCAAGGTGCGCGACACGGACGAGGTCATTGCGATCGGCGGCGCGGAAATCTATCGGCTGTTCATGCCGTTCGCGCGGCGCATCTATCTCACGCAGGTTCATGCTGAAGTGCCGGGGGATACCATGTTTCCCGATTTCGATCCCACGCAGTGGGTCGACGCGGAATACAGCGAGCATCCGGCGGATGAGAAGAACGCTTACGACGTGACGTTCGTGACGTTGGAGCGGAAGAATTCGCCGTTGTCACCGCGGTCGCATTAGAGGGCGGCGGAAATCGTCCGGGGCGCGTAGCCGGGGGCGCCCAGCCCGGGGCGCGTAGCCGGCGGCCGCCGTGCGCAGGGCCCGTGGCCGGGGCGCGTCAGAGCGCGATCGGGGCGAGTCGTTCTCTGACGAGGCTCTCGGCGAGTTGTGCGTCTGTTGCGCCGGATGCGTCGCGCTTCGAGTCGATTTCTTGCAGGATCTCCGCCTGGACCGCGCCCCTTCGTTGTGCTTCGGCGTAGGGAATTTCCGGGTGAAACATCACCATGGAATATCGCGGGATGAAGCGATCCGGGAAGCGTCGCTCGAGTTCCATGGCGATCGCTTTGCGGCGCACGAATCCCGCGTCCAGGACGGTGTCACGCATCTCGGTGTAGTTCTCGAGGGCCATCTCAGCGATGGCCGCCGCATTCGGCCGCCGCGCGCGCGCGAAGTCCGCGAACAAGGGCTCCCATTCGTCGTGACGATCCAACAGGCCGTCCAGCACGATGCAATCCTCGAACGCGGCATTCATGCCCTGCCCGTGGAACGGGACAATGGCGTGTGCGGCATCACCGAGCAGTAGGACGCTACCGCCGATGTGCCAGGGAGTCAGATGTACCGTCCCGAGTTGCCCTTGAGGGTGCGCCGCGAATTCGCGCGCCAGACTGGGCATCAGCGGAACGACGTCCGCGAACTCGCGCCTGAAGAATTCGTCCACCGCGGTCGCGCTGCTCAGCGCCGCGAAGCTGTTCTGCCCGGCGCGCGCCAGGAATAGGGTCGCCGTAAAACTTCCATCCGTGTTCGGTAAGGCAATCAGCATGAAGCCGCCGCGCGGCCACACATGCAGCGACTTACCGTCCAACACGTGCCGTCCCGCCTGTGCGGGAATGGTGAGTTCCTTGTAGTCGTGATCGAGCCAATCTTCCCGGACGCTGACTTGTTGCGCGCGGGCGAGGCTGGTGCGAATCGCGGAGCCCGCACCGTCGGTAGCGATGGTGGGTGCAAGCGGCGTTTCGTACTCGGTAGGGTTTTTGCCGTCGCGGAAGCGTAGGACGTCGCGCTCCGGAATCGCGGCGGTGCAGGTTTGTTCAAACCGCATCTCCACCGTGTTGTGGCGCGCGGCTTCCTCTATAAGCACGCGGTTTAGCGCCGCGCGGCCGACTGAGTAAATGACCTCGTGCTCGCGTTGCCCATATGGGTGAAGCGCTGTTGAGCCGGATGCGTCATGCACCATCCGACCTCGCATGGGGATTAGGAGCGGACGGACTCGGTCCATAACGCCGGCGCGCTCTAATGCATGAATTCCCCGCGCGGCGAGCGCCAGGTTGATGGAACGGCCGCCTTCCGCGTTGGTCTCCCGCGGATCGGGGCGTCGGTCATAGAGCGTGACTTTGAAGCCGCGTCGCGCAAGCAATACAGAGAGCAGTGCTCCTGCGAGACCGGCACCGACGATGTTGATGGGATGGGAATTGGCGGGTTTCACCGGATCTCCCGCAACACCTCGGCAAGGTGCTCGCTGAAGCGAAACACTTCCTCGAAGGTGTTATAGAGCGGCACAGGGGCCACTCGAATCACATCCGGATCGCGCCAGTCACAGACAACCCCGCGCTCGCCGAGCCTTTCAAACACCCGCCGGCCGCGGGTGGGGGAATTGGTGATGCGGTTGGGAGAGCCGGCGCTGTCGTTGGGAGAGCCGGCGATGCGAATGGAGATCTGGCAGCCGCGCGAATCGACTCCGCGCGGCGTGATGAAGCGAGCGTCCGGCCCCAACCGCTCGACGAGAAACTCGAGGAAGCCGGTGAGCTCTATGGACTTCGCGCGTAGACGCTCGATGCGCGCGTCCTGAAAAATAGCGAGCGAGGCGATCAGCGGCGCGGCGGCCAGAATGGGCGGATTGCTGATCTGCCAGGCCGCAATGCCGTGCGCCGGGCGGAACAACGGCTCCATGCGAAAGCGTGTCTTTTCCTCGTGACCCCACCATCCCGCCAGGTGAGAGTCCTGGAAGTGGCGCTCGTGGACGAAGCAGCCGCCGATGGCTCCGGGGCCGGCATTCAGATATTTGTAGCTGCACCAGACAGCGAAATCCGCGTCATAGTCATGCAGAGCGAGAGGCATATTGCCGATGGAATGCGCGAGGTCGAATCCGACGACGCAACCGACGAGGTGTCCCGCACGCGCGATGCGTGGGAGATCAAACGCCTGTCCGGTGCGGAACTGCACTCCGGGCCATAGGAGTAGTGCGATGTCGTCCCCGTGTTTCGCGAGACAAGCTTCGATCGCGTCTTCGGGGATGGAGTCACTGCCGGGCGGTGGCGTGAGCTCGATCAGATGTTGCGCCGGATCGAGGTTGTGCCACGCCAGCTGAGAGGTCACGGCGTGGCGATCGGAGGAGAACGCGCCGGTCTCGATGAGGATTTTGGTGCGCCGGCCGCTGGGGCGGAAAAAGCTCGCCAGCATGAGGTGCAGATTCACCGTCAGCGAGTTCATGGCGATGACTTCGCTTGGATGCGCACCGGTGAGGTGTGTGAGGCCGGCAGTCAGATTCTCGTGATAGGGAATCCATGGCCTGCGCGCATGCTCATGACCCAGGACCGCGAGTCGGGACCAGTCATCGAGCTCTTCGTTTACCAGTGTGCGCGCCTCGATCGGCATGAGACCCAGCGAGTGGCCGCAGAGGAATAGTGAGGGTTGCTTGTTCGCGTCGCGGGGAAGTGCGAAGCGCTGGCGGTAGCCCCTCAACGGATCGGCTTCGTCGCGCTGGCGGGCGTGTTTCAGGGTCGGTTCGTAAGTCATGACGCGGCGGTTGTGTTAGCTGAGTAGGCCATGGAGCAGGGGGCGAGCGTGGATCAGCCGGGTTCGCGGCCCGACAGGCGATAGAGCAACGGGCGGCTTGGCACCGCATCGCCTCCCAGGGCTGGCACCTGCAACTCGAGCAGGTACAGTCCGTCGGGGGCGGTATCCGGGACGTAGGCGAGTTCCGTGACGGTCGCGCGGGGGCGGGTTGCTTGCGCAAGCGTCGTGGAGGCTGGCGGCAGGCCAAAGAAAATCCGGTGCGCTGTGAGACGTCCCTCATCGTGGGCGCGGTCGATCGAGGGGAGGTCTACCACGAGGTGTTCGATCCCGCGCTCTATGAGCAGCTCGGCGGCCTCGCGGGAGACGTACGGCGGTGTTGAGTCGCTGTAGTTTTGGTGTTGCTTGTCGGGTGGGTTTGGGAGGGTTCGGATGATCAGCGCGCGGGGCTCGAAGTGCGCTGGCGTGGTCCTCGAAGCGGTGGCGCCGGCGGCTGCCCCGGCGCCTGTGGCACCTGCCACCTCGGCTCCATTCGCCATTGCCGCGAGCCAGCTTTTTTCCAGTGCGTGCCGGGTGATGAGTTGGTCGGTGGGGTGCGGGGTCGGCTGCGTTGACTCGCGCGAGGTACGGGCGTCAACGGGCTCGATGCTGACGAGCATGGCCGGAA
The DNA here is from genome assembly GCA_035566815.1 of Steroidobacteraceae bacterium. Taxonomy (GTDB): domain Bacteria; phylum Pseudomonadota; class Gammaproteobacteria; order Steroidobacterales; family Steroidobacteraceae; genus 13-2-20CM-66-19. The sequence goes on along the minus strand of DATMQL010000503.1, from coordinate 6,610 downwards.
TAAAGCCCAGGGGCGCTACTCGATGGGCGTCGAGCGGCTCGCGTGTCAGGTGTCCGACGCATTCGGTATGAGTTCCATTGCAATGGGGGATCAGCGTGAGGGTCTGGCAATTGCAACTCGCACCGTGCTCTACGGAGCCGGAGAATCCGGGCACCGCGAAAGGACGGGAGGTCGCCTGCGGCGCGCCGAAGTGACGCGGTTGCGGGTCCGAAAAATCGAGATCGATGGCGAGGCTGATGGGTCGGCTCAGATCGATGCGGACCTGGCCGTGTCCGAAATCGATCAGTCCAATATTCATCGGGGTGGGGTTGGCCTTTGCGTTCAACCCTTCCGCTCCATCACGGTGCCGCAGCGTGAGCAGGTCCGTAGGGCGAGGTTCGAGTAGAAACGCTCAAACAGGGGCGGGAACTGGGTTTCGATGTCCTTCAGCTCGAAGAACTCTTCGTACAGCAGGTTGCCGCAGTTCTCGCAGTACCACTGAAAGCCGTCGCGCTCGCCGGGGCGGCGTTGCCGTTCGACGACGAGGCCGACGGTGTTCGCGAAACGCTGCGGTGAATGTGGAACGTTCGCGGGCAGGAGGAGCAACTCGCCGGCGCGAATCGGCACATCGACGGGCTTCCCGTCCTGGATGGTCTTCAGCACCATGTCGCCTTCGAGCTGGTAGAAAAACTCCTGCCCAGGGTCGACGTGGTAGTCCTTGCGGGCGTTCGGACCGCCGACCACCATGATGACGAAGTCGCCGTCCTGAAAAACCCGCTTGTTGCCGACAGGCGGCTTGAGCAGGTGCCGATTCTCGTCGATCCAGCGCTTAAAATTGAGAGATTGCAACGGTTCCATACGGTGTGTCCCGGACGCCATTCGCGTATGTTACGCGCTGCCAAGGGGCTCGCGGGAGTACGGTAATGGTCGAAAACTGCGCATACGACAGCGCATGTAGGGGTGTGCGGAAGAGTGCACGCGGAGCGGCTCGCTGGGGGCTGGCTGCCGGCACCGTTGCGCTGGCTACGCTTCTCGCCGGTTGTAGCCACCTGCACTGGCCGTGGCACCGTAAGCCGCCACCGCCGCCGCCTGAAGTCCACGAGCTCGACGAGACGGGTGATGCGGGCGCCTCCGCCTCGTTTCCCCAGTACTGGATGCGAAACACCCTTGTCGTGGATCTGCAGGGCGCTAGTGGCTCTGGCAGTGTCACGCTGAAGCCGCGTGAGCATACGATGTGGCCCGTGCGGATCGCGTTAAAGGTCGTGCCCGGCTCCGTTGGAGAGCTGGAAATCCGAGCCAATCAGCGCGTCGTGTTGCCGGTGACGACCGCGGGCACGAAGCCGATCGTGCTCGAGCTGTCGCCGAGAACCTACACTATGAAGACACCGCAGATTGTCGTGTCGTGGGGACCGATGGTGATGCCGGCGTCGTAGAGGGGAGCCGGAGTCGTCCGGCCGCCGTAGTCATTCCAAATCGGGCGACTGGTATCCCGCGCACGAAACGGCAATCGGGGGGCGCTCGGCATCCAGGTCGAGTGCCGTGAGCGTACCGCCCCAGACACAACCCGAGTCCAGGCCTGCGACATCTTTGCGGAGCACCAGTCCCAGTGCGGACCAGTGACCAAACACGACACGGGTGTCGGCGCTCAGGCGTGTTTCGATTTCAAACCACGGCCGTAGCGCCGCGTGCCCCTGCGGCGGTTTGCCTTTTATCTTGAGATCGACCTCGCCATCGCTGGTGCAAACCCGGAGGCGTGTGAGGACGTTGATGGCAAAGCGGAGCCGCTCCATTCCCTGCAGCGATTCGCTCCATCGGTGTGGCTCGTCGCCGTACATGTTTTCGAAAAGCGCCCGGGGATCGGTGCGCAAGGCCGATTCAACCTCGCGCGCGAGAGCGAGTGCCATTCCAACAGTCCACTGCGGCACCAGTCCCGCATGCACCATGAGGTCGCCGCCTTCGTGGTGGGCCAGTGGCCTGGAAATGAGCCACCCGAGGAGCTCGTCCCGGTCCGGGGCCGCGAAGATCGCGTCGAGAGTGTCGGATTTGCGTTTGCGATGGCTGCCGCAGGCCACGGCGAGAAGATGCAGATCGTGGTTACCGAGCACGGTTACCGCGTTGTCGCCCAACGAGCGCACGAACCTCAGGACTTCGAGAGACTGCGGGCCGCGGTTGACGAGATCGCCGACGAACCAGACCTGGTCGCGGTCGGCTGAAAACTTCAGCTGCGCGATGAGCGCACGTAATTCAGCATAGCAGCCTTGTACGTCGCCGATCGCATAGCGGCTCACTGCAGGATTCCCGGCATGGCTAGCCGGAAAGGTTGGATCGGGGCGTCGAAGCGCTGACCTTCGTCGTCGATCATTTCGTAGCTTCCCTGCATGGCACCGACCGGTGTTTCGAGCACCGCTCCGCTCGAGTAGCGGAAGCCTTGCCCGGGCTGCAAGTGGGGCTGCTCGCCCACGACGCCGTCGCCACGAACCTCCTGCACCTTCCCGTTCGCGTCGGTAATGATCCAGTGGCGCGTCAGGAGTCGCGCGGGCACCGCGCCTTCGTTACGGATGGTAATGGTGTACGCGAAAACGAAGCGGTGCTCGTTCGGATCGGACTGCTCGTCGACGTAGCTCGTTTCGACTTCGACGCGGATCTTGTTCACGTGAGAAGACATCATCGGATTCTATCGAATCACCGTCCGTCCGCGGCAAGTCGTGTCAGACGTCTCCTATGTGCGCCCGACACGTACCGCGAGCACGTCGCACGGCGCGGCGTGGAGGACCGTATCCTCGGTGAAATTCACCAGGATGGATAGTCCGTGACGTTCACGGCTACCTAGCACGATGAGGTCCACATTGTGATCGCGCGCGATGCGCACAATCTCAGACTTTACATTACCCGCTTCGACACGCGCGGCTGACGCGGCGATGCCGAGATCACCCGCAAGTGTCGCGAGACGCTGTCGTGCTCGCTCGAGCAGCTCGTCCTCTATCTGCACCGACGGCATAAGTGTTTCTCCCATCGGTTCGACGGGTACGAACTCCACCACGTGCAGCAACTCGATCTCGGCGCCAAATATGGTGGCGAGTGCTTGCGCACGACGTCCGATTATCAGGCTGTCTTCCGTAAGATCGACTACAACCAGGATGCGACGATACTCGGACATTCTTCGGTCCTCACGTACCCAACCGTCTGCTGAAGACTACGCGTTAGGAACGGGTGTGTCACTGTCGAGAGTCTTTGCGAGGTCGTTGAATGCCTGCGGGGCGAATGTTTCCGGTCGAGCTCCCGGGTCCAGGCCGCAGCTTTCGATCTGTTCCAGGCTGACCAGGCCGCGCAGGGAGTTGCGCAGGGTTTTGCGCCGGTGCGAGAAGGCCGCCGCGACGACTTTCGCGAAGTGGGGGCTTACGGTGAACGCCGGTTCCGGCCTCACGGTGAGACGCGCCACGGCCGACCAGACTCGTGGCGGCGGCGTGAATGCTCCAGGTCCCACGTCGAACAACCACTCGATGGTCACCAAAGGCGCAAGCATGATGGTGAGACGGCCGTAGTCGTCCTCGTCCGGCTGGGCCGCCATACGGGCGATGACTTCTCTCTGCAGCATGATGTGCAGGTCTTCGATCGCGCTGGCGTGGTCGAGCAGGTGGAAGAGAAGCGGCGTCGAGATGTTGTAGGGCAGGTTACCTACGACCCGCAACCTTCCACCGCGCTCGCGGGCGAGCTGGGTGAAGTCGAATTTCAGCGCGTCGACTTCATGGAGTACGAAGCGTGGGTATTCGTTTATCTCGGTGCGAAGCAGTGCGACGAGATCGCGGTCGATCTCGAGTGCATCGAGCGAGCCGTTGCCCGCTTGGAGCAACAGGCGGGTGAGTGCTCCGCGGCCTGGTCCAATTTCCACGAGGCGATCGTCCGCGCTGGGTCCGATCGCAGCCACGATGTTTTCCAGGACCGTGGGGTCGTGCAGGAAATGCTGGCCAAACCGCTTGCGTCGCGGTGGCTGACTCGAGCTGGACTGGGAGCTCATTGGGGCGAGGGGCGCCGTCCCGCCCCGAGCGCCACCCCGGGCTCGCGCGGAGCATCGGATGCGGAGCGCAATGGCCGGCTGGGTGGCGGCTCCAGGGGTGCGACGCATGCGTCGCACGGGCGGCCCAGATGGGACGCCCCGGAGTATGAACGCGGGCGATAGCCTGCGTGCAACGGTATTTTGTTGCGTGTCGACACGGCTGCTAACCGCGAGCGCCGAGGTCGATCGCAAGCTCGATGGCCGACAACAGACTGCTAGAGTCTGCGCGGCCGGTGCCGGCGAGGTCGAGTGCCGTGCCGTGGTCCACTGACGTACGCAGAATCGGTAATCCGAGAGTGATGTTGACCGCTGTGTCGAATCCCGCGTGTTTGATCACGGGCAGGCCTTGGTCGTGATACATGGCCAGCACCGCGTCGAAGTCAGCCAGGATGCGTGGCACGAATGCCGTGTCTGCGGGTAACGGTCCGCTGACATCGATGCCGCGCTCCTTGAGGAGTGCGATCGCGGGTCCGATCACGCGGATCTCCTCGTCGCCGAGGTGACCGCTTTCGCCGGCGTGCGGGTTGAGTCCGCAGACGGCAATGCGTGGGTGCGGAATGCCCCACCATTTCTCGAGATCGTGGTGGAGGATCGCGACGATCTTACATAACGAGTCGATCGTGATCGCGGCACTGACGTCCTTCAGGGGGAGATGGGTTGTAGCGAGCGCGACGCGCATCGCTTTGGACGCCAACATCATCACGGGGAGCGGGGCGTGCGTACGCGCCGCCAGATATTCGGTGTGGCCGGTGAAGGGAACTCCGGAGTCGGCGATCACGCTCTTATGAACGGGTGCGGTGACGATCGCGGAGAACTCGCCGGCCGTCGCGCCGTCGGTTGCACGATCGAGGAGGTCGAGGACGTAGCTGGCGTTCGCGACGTCGAGGCGACCGGGGACGCTGGGCGCCGCGAGGGCGTGGTGTTCGACGAGGAGGGTGCCGGGCTCGTGGCGCACGGTGGGCCTGTCGGCTTGTGCTGCGCGGTGTTGAGGTCCGCCGCCCTGGGGGCCGCTCTCGTGCGGTCCCGCGGCTTGGGGTCTGTTGTAGGTGCGCAGCTCGATGTCCAGGCCGAGGTGCCCAGCTCGCTCGACGAGCAGGTTCCGGTCGGCGAGGCAGACGAGCTCGCAGGGGAGCTCGCGGCGTGCGATGGCGAGGCAAAGCTCCGGGCCGATGCCGGCCGGTTCGCCAGAGGTGAGCGCTATTCGGGGAAGGGGCGCACTCAGAGCTTGTATTCCACGTAGGCCTCGTCTCGGAGGCGACGCAGCCACAGCTCGGTCTCTTCGTCCGCTTTACTGGCGCGGATGGCGTCGATGGCCTGCCGACGCCTCAGCTCGTCCGTGTTGTCGAAATCGCGGCGGCCCAACATCTGCGCAATATGCCAGCCGTACTGGGTGTGGAAGGGCTCGCTGATCTCGCCCTCTTTCAGACCCGAGACGGCCGCATCGAACTCGGGCACAAAGGTGCCGGGTCCGGTCCAGCCGAGGTCACCGCCCTGGGAGCCCGAGCCCGGGTCCTCGGAACTCACCTGCGCGATGCCGGCGAAGTCCTCACCTTTGGCGATGCGCTCGCGGATCGTGTTCAGCCTCTGACGGATGGTGGCGTCATCGGCCAACTCGGTCGTCTTCATGAGAATGTGGCGGAGGTGCACCTGGTGCTCGATCGCCTTGTGGTTGCCGCCGCGGACCTCGTTCAGCTTGATGATGTGATAGCCGGTAGGCGTGCGCAGGGGGTCGCTCACCTCTCCCGCCTTGAGCTTCGCGATCACGTCGGTGAGGAAGGTCGGCAGCTCGCCGCCTTTGCGCCAGCCCAGGGCACCGCCCTCGAGAGCCGTCTGGCTCTTGGAATAGGCCAGCGCCAGCTTGGCGAAATCCTCGCCGCCCTTGGCGCGGGTGGAAACGTCCTGCGCGCGCTTGGCGGCCTCATCCAGCTGCGCCGGGGTGGCCTCCTGCGGTACCGCGATGAGAATGTGGGAGACGTTGTACTCGTTATCCGAGGACGGGGTTTTCGCCTCTTTATCCAGGTATTGGTCGATCTCGCGAGGAGTAATGCTGATCCTCTGCAGTACGTCGCGCTGACGGAGCAGGCCCAGCGTGAGTTCCTTTCGCATGTCCTCGCGGTAGGCCGCGTAGTCGATCCCCTGCTGCTGTAATGCTTCGGGAAGCTGCGAGAGGGGAATGCCGTTTCGCTGAGCGACGTCGGTCAGCGCGGTGTTCAGGGTCTCGTCAGGGACCTTCAATCCGGCCTTTGTAGCGCGCTGCGCCTGGATCTCCTGCAGCACCAGGCGCTCCAGCACCTGCTGGCGCAGCACGTTCTGGGGCGGCAGCTCGAGCTTCTGCTGCCGCAGGCGCTCGCTCACGATGGTGATCTGGTCGTCGAGCTCACTGTTCAGCACCACGCCGTCATTGACCACGGCCGCAACGCGATCGAGCAGCGCGCCTTTGGTGGCCAGCTCGCGGGTCTGCGCGACGGCGTCCGCCTGGAACAGCAGGGCGGCGTAACCGCAGGCAATAGCGGCAATCAGGGGGGACAGAATCCGGCGCATGGACATGCTTTCCTTCGTCAGGGGGGCGGGAGCCTA
>DATMQL010000502.1:0-11083 GCA_035566815.1 Steroidobacteraceae bacterium | reverse complement strand
TTGACGTCCACGTGCGCGCCGGCCCCGCGAGCGCCTTCGGCAACGGCGTGGGCCATGGTTTCGATGTGTCCGTAAGCTGAGTAGTAGAGAACCAGTACCTTAGCCATGGTCGCCTCCTCAGTAAGGTGATGCCTCTAGGGTAACGCCCGGCTGCAATTTTTGCCCGTCATTGCGCCCAGGGGCGGGCGTGACCGTAGTCTGTACTGTTCTGCCCGGTGCAGAGGAATTCGCCGTACACAGATGGGGCTGTGCTCGCCTACAGGTCCGGTCATCCAACATCGGACAAGCACGCGCGATGGTACCAACACGCTGCGACTTCCGGCTATACCGCGAGCGTCACGCTCGCTGTACCTATTACCGCAAATACGTGATATTCCGGCCCGACATTCCGACATTCGTCGCGGGCGATGGTGCGCGAGTGTAGGTATGTGACGACACCTGAAAACCCCCATCGTCGGCGCGTCGGAGTTGTTTTCCACGATGACCAACGCCGTGTCTCCGATCTGACACATTACGAGTCAGCGCACATTGAGTCAGAATGTTCCTGCGCGTGGCAGTTCGCATCGTTCGATTACGCCGTCGCGTCAGCCTGCAATAGGGGGTGTAAAAAGGTAGCCGTACTTCGTGAATTACGGACGCCTGGGCTGGGGCCGTGTACTGTCTCGGGGAATGTGAATGTCGCGAGTGAGTGAAGAGTTGTATGAGTTGGCTGTCGTCGGGGCCGGGCCGGGTGGGTTGAGCGCGGCGGCGCGGGCAGCGGAGCAGAAGCTGTCGCACGTGCTGCTGGAGTCTGCCGAGAAGCACGCCAACACGGTTCAGCAATACCAACATCACAAGCATGTGATGGCCGAGCCCAGTGTGCTGCCGCTGCGCAGCGATGTCGAATTCGCGGCCGGACGCCGCGAGGAGATTCTCGCAGCGTGGCAGCGAGCCATCGAGACCCGTCGCATCAACGTCCGCTACCGCTCCGAGGTCACCGCGATCGAGGGTACGCAGGGCAATTTCAGCCTGCGCCTGAAATCGGGCGGCAGCGTGCGTGCCCGGAATGTCATCCTGGCCCTGGGCGTGCAAGGCAACCCCCGCCGGCTGAATGTCCCGGGTGGCGATCTGCCTTGTGTGCAGTACACGCTGGAATCCGCAGAGGCGCACCGGGGTGAGCGTTTCATCGTCATCGGCGCAGGTGACGCTGCGATCGAGAATGCCATTTCGCTTGCGCGTCAGAACCGCGTGACGCTCCTTAACCGCGGCACTGGCTTTCCGCGCGCCAAGGAAGGCAATGCGGCTCGTGTCCTGCGAGCCATCGCCGCGGGACAGATCCAGTGTGTCTCCGAGGCGCGACCGAAGAGCCTCGACAGCATCGCGAGCAAGGCCGCACCGACGCCCTATGTCATGAAGGTAGACACCCCGGACGGTGAGCAGGCCATCCCCTGCCATCGGATCGTGGCCCGATTGGGTGCCATTCCGACGCGACAGCTCATAGAAGAAGCCGGTGCGAAGTTTCTCTCCGACGCACCGGATGCCGCTCCCGAGCTTTCCGCCCGCTACGAATCCACGGTTCCGGGGTTGTACATCATCGGCGCCCTGGCCGGATTTCCGCTCATCAAGCAGGCGATGAACCAGGGCTACGAGGTCGTCGAGCACCTGCTCGGCCGGACCGTGCAGCCCGCTGACCACGATATCCTGGCGAACGTCTTCAAGCGCCTGCGCGACGGCCGCGATGTGGACTCGACGCTGCGCAAGATTCACGGGACGGTGCGTCTCTTCCGCGACGTGAAGGAGCTCGCCCTGCGCGAGCTCATGTTGGCCAGTACGATTCTGACTCCCGCCAAGGGGACCCGGCTCTTTACCCGGGGAGTCTATTCGTCGAGCGTCTTCAACGTGCTCAGGGGCGAGGTGCACCTCAGCGCCGGCGACGGTAATCCCATGACGCTGCGCTCGGGCCAGCTCTTCGGCGAAATGGCGCTCATCTCCGGGCGCCCGCATGAGATGAGCGCCGTGGCCGGACCGGACTGCATCGTCCTCGAAACGCCTCACAGCGCGATGCGTAAGCTCTTACGTTCGGAGCCAGCGGTCCGTGCCTACGTCGATAAGGTCTACGCGTTGCGCGCCTTGCGCGTCTTCCTGATGCCGCATGCGAGCCCGCAAACTGTCGCAGCACTCTCGGAAGGCGTGCAACTGCATCGGATCAAGGCGGATGAGGCGCTCTTCCGCCAAGGCGAAGTCGCCGATCGCTTCTACATGGTTCGAAGCGGATCGGTGTCGCTATCGCGCAAGACCGAAGCGAACGAGACCGTCATCGCCTACGGGGCCGCCGGTGCTTACCTGGATGCCGCCGGCTGCCTCGCCGGGGAAGCCGTTCGCTCCATGAGCGCGTTGGCTACGGTCGTCACGGAGGCGCTCAGCATCGACCAGGAGCGCTTCCGGCGGCTGCTCGCGGCCGACGTGCTGATCAAAAACAAGCTGCAAGCGGAATCGGCACAGCAGTTGGCGCAACACGCCCACATGCAGGCCCAGCCGCAGGCCGGAAAAGTGTTCTCGTACCTGATGTCGCACGGCCTCGGCGAGGCCACCAGTGTGCTGGTGATCGATGAGGACCTGTGCGTCGGCTGCGATCAGTGCGAGAAGGCATGCGCCGCGACCCACGAAGGCGTCTCGCGTCTCGACCGTAGCGCCGGACCCTCCCTGTTTTCCCTCCACCTGCCGACATCCTGCCGCCATTGCGAGCATCCACACTGCATGCAGGATTGCCCGCCGAATGCGATCCACCGTCTTCCCGACGGCGAGGTTTTCATCGCGGATACCTGCATCGGGTGCGGGAATTGCGTGGAAAACTGCCCTTACGGTGTGATCCAACTCGCCGAGGTGGCTCCCAAGGCGAGCCTGCTCAGCCGGATGACCGGGCGGCCGCCCAAGGAGTCTGCCAAGACAGCCGTTAAATGCGACGTCTGCGCCACGCTCAAAGGCGGCCCGGCCTGTGTCCGCGCCTGCCCGACGGGAGCGGCGATCCGCATCCATGCCGAAGACGTCATCAAGCTCGCCAGGCAAAGAGCGGTAGCGGCTCAACAATGAGCGCCGCGGCATTCCAATCCAGTGCATCAGTCATTCGTCAATTATCGGAACTACCGTTACGGGACACTGGCCACCCTTGCCACGGTGGCCACGATCGTCGCCTACATGGTGGACAAGCCCAGGGTGCCGCCCAATGGGGGGACGTGGCTGGGTTACACGCTGGGCACGATCGCGGGACTGCTGGTCGTTTTTCTGTCGCTGTTTGGTGTACGCAAACGGTCGTTCAGCTCGCGTATCGGCACGGCAATCGGCTGGCTCTCGGCGCATGTCTATCTCGGTATCGCAGCCCTCGTAATCGCCACGCTTCACAGCGGCATGCACTTTGGTGCCAACGTTCACACGGCGGCGTATGTGTTGATGTGGGTCGTGACCCTGAGCGGCTGTTGGGGTGTTTATGCCTACGTGCGTTATCCGGGCCTCATGACCCGGCAACGAGGCAATCTGCGCCGTAAGGAACTGCTTCTGCAGATCGCCGAGTTGGATCAGCGCTCACTGGGACTCGCCGGCCTCGCGCCGCGGGTCGAGGCCCTGATCGGCGATTCGATTCGTCGCACCGATCTGGGCGGTCCGCGCCTGTGGGCGCAGCTGCGCGCCCGCGACCGCTCGTACCTGATGATCGCTGGCGGATCGGCTTCGCAAGCCGCGCACCTCGTGCCGAACTCCGGCAACCATGCGTTGATCGAGCAGCTGGCCGACCTGCGCCTGGCGGCCCCCGAGGAGGGCACACGGGCGACGCTGCAGAGTCTGCTCGAATGCGCGGGAGCGAAGGCCGCGCTCTTGCAGCGCCTGCGCCGCGAGACGAAGCTCGCGGCGCTGCTGCGCATCTGGCTGTTCATCCATGTGCCTGTGTGTTGCGCGCTGCTGGCGGCGCTGTTTACCCACGTAATCACTGTATTTCTGTACTGGTGAGCGTGTGCGATTCTGGTTACTACGCAAGGCTTCCGGCGGAGGCGCGTCCGGATCCAATCCCGCGTCCAGCGGCGTTCTTCTCAATACACGCCGGCTGACGATCGGCAGCGGACCCAATCAGCACCTGCAACTCACCGCTGCGGGAGTTGATGAGCGCCACGCGGTGTTGACAGCCAGCTCACTTGGCGGGCTGCGGGTTGCGGCGGTGAGCGGCAAGGGACTCGGAGTCAACGGACGCCGCGAGATCCGCGCGCGGCTCAAAGCAGGGGACGTGCTGCAGATCGGCGCCGCCCGACTTACCGTGCGCCCGACCCGGTCGCGGCGGGCCGTCATTCTCGAAGTGAATGAGCCCGCCAACGACCCTCCTGAGCCGGACTACGAGCGCTGGGATGTGCTGGTTCCCGGCCCGCGGATGAGCCCGTGGTCCTGGGCGTTGTCGCTGGGATTCGCGGCCCTGTTTCTGCTGCTGCCGTTGATCGGTGTCGTGATGCCCGGCATACAGGACCCCCTGCGGGCTACCCCGCTGCTTCCCAGTGACGCGCTATGGTCGCCCGGGCCGCTGCATACCGCACATCAATCGATCGGCACGCGCTGCGACGCCTGCCACGTGAAGGCCTTCGAGCCCGTCCGCGATCACGAATGTTTCGTCTGCCACGCCAACGTTCAACATCATGTCAACATTCGTACCGCCGATGTGTCATTGTTTCATGACACGCAATGTACCGCGTGTCATGTGGAGCACAAACAGCCTGCGGCGCTCGTGCAGCGCGACCCCAGGGTCTGCACCGACTGTCACGCGGACCTGGGCCGGCGGAAAGCCAACACAACGGTGCGGAATGCGACGGACTTCGGAACCGATCATCCTGACTTCAGACTGACCGTGCTGGCGAGTATGGGTGCGGGCTCGGGTTCGGGCGCGGCTACGGGCCCCGGCGCGGGAAACACTCCAATACCCTGGAAGGCCATCCGCCTCGATCGCGACGATCCCGCGCACTTCGTCGAGCACTCGCATCTGCGCTTCTCGCACCTGCAACATCTCGACCCCAAGGGCATCAAGTCCCCCACCGGCGAGCGGATACTGGGCTGTCAGGATTGCCACCGGCCCAACTCCAGCGGCCGGGAAATGCTCCCCATCCGCATGGAGACCCACTGCAGCGGCTGTCACAGCCTGTTGTTCGACGAGCACGATCCCACCAGTGGCGTACCGCACGGCAATATCGAGGCCGTCTACAAAACATTGCGGGAGCACTTCAGCCACGAGTACCTGGTTCAGAGCGGCGCGACCAGCCCGGCCGGAAGCCGGCAGGTCAGGCGACCTGGCAACGAGCAAAAGACGCTCTCGGAAGGTGAGCAGCGCCGCGCCCGCGATTGGGTGGACACCCAATCGTTGAAAATCGCGCGGGAGCTGCTCGAGAAGCGCGTCTGCGCCGATTGTCACGAAGTCACCCGGGATCCCGGCAAGCCCGGCCTGGAGCAATGGCGTGTCGAGCCCGTGCAGCTCACGGCGGATTGGATGCCGCGGGCCCGTTTCGATCATGCGGCCCACGTTTCCGAGACCTGCGTGTCCTGCCACGGCAAAGCGCCCGAGTCCAAGCATGCGACCGACATTCTGATTCCGGGCATCGCCCGGTGTCGTGAGTGTCATGGAGGAGCCGGTAGCTCGGCGAAAGTCGCTTCCGACTGCCTGATGTGCCACGCGTTCCATATTCCGAGCCGCGGACTGTGGTTGCGAGCGTCAGCGAACCCGGAAAAGGCGGCCCGATGAAGCCGCGCCGTCACCCGAGCGACACGGCTACTGTCTCTGCCGCTGCGGTCGTGGAAGCCGCGGCTGCGTCGATTCTGTGCGCGGTGGGTCCTCATGCGTACGCGCAGACTCCCACCGCGCCGCCGGTGGTGGCTGCAACCCCGCTCAATCCCAACTCCGATTGCACGTCGGATCTGTCTCAGCCCACAAGGCGCCGCCCCGGTCACACGCCCCGCGATCACGATGAGGTCGAGTGTGATCCCAACCGCCTACCCACTCCGGACACGACGGCTCTACCTGCGCCGGCCGCACAGGATCGTTGGCGCGTCGTCGATCAGGTAGGGGCTCCGGCCACGCTGGTGAACCCCTATGCCGCCAACAATCTGCTGAAAGGCGACCGACCGCTGCTGGATCGGCCGATCTTCGGCGGCAACTGGTTTTTCAACGGCACCGCCACCTCCAACACGCTGCTGGAGTCGCGGCGGATTCCGGTGTCGGCGGTCCAGGGCACGCCGTTTCTCGACCCGAAGCGGCAGCAGTTCGACAGCCAGACGATGAGCCTCGACGCTGTGCTCTACAGGGGCGACACCATCTTCCAGCCCCCGGACCTGCAGTTCCGCTTCACCCCCATCTTCAATTACAGCTCCACCCACACAAACGGCGAGCAGGTTTCCGCCAGCACCTTCGGTGCCCAGGCGCTCTTTGTCGAGAAGCACCTTCGCGACGTGTCCGCGAACTATGACTTCGACAGCGTCCGGGTCGGCATTCAGGCCGTGAACAGCGATTTCCGCGGCTTCATACTGGCGGATCAGCCCGTCGGCATCAGGGTCTTCGGCACGCGCGACAACGACGTTTATCAATATAACATCGGTGTGTTCCGTCCCCTCCCGAAGAACGCCGCCCGGCAGGACGAATTCGGCGCCGGCCTTCCGGACAACGACATCCTCCTGGCAAACCTCTACGTGCAGGATCTTTTCAGACCCGGACTCACATCCGAGTTTCTCTTCCTGTACGACCGCAATCGGGCACCGGGGACGGAAATCGTGGCTGCCGCACCCGGCATCGCCCCGGCGACGTTCGTCAATGGCAGCCGGCACAATTACGACGTGGCCTACCTGGGATACAGCGTCGACGGTCACATCGGAAAACTGAACCTGACGGGCTCCCTCTACGAAGTCCTCGGCCGGGAGGAGGTCAGTGAATTCGGCGCGAACCATACTCGGGTACAGGCGAGCTTCGCCGCGGCGGAGTTATCCCGGGATTTCGATTGGATCCGGGTGCGGGCCTCCGGCCTGTACGCGTCGGGCGATTCGGACCCTTTCGACAAAACCGCGCATGGCTTCGATGGCTTGAGTCAGAGCGCGCTGTTCGCCGGGGCTGACTCCAGTTTCTTCATCCATCAGCAGTTGCCGTTGGCATTGAGCCAGATCAATCTCAAGGTGCGTGACTCGCTATTTCCCGACCTGCGCTCATCGGCGGCTCCCGGGGCATCGAACTATGAGAACCCCGGACTGCGCCTGGTCGGGCTGGGCGCGGACTTCGATTTCTCACCGGCCGTGCGGCTGTCGCTCGATGCCAATCACCTGTGGTTCGACCAAACTGCCACTCTCGCCGCCGTGCTCGGCAGGAGTCTCCCGGGCAGGGACATCGGCACCGACCTGTCCTTCGACCTGTTCTACCGTCCCCTGGATTCGCAGAACGTCATCCTGCGTCTGACCGCCGCGCGGCTGCTGACCGCCCCGGCCACCCAACAACTCACGGGAGGTAATGCTCCGTTTTCCGCCTTCTTCAATCTCATTCTGACCTATTGAGCCGCGCTTCCATGAATCGACAACACAGCATCCGTTCCGGCAGTCACGCATTTTGGCTGGTGTGGTTGATGCTGTTGTGGAGCACGGCGGGGCACACGGCATCCGCACCGGCGCCCGCGGATCAGCCTTTGAGTGAAGTCGACCGCAAGAGTGTGGGTTGTCTCGGCTGTCACACGCAAACCGACCGGCTGTCCATGCACGACAACCCGGCGGTCAAGTTGGGTTGTACGGACTGCCATGGAGGCGATGCGAGCCAGATCCCCGAACGGGGGCTGCCCCGCTTGGAATTCGAATACAAGCGGCTGCGCGATCTGGCGCACGTGCTGCCCCGGTATCCTGAGGAATGGGGCTATCCCAGGAGCGCCAAGCCACAACGCAGTTACACGCTCCTCAACCGCGAGTCACCTGAGTTCATCCGCTTCATGAACCCGGCGGACTACCGGGTGGCCGATAAAGCCTGTGGCGCCTGTCACGGTGCAATCATCTCCGCCGCCATGCGCAGCCTCATGTCGACGAGCGCCATGCTCCTGGGAGGCGCCTCCTATAACAATGGCGTGCTGCCGTACAAGCGTTACATCCTCGGTGAGTCGTACACCCCCACGGGCGATGCCGCGGCCATCAAGGGTCCTCTGCTGCCGGACCCCACGAGCGCTCTCGTGCAGCACGGAGTACTCCCAGGCCTGGAGCCCGTGCCTCACTGGGAGTCAGCGCCGACGGCCGACGTGTTCCGCGTGTTCGAGCCCGGCGGCCGGGTGACGGGCAATCGTTTTCCGGAGATTGCGTTGCCCAATCTCACCGGGGGCATCCAGGCACTCAATGAGCCGGGCCGTCCCGACCTGCACGTCTCGAACCGCGGCAATGGGACGGCGGGACGCGTCTCCATTCCCGTGTTAAATGTGCACAAGACCCGGCTCAACGATCCGCACATGTGGTTCCTCGGCACCAACGACCAACCGGGCGACTACCGCAGCTCCGGATGCGCCGGGTGCCACGTGGTCTACGCGAACGACCGCAATCCGCTACATTCGGGGCCGTATGCCTCGGCGGGCAACACGGGCCAGAGCCGCTCCGTCGATCCGGTCATTCCCAAACACGAGTCGGGACATCCGCTCGCCCATCGCTTCACGCGCTCCATTCCGACCAGCCAGTGTATGACCTGCCACATGCACCAGCCCAACGTGTTCATGAACACATTCATGGGTTACACGATGTGGGATTACGAGGCGGACGCGCCGGCCATGTGGCCCGAGAAGCAGAAGTATCCGACACCCGAGGAGATCAGGGCCGTCAACGACCGCAATCCGGAGGGCGCGGCTCCCAAGGGCAAGTGGGCTGATACGGAGTTTCTCACGCACGTGAGTGAGCTCAACCCGAAATTGCACGATACACAATTCGCGGATTACCATGGACACGGCTGGAATTTCCGGGCGGTCTACAAGCGCGATCGTCACGGCAACCTGCTGGACGCCGCCGGAACCGTCGTCACTGACGACGATCCGAAGAAGTTCTCGAAAGCGGTCCACATGGCATCCATCCACATGGAAAAGGGGATGCAATGCGTGGATTGTCATTTCGCCCAGGATAACCATAGCAACGGCTATATCTACGGCGAGGTGGCCCAGGCGATCGAGATCAGTTGCGTCGACTGTCACGGCACTGTCGACGCATACCCCACATTGCGCACCTCCGGACCTGCCGCTCCCCCGGCAGGCAACGATCTGAGCCTCTTGCGCAACCCCGATGGCGGCAAGCGATTCGAGTGGCGTGACGGCAAGTTATATCAGCGCTCGCTGGTCACTCCCGGGCTCGAATGGCGCGTACACCTGGTGCGCGACAGCGTCACTCCGGGCTCGGCGGACTACAACGCCAAGGCGGCCCGCGCCAAGCTCATGGGGAGCGATACGACCACGCAGAAGTGGGGCCATGACGTCCCCGCGGACCAACTCGCTCACAGCGTTAATAAGATGGAGTGTTACTCCTGCCATACGTCGTGGACGACGAGCTGCGCGGGGTGTCATCTTCCCACCGAGGCGAACTGGAAGACCCCGTCCCATCATTACGAAGGAGGCGATGCGCGCGTCTATGCGACCTACAACCCGCAGGTTGCCCGGGAGGATATGTTTATGTTAGGCCGGCGCGGGCCGACCGACGGCGGTAAAATCGCCCCGGTGCGCTCGAGCTCGGCCCTGGTGGTGTCCCAGACCAACATCAACCGCGAGCACACCTACATTCAACAGCCGCCGATCTCGGCGAGCGGCTACAGCTCACAGGCCTTCAATCCCCACTATCCGCATACCGAGCGTACCACGGAAACGAAAACCTGCGACGACTGCCATCTGTCCGCGACAAACGATAACAATGCGATCATGGCGCAGCTGCTGCTGCAGGGGACGAATTTCGTCAACTTCGTAGGGCACTACGCGTGGCTCGGCACGGCAGGTGGCGTGACCGGAGTGCAGGTTACCGAATGGGACGAACCCCAGGCGGTGATCGGCAGCTACCTGCAGAAGTACGCTTACCCCGACAACTATCGGCATCACCAGGAACTGCACCAGCAGCTTCAGACCGCCCACGATCATGCGGGCGAGCCGATTCGCTGCCTGCAATTACGGGGCGAGTACCTGTATGCGGCCGAGGGCCATCATGGACTCCAGGTCTACGATGTCGCCAGCGTCGCGAACAAGGCTGTCAGTCAGCCGATTCTGACGGGCCCGTCGAGCCCACTGGGTCACGACACGCGGGTCGCGTCCAAGGATGCCACCTGTGTGGCGCTTCCCACCAATCAGCCGATTCATCCCGCGCGGAACACGGGACGTCTCATGCGGGATGACAACGAAGAGCAGCCGTTTCATCCCATTTACAACTATGCCCTGATCACTGACAGCCGCGAAGGCCTGATCCTGACCGACGTCAACACGCTGGCCGACGGCAATCCCCGCAACAATCGGCTCAAGCGCGCCCTGACCTGGAATCCGAACGGCCTTCTCAAGGGCGCCAGGCATCTGACCATCGGGGGGCACTACGTCTACGTGGCCGCCGACGTGGGACTGGTCATCCTCGACCTGGACGACCCATTGCATCCGCGAGTTGAAAGCGTGGTGCCTCTGCAGGACGTCAGGGCATCCGCTCTGCAGTTCCGCTACCTGTTCGTGACGGATCGCGAGGGTCTCAAAGTCCTGGAGATCACCGACAAGCGCCATCCCAGGGTCGTGGAGAAGGGAATCCCCCTGGAGGATGCTCACAAAATATATCTCGCCCGCACTTACGCCTACGTGGCGGCCGGCAAACAGGGCCTGGCGATCGTGGACATCGAAAAGCCGGAAGGCATCGAGTTGCATCAGCTGGTGAATCAGCAGGGCGCGCTGAGCGATGCCCGCGACGTCGTGGTGGGTTCCACCAACGCCTCCCTGTTTGCGTATGTGGCCGACGGCCGCAACGGCCTGACGGTCATTCAGCTCACGGCGCCGGACACGCAGCCGAAGTTCTATGGGTTCAGTCCGGAGCCCAAGCCGCAGATCATTGCCCGTTATCCCACCCGGGCGCCGGCGCT
>DATMQL010000501.1:0-4137 GCA_035566815.1 Steroidobacteraceae bacterium | reverse complement strand
TCTGACGTCAATCGGAGAGACAGATGCCTGAACTATTGCAGAAGCAGGTCTCGGCACGGTCGATACGGGTACGGCAGCTGGCGTGGACGCTGGCCGCACTCCCGGCGCTGACTGCATTCCCGGCGTTCGCGGCGGTGGAGTCGTTGCCCGCCAGCGTGCGGGCTTGTGCGGCGGAGACGGATTCGCTGCGACGGCTCATGTGCTACGACAGAGAGGTCGCGCGATTCCCAGCGCCGGCCGCCAACGCAGCGCCAGCTCCGCCGACTGCATCAGCGTCGCAACCTGCATCGGGGGCATCTTCTGGAGCAACTTCGCCCGCCCCAACGCCGCCGACCACAGCAACACCGCAGAGTCCACCAGCGACACGAGCCGCTGCCACAACCGGCGCGCAGCCACTAGCTTCCAGCTCGAACGCCAGCCCACCCTCAGCCGAAAACACCGCGACCGCCGGCGCCGGAAGTGCCACGCACAGCGACCCGCAGCACCTCACGGCACGCATTGTCAGCATCGATCACCGGCCAAATGAACTGACCTGGCACCTGGACAACGGCCAGGTTTGGCAGGAAGTGCAGTCAGTCGCCGGCGACTTGAGCCTGCGGGAAGGGGACACCGTCAAGATCGACAAACACCTGGGATCGTACTGGCTGTCCGGCCCGCACGTCGCGTCCATGAGGGTGAGACAGAAAGACTAGGCGCGATTCATCGCCGGGCGCGATCGTTTAGGCGATACTTTCGCCCATGGTCTACCAGGTTGCGCGGTCCGCTCTCTTCCGCCTCTCTCCGGAGAAGGCTCACTCCCTGACGCTCAATGGCGTCCGCCTGCTCGGCAGAATCAAGCCGCGGCCGCGGGCGACCGAGCCACCCATCCGAATGTTGGGCCTCGCCTTCAGCAACCGTGTCGGGCTGGCAGCAGGCTTCGACAAGAACGGCATCGCCGTGGACGGCTGGTTTTCTCTCGGCTTCGGTCATGTCGAGATCGGAACAGTCACTCCGAAGCCCCAGCCGGGAAACCCGCTCCCGCGTGTTTTCCGCCTGCCGGACCACGAAGGCATCATCAACCGGATGGGATTTCCCAACGATGGCGCCGAACGCGTCGCCGAGCGCTTGCGTTCGCGACGAACCTCCGGAGTAGTCGGCGTCAATATTGGCAAGAACGCCGTGACACCACTCGATCGCGCCATCGACGACTACATCTTTTGTCTGCGCAAAGTCTTCACAGTTTCCGACTACGTTACGGTCAATGTGTCATCACCTAACACCGCCGGCCTGCGATCGCTTCAGGACGTCGACCAACTCGTACCTCTTCTATCCGGGGTTCTCGAAGAGTCGCGCGTATTGGAGAGCCGGCACTCACGCCGCGTGCCCCTGCTGGTGAAACTGTCACCGGATCTGAGTGAAGCGGAGCTCCGCAGAAGCGCCACCGCGGCGGCTTCCGTGCCGGTGGCCGGGATCATCGCAACCAACACCACCGTGTCTCGCGAGAGTGTCTCCGGACACCCGCTGGCGGGTGAGACCGGCGGTCTGAGCGGCCGGCCCCTTTTTTCCAAGTCATGCGCCGCAGTCCGAATTCTCAGGGAAACCGTAGGCCCCAAGATGCCCATCATCGGTGTGGGCGGGGTAGCGTCGGCCTCGGATGCCAGGCGCCTGCGCGAGGCGGGCGCCGACCTGGTACAGCTTTACACGGGCATGGTCTACCAAGGCCCGCGACTGGTGCGCGAACTGGTCGAAGCGCTGCGTTGACGAGAACCCGCCCCCGGTCTTAGAGTTCCCGCAGCGTCTCGATACGTACGTATCGTTATTCGATACGCACCAGCCACAAGAGCACGAGGGCGTGCCGGGTACGGGGTGATGAGCAACAAAGACCGCCAGCTAGGCATGCACCTGCCAATCACGCGACGTGACTTCGTCAGTGGAGTCGGCGTCGCACTCACGGGCCCGATGTTTGCAGGTGACCCCGTGTGGGCCGACGCTGCGTCTGGACCCCCCGCGCCACTGAACCCCTACCCCCCAAGACGAACCGGGATGCGCGGCAGCCATCCCGGCTCCTTCGAAGTCGCGCACCAGGTGCGCGACGCGCGTGCCTGGGATCTGAGCTCGGCGATCGACTCGGACGAGTCGTACGATCTGGTGGTAGTCGGTGGCGGCATCAGCGGCCTTTCCGCAGCCCACTTCTTCCTGAAACGAATGGGCGGCAACGCCCGCGTCCTGGTGCTCGACAACCATGATGACTTCGGCGGACACGCGAAGCGCAATGAGTTCGAATACAACGGCCGGCTCATGGTGCTCAACGGAGGCACTCTCAACATCGAGTCGCCGCTCCGCTATAACGCGCCCGCGCAGGAGCTGCTGCGCGACCTTGGAATCGACCTGCCCCGTTATGTGGCCGCGAACTCCAGGAACCATACCCTGTACGATTCGTTGGGGTTGCGCGAAGCGTACTTCTTCGACCGCGAGACCTGGGGCCACGACCGACTCCTGGTGGGCTCGCCCGAGGAGCGCGGCGGCTTTACCGCAAAATTCCTCGGCCAGAGCCCGCTGACCGATGCCGCGAGACGCGACCTGCAGCGCCTCTACGATCCCCATCAGCCCGATTATCTCGCGGGCTCGAGCGACGCCGACAAGAAGCTGCAGCTCGCCCGCATGAGTTATCGCGATTACCTTCTGAAGGTCGCCAAGGTCGATGCCTCCCTGTTGTGGTTTTTCGCGCGGGCGTCGGAAGGATGGTATTGCGCCGGACCGGATGCGGTGCCGGCCTTGTTCGCGTGGAATGATGGCCTGCCCGGCTTCGACGGCCTGGGCTTGCAGCCTCCGCCCCAGGGCACCCTGGAGGATCTGCCGGGCGGACAACACGGCCGGCAACGAATGGACGGCGGCGGCGGCGAAATTCATTTTCCCGATGGCAACGCGACGGTCGCCCGCCTTCTGGTCCGCTCTCTGATCCCCGACGCGATTCCCGGAAGCACGATGGAAGACGTCGGCGCCGCAAGAGTCGACTACTCGTTGCTGGACAGGGAAAACCAACCGGCGCGCATCCGCTTGAACAGCACCGTTGTGCAAGTCGAGCACGACGGCGATCCCGCGCAAGCCCGGGAAGTGAAGCTCGCGTACGTTCGCGACGGCAAGACCTATCGCGTGCGCGGACGTGCCTGCGTGATGGCATGTTGGAATATGTTCATCCCTTACCTGGTCCCGACACTTCCGGCGGCCCAGAAAGAGGCCCTGTCCTACAGCGTGAAGCGGCCCATCGTTTACACGAGCGTCGCGTTACGAAATTGGCACAGCTTCCACAAGCTCGGTGTCAGCCACATCAACACCCCAGGCATGTACCATTCGGAGGTGTCACTCTCGGAGGCCGCGTCCCTGGGCGGTCTGCAACATCCCCAGACTCCGGACGAGCCGATCGTGGTACACATGGAGCGCACCCCGTGCGCACCCGGGCAACCCATCAAGTTACAACATCGCCTCGGTAGAGCCGAGCTCCTTGCCACTTCGTTCGAGACGTTCGAGCGAAGTATCCGGGAGCAACTCACGCGAGTACTCGGACCCGGCGGCTTCAAAGCGGCGGACGACATACTGGCCATTACGGTCAATCGCTGGCCACACGGTTACACGTATTCATACAACAGTCTGTATGACCCGTTGGACTGGGTGTTCACCTCGACTCCCAGCCGGCCGAACGTCGTCGCACGCCAGCCCTTCGGGCTCATCTCGATCGCCAACGCCGACGCGGCCGCGAGCCCACACACCGATGCGGCGATACTCGAGGCGCATCGCGCCGTGATCGAAGTTCTGGACCGGCGCGCGATGCCCGCTTTGAGTTGAGAGTCACGACGGCGGCCAGGAGTCTAGTCGGCGCAGATCTCGTTCGCCGGGTGCTGACTTACTCGCTCCACCAACATGCGGCGCGCTGCGTCCAGGATTCTCGCGACCGGTGCGCGTCGAAACGTCCAGCGCTCATCCGGAGCCGGCGGATGGATGGTCATGGAGGCGTTGGCTTCAAAAAACAGCACATTGCCCTGGTCGTCCAACCCAAAATCGATGCCCGCATAGTCGAGGGCCAACCAGTCGAGCCGCGTTGTCGGCACGTCCGGTCACCAGCACGGCCGCGGGTGAATTGACGACCGGCGCTTTTGTACG
>DATMQL010000500.1:0-4251 GCA_035566815.1 Steroidobacteraceae bacterium | reverse complement strand
ATTTTCGCGCTCATTCTCACCGGCACGCCCTTCAGCGTCTCGGCTGCCATCGGCTTTGTGGCGCTGTTCGGCATCGCCACCATGGATGGCATCATCGTCCTGTCGTACTACAACCTGCACATCGAGCAGGGCCTCGATCGGGTCGAGGCGCTCCTGCACACCTGCAAGGTGCAGATGCGCCCGGTATTGATGACCTGTGTCGTCGCCTGTGTTGGCTTGGTGCCCGCGGCGCTGTCGACCGGAATCGGGTCGCAGGTGCAACGGCCGCTCGCCCTCGTGGTGGTGGGTGGCATGTTGCTCACGCCGATCCTCGTTCTGTTGGTCCTGCCGGTGCTGATCCTCCTGTTCTCGCAGCGCAGGCCTATGCCGGAGAAGCCGCGCGCGCAGGAGGCTAGTGTATGAGGCGCCTGGCGATTACGTTCGCGGCGGCAGTGCTCTGCAGTTGCGCGGTGGGTCCCAACTTCAGGACCCCGGACGCCCCCAAGGTAACCGGTTATCTCGCCGAGCCGGCGCCGCCGCAGGCCGGTGCCGATGCTCAACACTATGTGACGGGGATGGATATTCCCGGCCAATGGTGGACGCTGTTCCATTCGACCGCGCTGAATGAGCTCGTGCAGCAATCGCTCAAGAGCAATCCGACGCTCCAGGCTGCGCAGGCAACACTCCGCGAGGCGAACGAGAACGTCGCCGCTCAGCGCGGCACCTTGTTCCCCGAAGTCCAGGCGGGCTATGACTTCACTCGCAATCGCGACGCGACCGGTACGTTGCAGCCGGCGTTGAATTCGGGCGCGCCCATTTACAGCCTGCACACCGCGCAGGTGAGTGTTTCCTACCTGTTCGATATTTTTGGACGCAACCGACGCGAGCTGGAATCCCTGCAGGCGCAGGCCGACTCGCAGCGTTTTCAGCTCGAAGCGGCTTACCTGACGCTCACGTCCAACGTAGTGACCGCGGCCATCGCGGAAGCCTCGTTGCGTGCACAGATCGCCGCTACCACGGAAATCCTCAACAGCGAGCGCGAATCGGCGCGGATTCTGCGGCGCCAGTTCGAGTTGGGCTCGATCGCACAGACCGATGTCATGGCAGTGGACGCGGCGGTCGCCAACCTGGAGGCGACGCTGCCGCCGCTGGAGAAGCAGTTGGCCGTGCAACGGCACCTGTTGGCGGCGCTCGCAGGTCGCTTTCCCAGTGACGAGCCGGCGCAACGGTTCGAGCTCGCCGATCTCACGCTGCCCTTGGAAGTCCCGCTCAGCGTGCCGTCCGCGTTGGTCCGGCAGCGACCGGACGTGCTGTCGGCGGAAGCACAACTGCACTCGGCGAGCGCGGAGCTCGGTGTCGCGACCGCGAATCTTTTCCCCCAGATCACCCTGACGGGTACCCTGGGGGGAACATCTACCGTGTTAAATCAGCTATTCGCCAGCGGCAACACATTCTGGACCGTGGGCGGGAACCTGACACAGACTCTCTTCCAGGGTGGCACGCTGATTCACCAGAGGCGCGCTGCGGCGGCGGCCCTGGATGCCTCCGGCGCGCAATATCGAGCCGTGGTGCTGGCGGCATTTCAGAATGTCGCGGATTCCCTGACCGCCTTGCAGCTCGATGCCGACGCGGTGATCGCCAATCTGAAGGCCGAGCAGGCTGCCGCGGAGAGTCTGAAAGCGATTCGCCACAACGTAGAGCTGGGCCTGGTGGGCTACCTGGCACTCCTCACCGCCCAGCAATCGTACAGCCAGGCCGTCCTGAACCTGGCACAGGCCCGTGCAAACCGTTACTCCGACACCGCCGCACTCCTGCAGGCCCTGGGCGGAGGGTGGTGGAACCGGGAGAACGATAAAGGCACCGCGAAGCATTGACCATCGACCGCAGTCGTACTACTTTGAGCGCCGCTAGGGGAGCCCCGCCAGGGGGCTGAGAGGCCATCGAACGCGGTGATACCGCGGCATGGCGACCCTCTGAACCTGATCCAGTTCATGCTGGCGTAGGAAAGTAGTCTTACAGCGTTCACTGGATCTCCGTGGTTACCGCCCAAGGAGCATCATCATGAACGCCGTTCCGCTGCAGGTCGCCCAAGAGGCATTGCCCGCTTCCCGCAAGGTCTACAAGGCCGGGGAAATCCACAAAGGCCTGCGCGTACCCATGCGCGAGATCACCCTTCATCCGTCCTCGGGTGAGGCGCCCGTGACCGTGTACGACTCCTCGGGGCCGTTCACCGATCCGACCGTGAAGATCGATATCGAGCGCGGCATCGGCCGTATCCGGGAAGGGTGGGTGACAGCTCGCGGTGATGTCGAAGCCTACGACGGCCGCCCGATCCTGCCGGTCGACAACGGTAACGTCATCGGCACGAAGGGCGCGGCTCCCGAATTCCCGAATCTCCGTCGTCCCTACAGGGCTACCGGCGGTAAGGCCGTCACGCAGCTCGCTTACGCTCGCGCCGGCATCATCACGCCGGAGATGGAGTACATCGCGATCCGCGAGAATATCGGACGCGCGCGTAACAAGGAGCCGCTGCAGCAGGATGGCAACTCCTGGGGCGCCAGTATCCCGGACTATGTCACGCCGGAATTCGTGCGCGCGGAAGTCGCCGCCGGCCGCGCGATCATCCCGGCCAATATCAACCATCCGGAGTCGGAGCCGATGATCATCGGCCGCAACTTCCTGGTGAAGATCAACGCCAACATCGGCAACTCCGCGGTGACGTCCTCCACGGCTGAGGAAGTCGACAAGATGGTCTGGTCCATCCGCTGGGGCGCGGATACCGTCATGGACCTTTCCACCGGACGTAACATCCACACGATCCGTGAGTGGATCATCCGCAATTCGCCGGTTCCGATCGGTACTGTGCCGATCTACCAGGCGCTGGAGAAGGTCGGCGGCGTCGCCGAAGACCTCACCTGGGAGATCTTCCGCGACACGCTCATCGAGCAGGCGGAGCAGGGCGTGGACTACTTCACCATTCACGCGGGCGTGCGTCTCGCCTACGTGCCGCTCACGGCGAACCGCGTCACCGGTATCGTCTCGCGTGGCGGATCGATCATGGCGAAGTGGTGCCTCGCCCATCACAAAGAGAGCTTTCTCTACGAGCACTTCGAGGAGATCTGCCAGATCTGCCGCACCTATGATGTGAGTTTCTCGCTCGGTGACGGCCTGCGCCCCGGCTCCATTGCGGATGCCAACGATGCCGCGCAGTTCGCCGAGCTGGAGACACTGGGCGAGCTGACACAGATCGCCTGGAAGCACGACTGCCAGGTCATGATCGAGGGACCGGGCCACGTCCCGATGCACAAGATCAAGGAGAACATGGACAAGCAACTCGCCCACTGCGGCGAGGCGCCGTTCTACACCCTCGGGCCGCTCACGACCGACATCGCCCCTGGCTATGACCACATCACCTCGGCGATCGGCGCCGCGATGATCGGCTGGTTCGGCACGGCCATGTTGTGTTACGTAACCCCGAAGGAACACCTGGGCCTGCCCGATCGCAATGACGTCAAGGTCGGCGTGATCACCTACAAGATCGCCGCCCATGCGGCCGACCTGGCGAAGGGTCATCCGGGGGCACGGGATCGCGACGACGCCGTATCCCGCGCACGCTTCGATTTCCGCTGGGAAGATCAATTCAATCTCTCGCTCGATCCTGACACCGCGTGCGCGTTCCACGATCAGACCATGCCGAAGGAAGCGCACAAGGTTGCCCACTTCTGCTCGATGTGCGGTCCGAAGTTCTGCTCCATGCGCATTTCGCACGAGGTCCGGGCAGAGGCCAACAAGCAACAGGGTATGCGTGAGATGTCGGAGAAGTTCCGCGCGGTGGGCGGTGAAATCTACGTGCCAACCGCCAAGAACAGCTGAGCCATGCAGATCACCGTCATGGGCGCCGGCGTCGCAGGGCTCGCCTGCGCCGTGGAGCTTGCCGAGCGCGGCGCCGATGTCGAGGTCGTCGATCGGGGCGAGAAACTCGGCGCTGCGGGCTGTTCCTGGTACGCCGGCGGCATGCTGGCGCCCTGGTGCGAGCTCGAGAGTGCCGAGCCACTGATCGCGACGTTGGGTACCGAGAGCCTCGCGTGGTGGCGTGAGCGGTTTCCAGGCACCGTCCTGAACGGCAGCCTGGTTGTCGCTCACGGCCGCGACAGCGGCGAGTTGGCCAACTTCAGCCGTCGCACGGAGCAGTTCGAGTGGCTCGACGGCGAGCGGATTGCGGCGCTCGAGCCCGATCTCGGCGGCCGCTTCAACCAGGCGTTGTACTTCAAG
>DATMQL010000499.1:0-5465 GCA_035566815.1 Steroidobacteraceae bacterium | reverse complement strand
GCTCGAGTACCTGCCAGGTATCCGGTTGCACCTGGATCGGGGTATCGAGGGGCGCCGCATTGATCCGGGCGAGATCGCTTCCCGGGCGGCTCGGGTGCATCCGTGCTTCGACTGCGCTGATAGCAGCGTAGGCGGCGTCGATAGCTTGGGCCGTTTCATCCGCGACCTCGCCGTCTGGGCCGGCCGCACCCCTCGCCTCGATGGCAACCCAGGTGCCCAGGGCAATTCGTAAGCGTTTCGAGGGGAATGGGTGGCGCATCAGACCGAAGGTCGTTATGCTCCTGATTAAGAATCATTCGCATTCGTATTGTCAAATGGAATTCTCTCGTTGCGTGCGTGATCGGGCTGGAGAGTGGCTGTGAGTCATCGGGACTGGGCACTGGTTGCGACAGGGGGCCTCGCTGCGCTCACGGCGCCGGCGCAAATCGTCGTCGCCGCCGAATATCTTTCGGTGGAACAGGCGCAGAAATCTATTTTTCCGACCGCGGATCGCTTCGATGAGGTCATCCTCGCCCTGAACACGGCGCAAAAGCAGACCGTGGCTTCGTTGGCCGGCCCGCAGCCCCCGCATCGCTCGCTGCGGTCCTGGAGAGCGTTTCGAGGCGATGAGCTACTGGGCTACGTTTTTGTCGACGAGGTTGTGGGCAGGCAGGACTTCATCACCTACGCCACCGGAATAGATGCGTCAGGCCGCCTGGGGACGCTCGAGGTACTCGCGTACAGAGAGAGTCATGGTGGCGAAGTCCGCAGTGACGCTTGGAGGCACCAGTTCTCCGGCCGCCAGAATCTCGATCAGCTGCGCTTCGAAGCCGACATCAAGAACATCGCCGGAGCGACGCTGTCGTGCGGGCACGTTACGCAAGGTGTTCGTTGGCTCGTGGCGCTGTGGGAAGTGACGCTTCGTCCCGGCACCGCGCCAGCGGCTTGAGGCCGCCGCACTTCCGTATGTCCACCGGTCGTATGTCCACCGGTCTGCGTAGCGCAATCTATATCGTCTGCGCGCTGCTGTGGGTGAGCGGTTGCGTGTGGCTCGTCGCGCATTTTGCTTTTCCGACGGCGACGGACTTCGGGCCCGCGCCGAATCCCTTCGAGCCGCTGCTTCTTCGCCTACACGGGTGGCTCGCGGTCTGCGGCGTGTTTTTGTTCGGCTGGATTACCGCGAACCATATCAGCGATCGTTGGCGAAGAGCTCCCAATCGAATTTCCGGCTTCTCGCTCGCCGGGTTTGTGGTGGTGCTCACGGCTAGCGGTTACGCCCTCTACTACACCACCGACCAACTGCACGATGTCGCCGGCGCAACGCATGAGGTGATGGGGGCCGTTGCCATTGTCTTCGCGCTCGTCCACTGGTGGAACAATGGGCGTTCCGCATCGAACCCCGAGGCGCGGAAAAGCGTCCAATAAGTAAGAAAGCGTCGCGTCGCGGCGTTTAAGGTGTAGTTCACGGCGCGTTCAGTCCTCCCGGCCCACAATTCGTTACAGTATGCCGGCCAAAACGGCTAGGCTGAGTCGAAATGCGAATGCGTGCTTCATCTGTGATGTCGGCCGGGGCGACCCGGCTCGGTGCCCTGATACTGCTTTCCTTTCTGATGCTCGGCGTGGCGCTCGCTGACGAAGACGATCCGCCGGGGCGCGTTGCGCGGTTGAGCTACATCCAGGGCTCCGTCTCTCTCCAGCCGGCGGGAGCGCAGGACTGGGTTGGCGCGGAGCTGAATCGTCCGCTGACGACGAGCGACCGACTTTGGTCGGATACGCCAGGCTCGCGTGCTGAGCTCGATATCGGCGGCGCCGTCATCCGCGTGGGCTCCGGCACCGGCCTCTCGTTTCTGAATCTCGATGACAACATCGCGCAGATGCAGGTCACCGCCGGAACGGTGTTCGTTCACGTGCGCGAGCTGTTGGAAAACCAGACGTACGAGATCGATACGCCGAACCTCGCCGTGCTGTTGTATCAAGCCGGGCAGTATCGGGTGGATGTCAGCGAAGCCGGCGATACCACGGTAGTCAGAGTCATCGAAGGCCAGGCGGAAGCCAGCGGCGGCGGGCAGACGGTTCCGATCGACAACCAGGAAATGATGACCTTCATGGGCACCGACCAGGTGTCCGTCATTCCGGCGACGCTGGGTGCCCCCGATGGTTTCGATAGCTGGTCGTTCGAGCGGGATCGTGAATTCGACCAGGCGGTCTCGCGCCAGTACGTGGCCGAGGATATTGCCGGAACGCAGGACCTCGATGACAACGGCGAGTGGCAAAACACTCCGGATTACGGTTATGTCTGGGTCCCGACGACGGTGGCGGCGGATTGGGCTCCCTACAGCTTCGGTCACTGGGCCTATATTGCTCCGTGGGGCTACACGTGGGTCGACGCTGCGCCTTGGGGATACGCGCCTTTCCACTACGGTCGCTGGGGGCGCTGGCGTAACTCGTGGTGTTGGATTCCCGGGCCGCGGCATGTTCGCCCGGTGTATGCGCCCGCCATGGTTGCCTGGGTCGGTGGCGGAGGAGGGGGCGCCCACGTGGGCTGGTTCCCACTCGGACCGCGCGAGGTGTTCGTGCCGGGCTATCGGGTGAGTGACCGGTACGTCCACTCTATAAACATCACGAACACCACGATTGTCGATCGCACTTACATTACCAATGTCTATCGGGGCCGCGCCGCGAACGTCAACTATGTCAACAGTCGCGTTGCGGGCGGGGTAACTACGGTTCCGCAGAACGTGTTTGCATCGGCTCAGTCGGTGAATTCTCACAGAGTGAATCTTCCTCGTGGGCAGGACGGGCGCTTCGCTACGACCGCTGTGGCTCCCTCCATTGCCCCGGTTCGACAGAATGTGATGCGGGGCGGTGTTGTGCGACGGCCGCCCCCGGCTTTGGCGAATCGGGAGGTGGTGGCTCGAACAGCGCCTCCCACGGCGCCTGGTGTTCGGGTGCGGATGGTGACTCCGCCGGCACAGCAGATGGATCGAGAGCGCGGCGGGTTTAACGGGCGGGGCTTCAATAGGCCGGGCGCGGCAGTACAGCCCTCGCGGCCCAGTGACTCACAGCAAGCACGTCCGGGTGAGTCGCAGCAGATGCGTCCTGGAGAGTCGCAACAGGCGCGACCGGGTGAGTCGCAGCCCGCGCGTCCGGGATTTCAACAATCACGGCCCCCTGCTCAGCAGCAATCGCGTGCGCCCGCGGTGATGCCTTCGCCTCCCGCACCGGGTGACACTCGGAGTTGGGCTGAGCGCGAGCGTGCGTTGGGGCATAGCACTTTGCCGTCGATGCCGGCGCAGGCACCTGCGCCCGTGCCGCGCGAGAACAGTGGCCAGGGGTTCCGACCGGGGCAGGTCGAGCAGGGGCGTCCGGGCTCGAATTCGTACGACCGGCCGCCCGTGGAGAATCGGCCGCCAGTTGAGAGTCGGCCTCAGGTAGACAGTCGGCTGATGGAGCAACAACGGCAGTTTGAGCAGCAGCGCCAGATGGAGCAGCAACGGCAGGTTGAGCAGCAGCGACAGCAGATGGATCAGCAGCGGCAGCAGGAACAGCAGCGGCAGATGGAGCAGCGCCAGCAGATGGAGCAGCGCCAGCAGATGGAGCAACGCCAGCAGATGGAACAGCGATCGCAGGCGCCTGCGATTCAACAGGCGCCGGTGCCTCGCTTTAACGCTCCGCCGCCTCCGCCCGCGCCGGTACCCCATTTCACGGCCCCACCGCCTCCGCCTGCGCCAGTACCCCAGGCGGCACCCCGTCCCGCGGCACCGCCGGCGCCTCCACCGCAGCAGCGTGCGCCACCCGCAAATCGTACGGATGACCGACCGGCTCCGCCGCGTGGGCAAGGTCGCCAAGACCCGCGCTGAATTTGAGCCTAACGAGCCTACCGGAGGCTCCGGGAGGTAGCGTCGGCCGCTACCTCTGATTTCTCGCCCCGATACCTTGGCGCTGCCGTGGCGCTGGCCCGGGCATTCGGCTACCGTGCGGTTTCATGGGCACTCAGCACGATCTGGCAGGTTCTCGCACCACGGGTGAATGGCAGGAGGTCGATTCCAGGCACTACCTCCATCCGTTCACTGACTTCAAGCAACTCGCGGCCCACGGCGCCCGGATCATCACTAGCGCGAATGGCGTCTATCTGAACGATTCGGACGGCAACCGTATTCTTGACGCCATGGCCGGCCTCTGGTGTGTGAATGTCGGCTACGGGCGGCGCGAGCTCGCGGAAGTCGCTTACCAGCAGATGCTGGAGCTCCCGTACTACAACAGCTTCTTCAAAAGTGCCCACCCGCCGGCGATCGAGCTCGCGCGGTTGCTTGCCGAAGTGACACCGCAGCAGTTCAGCCGCGTGTTCTATGCCGGTTCCGGATCAGAAGCCAACGACACGATCGTACGCATGGTACGGCGTTACTGGGATCTGCGCGGCGAGCCCGGACGACACACCATCATAAGTCGCGAGAACGCGTACCACGGCAGCACGATGGCGGCAGCGAGTCTTGGTGGTATGCGCCCGATGCATGAGCAGGGCGGCTTGCCGATACCAGGCATTGTTCACATCGAGCAGCCCTACTGGTACGAGAACGGTGGCGACCTCTCTCCCGCGGAATATGGCGTCCAGGCCGCGCGACCGCTGGCGGATAAGATCGAGGAGTTGGGACCGAAGAACATTGCCGCGTTTATTGGCGAGCCCCTGCAGGGCGCTGGCGGTGTGATCATTCCGCCGGAGACCTACTGGCCCGAGATCCAACGTATCTGCGACCAGTATGGAATCCTCCTGATCGCGGACGAGGTGATTTGCGGCTTCGGACGCCTCGGGCGTTGGTTTGGCCACGAGCACTTTGGCTTCCGCCCCGACATCATGACCCTGGCCAAGGGCATCACCTCCGGCTATCAGCCGTTGGGGGCTGTGATGGTAGGTGACCGTGTCGCCGAGGTCCTGATCGAGAAGGGTGGCGAGTTTCACCACGGCTACACGTATTCCGGGCATCCCGTGGCTTGCGCTGTCGCCATTCGCAACATCAGAATTTTGCAGGAAGAGGCGATCGTCGAGCGGGTACGCACCGACACCGGTCCCTACCTGCAGCGCCGCTGGCGTGAGCTCGCCGAGCATCCGCTCGTCGGCGAGGCACGCGGTATCGGTTTCATCGGCGCGCTCGAGTTGGTCGCCGATAAGGCAACACGCCGATTTTTCCCCAATCGCGGCGACGTCGGGACGATCTGCCGGGATCACTGTTTCGCGAACGGACTCGTCATGCGCGCCGTGCGCGACACCATGATCATTTCACCGCCGCTCGTCATGGAGCGCGCGCATATCGATGAGCTCGTTGAGAAGGCGTGGCGCTGCCTGGATCTGACAGCGCGCGATATCACCAAAACGTAACAGGGACCGCGGGCCGCGGAACAAGACTATGCAATTCGCGCTGGTTGTTATCGGGGCGATGGTCGGCCTCGCACTCGATTCCGGTGCTTGGTCGAAGTCGCTCTTCGGCATG
>DATMQL010000498.1:0-4151 GCA_035566815.1 Steroidobacteraceae bacterium | reverse complement strand
AGTGGCTCTCGCAAAGGCAATCCGGATGACGACCGGACTGGAGTTTGGTGGAATTCAGGCCTATGCCGGCCACATTCAGCATATCTGCAACCAGGAGGAGCGGCGCTCAGCCGTGGCCGGGGTCGCCGACCAGGTTCGAATTCTGCGCGCCGCGCTCGAACGGGAGCAACTCGAGCCGCAGATCGTGACGGGGGCAGGCACCGGCTCCGCGGAGTTTGATGGGCCCGGCGGTGTTTACACGGAATTGCAGACCGGGTCGTACATTTTCATGGACGCGGATTATCTGGCCGTGGACACCTCAGCGGGGCGCTTCAGCCCGGCTTTGTTCGTGGACACGACTGTCGTCGGGGTTCAATGGGATGATCACGTCACGACCGACGCGGGCACGAAGGCTTTTGCCCTCAACGGGCCTCCGCCCATTTCTTCAGTGGGGGAGCGGGGGTGGACCTACTCCTACGACGGTGATGAGTTTGGACGGGTGACCTTGGGTCCCGGGGCCCGGCGACCCTCCCGCGGCGAGCGCCTGGCGTTCATCGTGTCCCATTGCGATCCCACTGTCGTGTTGTACCCGCAGTTTGTCTGTGTTCGTGGCGACGCGGTGGTGGAGTATTGGGCGATTACGCCACGCCACGAATATTCAATGTCAGAATAGCGCGTCCATCGCTTCGCGCTCAAAGTCCGCCAGTTCGAATTCGAAAATCGCCAGGTCCTCGCGCATGTGCGTTGCGGAGCGAGTTCCGGTCAGTGGCACAATGTCGTTCTGTGTCAGGTATCGAAACAGGATCTGCGCCGGCGTCCGGCCATGCTGCGAAGCCAGATCCCGTACAGTCCGATGCGTGAGCAGGTGCGGATTGGCGGTCAAGGTCCAGAAGCTCTGGTAGATAATGCCGTGTTGCCGGCAGAATGCCCGAATCCCGCGATCGTATCCGGTATCCGCGTAGAAACGATTCTGGACGACGGCGGGTTTGAAACGCGCCGAATCGCACAAGGTCTGCAACTGCTCGAGCTGGTAGCAATTGCTGATGCCGAGCTGTCTCACGCCACCAGCGTCCACCAGCGACTCCATCGTTTGCCACACTTCCAGGTTTTGTCTCGCGCCCGGCACAGGTGAATGCAGGACGAGGCAGTCCAGATAGTCCGTCCTTAGATTTCGCAGAGAGACGGCGAACGACTGCCTGACCTGCTCGGTGAGCGGAGCCTTCGGGTCATACGGAATCCGCGCCGGGTCCTGGCCCGACGGCGGCGTGAACTTGGTCTGCAGGTACAGATCTTCGCGCGCGAGCTTGCCGGAGGATACTCCGGCACCGACGCCGGGCTCGTGGTAATGCCTGGGCTGGCACGCGGTGTCGATACCGCGATATCCCTGAAGAATCGCTGTCCGGACGAGGCTCTCTGTGTCCTCTTTCTTCCACGCGGTGCCGTAGAGGATTCTCGGGCTGCGCACGTCCGCGGTGGAGGTCACGAAAGCGT
This sequence comes from Steroidobacteraceae bacterium, assembly GCA_035566815.1. GTDB lineage: Bacteria > Pseudomonadota > Gammaproteobacteria > Steroidobacterales > Steroidobacteraceae > 13-2-20CM-66-19. Next base: position 2,681 of record DATMQL010000498.1, on the reverse strand, counting down.
CCATTTGTTGATTGTACCCGACTTGGGTGACCATGCTGCGGCATCCGCTCAACACAGGCCGTTGACCGCCATGGGGAGGCGGCTCATGATGCGAAGCAAGAATTGAATTCGCGCCAATGTAGCGCGTTCCGGGGGTGCTGTGTCGACCGCAAAGAGTTGGGATTCTTCGTATGAGTGGAAGGCCGTTCTGACACTCAGTCTGGCATTCGGGTTGGTCGGCCTCGATCGGTTCATCCTCCCACCGCTGTTTCCGGCGATGATGAAGGATCTGGCGCTGAACTATCAGGATCTCGGCAACCTCGTGGGTGCCCTCGGTATCGCCTGGGGAGTTTCCGCCGTGGTCATCGGCGGCCTGTCCGATCGGCTCGGACGCCGCAGGGTGTTGGTTCCTGCTGTAGTGCTCTTCTCGCTGCTGTCTGTGTTCAGCGGTATGGCGACGGGACTCATGAGCTTGCTGTTTATGCGTGCCATCATGGGCGCCGCCGAGGGTGCGGTGGCACCGACCGGTGTCGCCGTGGCGATCGAAGCGTCTCATCCAACACGACGCGGTATGAATAACGGTATCTTCCAGTGCACTATCGCGCTGTTTGGTAGCGGTATCGGTCCGATTCTCGCCACGCAACTGCTGCAATTCACCACTTGGCGCAAGGTGTTCTGGTTGGTTGGTATTCCAGGGCTCGTCGTAGCGTCGGCCCTGTGGTTTGTCATCCGAGAGCCTGTGGCAAGCACGGCGCATGCAGCCGGGCACGCGCCCAGGCGCGCCCCAATGTCCCAGATATTCAAACACCGGAACGTGCCACTCTCGATGGTCACGCTTCTGTGCGCAATGACCGGCGTGTTCGTTCTGTCCGCCGTGATGCCCAACTACCTCGTGGACTACCTCAAGCTGACGGGGCCCCAGATGGGCTTCGTCACGTCGGCAATCGGGTTTGGTGGCGCGCTGGGCCAGTTCGGCCTGTTGACCGTGTCGGATTTCATTGGGCGCCGGACGGCGACCATGCTGTCGTTCATTGTCGCCGCCGTGTTCCTGTGGTTCTTCATTCACACGGGCGGCACTAATTTGCCGATGTTGTTCGGGCTGCTGTTTGTCGCCGCGATGTTCAATTTCGGCGCGCTGGCCATCCTCGCCGGCCCGATTCCGGCGGAAGCGGCCCCGGCGGGCCTGATCGCCTCGGCGGCGGGCATCGTCATTGGGGCGGGTGAGATCTTCGGCGGGGGCATTGCGCCGTCGATTGCCGGAGCGATTGCGCAGAACTCCGGGATTCAATACACGCTCTACTTTGCCCTGGGCGGACAGATCGTTGGCTTGGTGCTATCGTTATTTCTGCGCGAGACGGCGCCGCGAAGAGCGTCCCGAGGCGGCTCCGTGTCCGAACTGGATAGTGTCCCGGAAGGTGGTTGAAGGCCTTTCGGGCAATGGTTGCAGCGTAGAATTCGGTTCCGGCGCATTGATCACCGTGGGGGGAACGTAAATGAGCAAAGAGTCACCACACCCGGCGGCGCCCGTTCTGCAGCTTGCCACCGCCTACTGGACATCCCGCTGTCTGCATGTCGCCGCAGATCTCGGCGTGGCCGATGTATTGGGCGACGAACCGCAGACCGCGGAGGCGCTGGCGCGCTCCCTCGGAGTGCTTCCAGACGCACTACATCGCATTCTTCGCGCACTCGCCAACCACGGCGTCTTCGAGCACGACGGCGAACGTTTTTCCCACAACGAGTCCTCGCGCATGCTCCGTACCGGTGTGCGTGGATCCCTGCGCTCTCTGGCCCGCATGATGGGTTTGAAGGTTCATTGGGACGCGTACCGGGAGCTCGACTCTGCATTGCGCACCGGCCAGCCGCCTATTGCACAGGTCACCCAGGGCGGACTCTTCCCACACCTCGCTGAACATCCCGAGGAGGCGCAGCTCTTTCACGAGGCCATGGCCGGTAAGTCCGCCGTGCAGATCGGTTCAGTCATGCAGGCTTATGACTTTGGCGCCTTCAAGACGATAGGCGACATCGGGGGCGGTCTCGGGCACTTGTTATACGCGGTGTTGGCCAAAGCGCCGCAAGCGCGCGGCGTCCTGTTTGATCTCCCTCAGGCAATCGAGCGAGCTCGCGAGAGCAACATGCCGCGCGTCAGCTACGTGGGTGGTGACTTCTTCAAAGACCCAATCCCGCCGTGCGACGCCTACATGATGATGACGGTGTTGCACGACTGGTCTGATGCGGAATCCATTGCCATTCTGAAGAATTTGCAAGCGGACGCTCCGCGGGGAGCGAAGTTGCTGCTCATCGAAGGAGTCGTTGAGCCCACGGCTCGCGAGAACTTCATCCTGGATCTCGATATCGAGATGCTCGTCATGACTACGGGGCGCGAGCGCACGGGGGCGGAATGGGAATCGATGCTGTCGCGAGCTGGGTTTCGGCTGACGCGCGTTATTCCAACGTTGGCTTCGTCGTCTATTGTCGAGGCGGAACTGGGATGAACTGGGGCCGCCCAGCACCACGCACTCCATGCAGCAGTGCGTGGTGCTGGCGACGCCTGTCACTTCACATAGACGATTACGGGTTCTGAGGCGATTCCATTCGCGACCACCTCGAGACGACTGAAGCCGGGCTCCAGGTTGGCGGGAACGTCGAAATGGGTCGACGAAAACTTATCCGAGGCCACCGCCATGCTGCTGTGATCGTGGGTA
>DATMQL010000497.1:0-4812 GCA_035566815.1 Steroidobacteraceae bacterium | reverse complement strand
CCCAGATCGGCGTGAGGTTATACGCGACCATCAGGCAGGCAACGCTGACGAAGGCGAGACCGATCGAGGCAACCATCCTCGCATCCGAGCGGCGCAACATCAGCGCGGCGAGCGGACAGAATATGAGCTGCGGCACGGCGATCCATACGAGAGTATCGCCCACCTCGAGCGCGCGATAGCCGCGCACGGAGCCGAGGTAGAGCGGAATCAGGTAGCTCGTCGAGAGGATCGTGAGACGAAGAAAGGCGATCAACAGGAACAGGGCCGGCAGGGGCGGGCCGAAGACGACCTTCAGGTCGAGGAGCGGGTGTTCCGCGCGCAGCGTATGCACCAACAAGCCGACGAGGAGCACACTGCCCGCGCCCAGCAATCCCCACACGAGCCCCGAGTTCAGCCAGTCGAGGCGGTTGCCCTGATCAAGCGCAGCATAGATCAGGGCGAGTCCCGCCCCGCCTGCCACCAGACCGAAAGGATCGGCGGGCGGGCGCACGGTGATCGGCTTGATTGCTATTCCGTGCCGCAGGCACAGTGACATGGCGAGCGCGAGCGGAACGGCCTGCCAGTAGATCCATCGCCAGGAGTGATGCTCCAGGTACCATCCCTCGAGCGAGGCCGAGATGTTGAGCGAGAGCTCGAGATTGAGTGCGTAGATCGCAATGCCGAATGCCCAGTATCGAGGCGGCGTGTTGAGCAGAATGAAGCTGAGTGTCAGCGGGATGAAGAATCCGCTCGCCAGACCGCCGAGAAACTGCATCGTGAGCAACGTCGGCAGGTTCGGCGAGAAGGGCGCGATCAGGGAGACGATGGCGAACGCGATAGAAGCGCCCATGAGGACCCGGCGCGGACCGAACGTGGCGCCCATCCACACGGCAGGCACCGTGACGAACATCTGCGCGACGGTTTGCGCGGTCGTGATCCACGCCCCCTCGTCGAATCCGGCGCCCACCGCGCCGCGAACATCGGCAAGGCCGAACGAGGAGAGGCGGGTGTTCAGTGTTGAGATGAAAGTGCCGAGGAGCACCGCCAGAAGCCCGAGCCACGGGACCGAGGTCGGAGGTGTCGCGAGCGTCGGCGCGACGATGCCCGAAGCGGACGGCACAGGCACGGGCGCTTGAGGTGGAACGCTCATCGCCGCCTCCGATCCGAGGCGTAAACGCGCGCGATGACCGACATGCCGGGCACGAGGCGATCCGTGAGGCCTTTGGCATCGTCGATCACGATCTTCACCGAGATGCGCTGTACGACCTTGGTGAAATTCCCCGTCGCGTTGTCGGGCGGAAGCAGAGCGAACTCGGCGCCGGAGGCCGGTGCAAAGGACTGGACGTGACCGCGGAGCGTGTGTCCCGGAAACGTGTCGACCGTGACTTCGGCCCGTTGACCGACCGCCATGTGGGTAATCTGCGTCTCCTTGTAGTTCGCGATGACCCACACGCGGGGTAAGGGGGTTAGCGTCGTGATCTGGGTTCCCACACCCACGAGCTGTCCGGGTTTAACCTGCCGCTGACCGAGAACCCCGTCCTGCGGTGCAGTGATCCTGGTGTATTCCAGATTCAGCCTGGCGATGACGAGCGCGGCGCGGGCGGTCGCGAGCGCGGCCTCGTTCTGTTTGAGCTGCCCGTCGAGGACGGCGAGCTCACGCTCGGCAGCGAGCGCCTGGGCGTGATTCTGGGCACGCTGTGCCTCGAGCTGGGCGCGCAGCGTTTCCAGCTTCTCGCGCGCCTCGGTCGATGAGGAGCCCGTGTTGAGCAGCCGCTCCTGGCGGATGAGATCGCGGCCGTTCTGGGTACCCGCGGCCGTCGTTGCGGCGACTACCGCTCGCGCGGCTTCTATGTTGGCGAGCTGCAGGGTGCGCTGAGCCTCAAGCACCTGGTTCTGCGCTGTGGCCGACAGAATGCTCGCCTCGGCCTGAGCGACCGCCGCGCGATAGTCGTCATCGACGAGCTGCGCGAGCACCTGGCCCCGGCGCACCCGTTGGTAATCCTCGATCGGAAGGTCACGGACGTACCCTGCTACCTTGGCCGATATCGGCGTGAGGTCCGACTGCAGATACGCATCGTCCGTGGCCTGCCAGCCCTCACTGCCCTCCCAGCGGTTCCAGTTCGTGGACACGACGACGAGGATGCCGATGGCGACCAGAAAGACCAGGATTCGCCAGGTAAACTCAAAGAAGCGGTTCCAGTCGGGCCACGCAAGAGGCATGCGCAATCTATTGGGCAGGTTATCTGTTCAGCCAAAGGTGAAGTCGAATACCTCAACACCGGGACCGACAAATTCGATTTCGAACATACGATCAGCAATCGGCCCGGGCTGTCGGATCAGCTGGTACATCCGTGGCTCCGTCACGCTTCCATTGCCCTGCTCATCGACGTCGACCCCATGAGCCGCGCCCGGTGGCTTGCCATCGATGCGCACGCGAAAGCTGATTGGGGCACCTTGAGCGCTGGGCCCCAAGATCAGATTGACGTCGCGCGCGTGGAAGAGATACACGATCCGCCCGGTCGGACTGCTGAGCGCCGCGGCCTCGGCTCTGATCGTCCAGTCACCCACCAGCGCCCAGTCGTTGAGTCGCAGTCGCTCGGGTGCCGTGTAGAGGCGCGGTCGATCGCGTGCCGCACCGCCGGGTGAGGCAAAGGACTCGGCGTTTGCATAGCCGACATAGGTTTCAGGGGATTTGAGGGTCGCCCAATCGGCCGCTACCTCCGCCCCCTTGAGGTCGAGCGACACCAGATCGCCCGGTACATCGACCTGACCCGCTTCCGTCAGCAACTGCTGGATGATCCGTTCAGTCTCTGCGTAGCCGCCCTCGCCGAACTGATGGTGGCGGATGCGCCCTTGGACATCTGCGATGTAGACCGCAGGCCAGTATTGGTTCCTGAAAGCGCGCCAGATTACGTAGTCGCTGTCCACCGCCACCGGATAGTGGATGTCCAGCGCCGGCATTTCCCGGTGCAGGTTCTCGAGGGCTTTCTCAAAGCTGAATTCCGGGGTATGCACCCCGATCACGACCAGGCCGCGGCGTTGGTATTTCTCGGCCCAGGCACGCACGTAGGGCAGAGTGCGTCGCCAGTTGATGCAGGTGTAGGTCCAGAAGTCGATCAGCACGACCTTCCCGCGCAGAGCGGCAACGGTTAGGGGTGGTGAATTGATCCATTCGATTGCACCGCCGAGCGCCGGCAACTCCCCTTCGATGCGCAATTGAGCCGTTGTGGACATCACGGGCAGTGTTTCCCACTGGGCCGGCGCGCTGCTCGCTTCGCTCAGCAACACGAGGCTGGCGCATGTTCCGGCGGCGAGGAGTGGGCGGGCGATCATGATCGAAGCAACTCGCGCGGGCCTGACCTGATCCGGTGCAATCGGGTCGGGCCCTGACTCGCTAGCGTAGTGAATTGAAAGTTGCGCGCAGCTCGTTGCTTAGGAGCTCCGGCTGTTCCCAAGCGGCAAAGTGCCCGCCTCTCTCGAGCCTGTTGTAATGGATGAGTTTGGGATACGCCCGCTCCGCCCAGGTCCGCGGGGCTTCATACAGCTCCTCAGGAAAGATGCTCAGGCCTACTGGGACGGAGACGCCCTTGGGCGCGAAAAAAGCCAACTTACTTTCCCAATAGAGCCGTGCCGAAGAGACCCCGGTGTTCGTCAACCAATACAGTGTGACGTTGTCGAGCACGTCGTCCTGCGTAATGCCGCCAGGGTGACCGTCAAAGGCGCGCGCGATAAGTGCCTCACTCTTCGCGTCGTGGTCGAGCATCCAGGCCGCGAGACCCACGGGTGAATCCGCAATTCCGTACAGCGTCTGCGGGCGGTTCGCCATCTCGATGGCGTAGCCCAACCCGTGCTTGTAGAAAGAGTCCAGTTCCTCGTACGCGCGGATTTCATCCGGTGAGAGCCCAGCTGGCGGCGGGCCCCCGACCTGCAGAGCCTTGGCTACATCGTCGGGAACCGTAGCCGGCATGTTGGTGTGAATCCCGACTAACCCCGGAGGTTTCTGCAGGGCCATCTGCTCGGTGACCGCATTGCCCCAGTCGCCGCCGTGCGCGACGTAGCGTGTATATCCAAGGCGATTCATCAGCACAATCCAGGCACGCGCGGTGCGGATGGGATCCCAGCCTGTCCCGGTTGGCTTAGCCGAAAACCCGTGACCCGGGAGCGATGGAATCACCAGATGGAAAGCATCCGATGGCCGCGCGCCATGGGCCGTGGGATTGGTCAGTGGTTCGATGATCTTCAGCTGCTCTATGACCGAACCCGGCCATCCATGCGTGACGATGAGCGGCAATGCATTCTCATGCTTCGAGCGAACGTGGATAAAATGAATGTCCAGCCCATCGATCTCGGTGATGAAATTTGGCAGCGCGTTGAGCCGCGCCTCGCAGGCGCGCCAGTCGTACTCCGTCCAGGCACGTGCGAGTTTCTGCGTCGTCGAGAGCTGCACGCCTTGAGACGCATCGGTTACGGTTTCCCGTTCCGGCCACCGTGTTGCCTGTATGCGCCGGCGCAATTCGGTAAGTTGTGCTTCCGGAAAATTCACCTTGAAGGGACGAAGTGCACTCTTATCGGTGCCCGTCTGTTGTGCACCTGCATTCATGGCTCCACTCCTTTTTTTGCGAAGAAGCGCGGGCGAGCGATTATTCAGCGCCCTTCGCTACTCTTTCGATCAACGCCGCTACTTCCTTGGGATGGGAGAGTCGGTCACCATCCGGTGCGCGCACCGGGACGGTGGGCCAGGAGAGCTCCGCTCGCGACCAACACCCACACGAGGCCGATGAGGGGCGAGACGAAGCGCGAATACGCGCCGTCCGGTGCCCAGAATCCGCCGCT
>DATMQL010000496.1:0-2255 GCA_035566815.1 Steroidobacteraceae bacterium | reverse complement strand
TTTGCAGGTGTTGCGGTGCGAGGAAGACTTTCCGCGGGTTGCCTATGTTTGTCTAAGGCCGCAGCTCTGTTTTGTGACGTTTCCGGCACACTCCGAGCTATTGCCGGTATGGGGCGGGACGGAATTGCGGCCGGGCGAGATCGTGCTCCACGGGCGCGGCGAGCGGCTGCACCAATCGACGCCCGGCGCCTTCGTATGGAACATCATAGCACTGGACCCGGTGCAGTTCGAACAATATGGCCGGGCTCTTTCCGGAAAGCCTTTCACTCTGCCATCGGAGGGAAAAATCCTGCGTCCCACCCCGCGCGATATGGCGCGCCTGCGGCGCCTGCATGCGCAAGTCTGTCGCCTCGCTGAGACAAAACCGAGACTACTGGCGCATACGGAGGTCGCGCGCGCTCTCGAACAAAGTTTGATCCAGACGCTCGTCGCCTGCCTGACCGGCGCCAGCACACGGACCAGCGCGATCAAACGCCGTCACGCCCGCGTCATGATTATCTTCGAGGAAGTGTTGGCAAAACAGCTCAGCGAGCCTCTGTGCACGACCGAGTTGTGCGAGCTGATTGGGGTGACCGAGCGCACTCTGCGCTCGTGTTGCGCCGAATTCCTCGGCATGAGCCCGCGGCGGTATGTGCTGGTGCGCCGGTTGAGCCGGGCACGTGTCGGGTTGCGTGACGCCGATCCCGACGAGGCAAACCTCTTGGAGCTTGTCCGCGGCTTCGGTTTCGCGGAGCTAGGACGTTTCGAGGCGGCCTACCGGGCGGCCTTCAGCGAGGCTCCGCTGACCACCCTGCAACGTGCTCCAGGGGCGCGGTTCATCGACCCGTAAAATCCGTTATTTCCGCATAGCCGCCGGCGAGCCCCGCTGTTTAAGGTTTCAGCGCGGGCGAGCCTTGCTGTCCGGCAACCCAAAAGGAGAAGGATACATGAAGGGAGTAAACGCAGTCCTGGCGGCGGCCGCGTTGGCCTTAGCTCTTTCCCTGCCCAGCTGGGCGCAGGAGGTCAAACAGCTCACACATACCGTCACTCTTGCGGGCACTGTAGAGACCATCGACCACGACAAGCACCTCATGAACATCAAGACGGCCGATGGCGTGTTCAATACGGTTGACGTGCCCCCAAGCGTGAAGCGGTTTGATGAGGTCAAGGTCGGGGACAAGGTGTCGGTAACGTATAACAACACCGTGTTCGTGAAACTGAAGCCGCCGGGCGAGGCCGCGGCCGATACGGGGAGCCAGACCTCCACGATGGGGCAGGAGGCGCGACCCGGGGGCACCACAGCCGTGGAGAGAACAATGACCGCGACCGTCGCTGCCATCGACACGGCCGCACCGTCAATCACCTTCGTTGGTCCGAACGGATGGAAATACAGCCGGCGTGTCGCCGATCCGGATGTGCTCGATAAGCTCAAGGTTGGCGACCAGGTCGACATCACCTGGAACACAAGCGTCACGGTTGCGGTGGACTAACTCAATGGTAAAGACAGTCCTCGCCGCGTGATGAGCTAGCTCCCGGAACGGGATGATCGTCCGAAAATAAAATTACCGGATCCCTCGAAAGCCTAGGAGGTTGAAGATGACTTCAGAAGTTAAATCGAGACTGGTCTCGCGCCGAAGGATGGTTTCGCTTCTAGGATTGGTGGCGGCATTGGGCTTCGTCCTGTCACCCACCGGCGCTGAGGCTCAGACCACTGGTACAACCAGCACCACTGGCACCGCCGGCATGCAGCGGCGTCAAGAGCGGCGCGGGGGACGCGTCGAACGGCGCTACGAGCGGCGCGGCGGAACGCCTGCAGCAACCCCTACGGCACAAACCCCGACTGCACACACGCAGCCTGCACACTGATACGGAGCGGAGGACACAGACATGCGAACACAGATTGGACTACTATCGATCGTCGGATTTTTGGGTTTGCTTGCCACCGCGGATGCGCAAACGACTTCGGCTTCAACCGCCGGAACGGCATTTGACGGGACATATCACTTTCTCACCGCGGCAAAAGTCAATCCGACCTATACATCGAGCAAAGGGGATACGGCAGGTTGCCCGGACCGGACACCGGGTCCGCTCACTGTCGTGAGCGGGCAAGCGCGATATACCACCGAGACAGGCTATGAGCTTCTCGGAACGGTCGACCCGCAGGGCCGGTTGGCGATGCGCATGGCCCCGGCCGCGAACGGCGGCTCCCGGCCACTCGAAATGGACGCCACCGGCGGCATCGACGCGAACGGCGCGGCACACGTACGCCAGCGTGC
>DATMQL010000495.1:0-5124 GCA_035566815.1 Steroidobacteraceae bacterium | reverse complement strand
AATCTGCTCATCAGGAAATTTCTCGGCGAACTGAATCATACGCCGTAAGTTCTTTTCGCCGAAGCCGCGTCCAAACTCGACCTCCAGACGATCCGCAATTGCCGTCACAACCTTTTCACCATACGTCGCGCGTTTCTCCCCTGTTGTTGCCGGCCACAATCAGAACCGCCGACTTCCAGTGCGATCCTTTCCGGACGGCGCAACCGGCGGCGATCAAGCGTCCAACATCGATACTTAGCATTTCGATCCAGGACCATAAACGACGGCCGACCAGTCCAGCTGCAACATCCACAGTTGATCGAGTACCGCTGTGCGTGTATCGGGAGATTGTCGTGCGCCATCGAGCACCTCGCGCAACGCGGATCATCCCCAGCTCCAACCCCAGCGGCAGCGGCCTTGAAGATGCCTATGAGCTCGGAGTCCGCAGGCGCTGAGGGCGCCGAGCCTCCCGCCGCTAAGCATTTGGAAGCGGGCCCAGCGGCGGTCATTGACTCAGGGCTCCTCACTGAAGCCTTCGGAGCAACTGTCCGAACCAAGACGCACAACTCCCCGCGAATCTCCGCGTTTTCCGCACATCCTCCGTGCATCTTCAGTTGGCGATAAGCCTTTCAAACTCCAGGCCTCAATCGAACCGGCCGCGCGCAAAAAAATAATTTCCCCCGGCTGTCCAGCCGGACGGCGCTTTCCGTTTATCAGCTGAAGAGAGCTTGAAATTCCTCCACGCCCAACCGCAACCCGCGTCCAGTCTGGACGCCGCAATGGCAGGTGTAGTCTATGAATCGCGTCACACAGCGCCGGGCGCACATTCTCGGCATCGCCGCCCTGACACTCGGCTTCGGATCGATCCCCGCGACCTGGGCTGAGGGCAGACAGTCCCCGCTGGCGCTGGAGGGTCGTGTGGTTGCCGAGGGCATCCCTGGCGTCTCCGCCATCAGCGTAGTCGGGGTCTTCCTCGCCGGAGGCCCGATTCACGACAAACCGCCGCTTGCGGCCTATACGCAGCCTGGGGCGGTGCTCGACCCGGTGCGACTGCTCGTCGCCAGCAACTCCAATTTCGGCGAACCACTGGCAAACCTCGACCAGCTCCCGGGATCCGTGTTGTCCATCGATCCCCGCGGCAGCATGCCGCTGATCATCCCGGCCGCCTTCGCGGCGGCCGGCGGCCAGGTGTCAGCCTTGGGCGGCTTGCTGCAGATGTACAGCGCGCAAAGCGGCACCTTCCAGAATTCCCTCCACAATCCCGGTGCCAGCACTGCCCGCTACACCGGCGTCAGTAATCCGCTCGGGCTGTCCATCAATAATGCATTCGGTCGCATTTGGCCCGCGAATGCGCCCTACGGTCTCGAAGGGATCGGCTCCTCGTCAATTGACGATCCGACCGGCGAGCCTCTCGCCGGCGCGCCGGATCCACAGTTGGGCGGGGTGTATGCCGGTGACCTCACGCCACGTTTGCCGGTCCAGAGCATCCCGGGCGCGCTCACCACCGGGGCTATCGGAACGGCCTTGCTCGGTCGCTCTCCCGACGGCTCGACGAAGGCGGTATTTGCCGTGGTGACGGCGGATGGCGCGGTAGTTCAGGAAAGTACGCTGATGGCGCTCGACGGGCTGGCGCCCGCGGGCACCGTGTACCCGGTGTTGGGTCGGCGCTGGAGTGATGACATGGATGACTCGGAGGAACGTCGAGGGGCGCAGCCGCGTGTCGGCGTGCTCGTCAACTATTCTCCCACGCGAGTGCTCTTTGTCAGCGAGCCGCTCAACAATTCGATCGCCGCCCTGAGTTTGAGCGACGACGGTGTCGTGTTCCACGTAGCTTCCGTTAGACACTTCAGCTCCGAAGCCCTCGACGAGCCCATCGACATGGCGCCCGTCACCATCGAGTCCAGTGACCCGAATTGGGCCTCCAACACCACACTGGACGTGTTGTCTGATTTCTACATCGCCAATCGCGGCAATAACACCATAGTCCGCATGCAGCAGGACGGCACCGTCGTGGCCGTTCGGAAATTGAAGTTGCACGGGGACCAGAGCCTGGGGCACGCGCGAGTCAATGGCATCGCAAGCTCGCCCGATGGCACGAAGATCTGGGTGACGGTCAGCGGCCGGTTGCCGGGTCGAAGCCACTCGAGCGGCGCGGTTCTCGAGCTGCCCTCCTTTTAACAGCTCTCGATCGCTGAGCCGCAGGAAGAGATTATGACTCGACTTAGATCCGTCCGACCTTTGCTCGCCACCCTGTTGCCCTTTCTGGCCGCAGCAACCCTCGACGCCTGCGGCGGCGGGGGTGGCGGGGGCGGGTCGCCCGCACCTGCCCCGGTGGCACCAGCAATTACCACGCAACCGATTGCAGCCACCGTAGCTGATGGCGGCTCGGTGAATTTTTCGGTCAGCGCCTCAGGCGACGCGCCACTGACTTACCAATGGTCTCGCAACGCGACCGCCCTCAGCGACGGAGCGGGCATCACCGGCTCCGCTAGCAATGCCCTCACGCTCACCGCGCCGTACGCCTTCAATGGCAGTCAAATTGCAGTGAGCGTATCCAACGCTGCAGGGAAGGTTGTCAGCAACGCCGCCGTGCTCACCGTGACCGCGGTCTCACCCTCCATTAGCCAGCAACCCGCGAACGTCGACGTCGCGGCCGGTATGTCGGCAACCTTCGCCGTCAAGACCACCGGGGGGACTTCACCCGTCACCTATCAATGGAAGCTCGGTGGTGTCCCCATTTCCGGCGCCACGACCGCGAGTTTCACGGTCGCCGCCGCAACGCTCGCAGACAACGCTTCGATCATAACGGTCGACGTGATCAATCCGGCGGGCACAATCACGAGCAGCGCCGCGACCCTCTCCGTCACTGCGCAGGCCAGGAATTGGGGCCCTGCCGTACTGATCAGCAGCGGCGATACCCTGCATACGCCAGGCTATCCGCAGACCGTCATGGACTCAACGGGCAACGCCTTCACCATTTGGATCGAAGCCAACACGGCCAACGCCCGTAACGCCGTTTGGGCAAGCCGTTATCGAGCAGGTGGCACCTGGACGGCTGCCGCGACAATCGACAACACAATGGGGAATTCCTCACAGCCACGGATTGCGATTACACCGAGCGGCATTGCGGTCGCCGCGTTTTCGCAATCCGCTGCCAATACCGGCGGGATAGTCAATGTCATGAGCACCCGCTATGACAGCGCGTGGGGAAATTTGCAGGCCGTGAGTTCGGCCGTCAGCACCAACGCAGTCGACCCGCAAGTCGCCATGGGACCGGACGGCTCTGCCACGTTGGTATTCGATCAATCAGACGGCACTGCTTCCAGGACGCAAGTCGCCATGTCGAACACCGCCGGTGTCTGGAGCGGCATAACAACCGTGGGTGGCTTACCAGTGTTCACTCCTCAGGTCGCGGTGGCGGCGAACGGGCACGCTGTGATGACCTGGAAGGAAGTGACCGGGCCCGGCGGATTCACCTCCGCGATGTGGGCGAGCCGCAATGTCGGCGCCGGCTGGAGTGTGCCAGTGCAGATTTCCGCAATCAGCTCGAATCTCGGCTCGATTCAAATTGCTGCGGACGCCAACGGCAACGCGATCGCGGTGTGGCAGGACGCCTCGAGCGGGCGGCAAGCCGTGTTCGCGAGTCGGTTGGATGCGGCATCGGGAGTATGGAGTTCACCGCAGGCGCTGAATGACAGCACCCATAACGCATTCTTGCCGGAGATCGCGGTGGACGGCACCGGCTCCATGTTGGTGGTGTGGTACGAGGCAACTGACGCCGCGCAGGCGATCGGTGTAGTTGACATCGGTGTAGTGGCCGATCGTTTCCTGTCGGCCACCACGACGTGGGGTGGACCCAAGAACGTACAGCCGCCGGGCGACCCCGCCGGCCAGGTACCGAACGTGGCGGTCGACGCCCTCGGCAATGCAATGGTCGTTTGGCTGCAGCCGATGGCGGGTAATGGGAGCCATTACGAACTGTGGAGTGCGACGTTCGCGGTGTCGGGAGCCGCGTGGGGAGCGCCACTGAAGTTAATGACCGACGCGGCGGCCTATGCGCTGATCGGCTCCGACCAAGAGCCGAAAATCGCCATGGACGCCAACGGCGATGCCGTGGTGGTTTGGTACCAACAGACCGATACACCGTTCGCGTTGGGGATCTGGACGCGGGTGTACCGGTAGGAAATCAAGTAGCAGTACCGTCGACATCCAGCAATTGACGCGCCCGGAGCAACCCTGGATGGTCTGCGGCTACGGTGTTTGATAGGTTTTTGATTGAATTTTCCAATGCGGCGCGCGAGGGATCGCCCTCGCCGTTCGCTGCCAGCACTCGCGCGAGAACCAGCCACGCGAGCCCGCTCTTGTAAGAATATGGGAGGCCGGCCTGTAACGACTGTGCCCGAGCCAGAGCCGCGCGTGCGTCCGCGGCGGCTTCGGACAGTCGGCCGGCATCCAAGTTAAGCTCGGCTCTGATCGTCAGGGCTGTCGCATTGACCGCGGGGTGATGCTCTATGACTTCATTCAAGATGCCCCGCGCATCGTCGAGCCGACCCTCGGACAGCGCGATTTTCCCCCGCGTGATCTGAACGGCCACCCCCGCCGGAGAGCCCGCGGGAACCTGGGTCCCGATGAGAGCGGACGCTCTGTCGCAATAACCCTTCGCCGCCTTGATGTCGCCAAGTTCTCTGAGAGCGCTGCTCTGGCCAACGAGACAGTACGCGGTGACCGTGGAGTTTCCGACTTGCTCGGATATCTCGACACAGCGTGCGTACACCGCAAGCGATTCGGTGTAGCGGCCAATGTTCTCCAGAGCGCGAGCGCGATTGGCAACCAGGTAGGGTGGCGGCGACACTCCCGAGCCATTCTGCTCCACTATTTGCAGGATTTCGTCGTACAACTCGAGGGCGCGCTTTGGATTGCCGGCACCATCGCTCACGATTGCCCAGTTGTTGCGCACGGCGATCGCCTCTGGCCCCCGCGCCCTTCCGGCCTGCGCGAATTTCTTCAGCGCCCGCGCGTAGTACCGGTCCGCCTCGTCGTTGCGAGCATTCAAGTAGTGTGCGTAACCGATGCTGCCAAGATAAACCCCCTCTGCGACCGCTGAGGCGCCGGGCGCCTGTTGGAGACGCTGCCAGGCGAGATCGG
>DATMQL010000494.1:0-11160 GCA_035566815.1 Steroidobacteraceae bacterium | reverse complement strand
GGCGACTTCCGCGGCCTCACCCGCAAGCTGCAGTACATCCAGGATCTCGGCGTCAACACCATCTGGCTGTTGCCCTTCTACCCTTCCCCGGGCAAGGACGACGGGTATGACATCGCCGACTATCACAACATCCATCCGCAGTACGGCACGCGCGATGACTTCCGCGCCTTCGTCCAGGAAGCTCACCACCGCGGGCTGCGTGTCATCACCGAGCTCGTCATCAATCACACCTCGGACCAGCACCCCTGGTTCCAGGCCGCGCGCCACGCGCCACCCGGTTCACCGAAGCGCGACTACTATGTCTGGAGCGACTCGCCCGATCGCTACGCCGGGACGCGCATCATCTTCCGTGACACCGAGTCATCCAACTGGACGTGGGACCCGGTGGCGAAGGCCTACTACTGGCATCGCTTCTTCAGTCATCAACCCGATCTCAACTTCGACAACCCGCACGTGGTGCGCGCCGTCATCCGCATCATGGAATTCTGGCTCGCCTACGGCGTGGACGGGTTCCGGCTCGACGCCATTCCCTACCTCGTCGAGCGCGAGGGCACCAGCAACGAGAATCTCCAGGAAACCCACGCGATCATCAAATCCATCCGGCGGGTCATCACGGAGAAATACGCCGATCGCATGCTGCTGGCGGAGGCGAACCAATGGCCGGAGGACGTGCGCGACTATTTCGGCGACGGCGACGAATGCCACATGGCGTATCACTTTCCCCTGATGCCACGCATGTACATGGCAATCGCCCAGGAGGATCGCCATCCCATCGTCGAGATCATGGAGCAGACACCCGACATTCCCGACAATTGCCAGTGGGCCATCTTCCTGCGCAACCATGACGAGCTCACCCTCGAGATGGTCACGAGCCGCGAGCGCGACTACATGTACCAGGCGTACGCCGCCGATCCACGCGCCCGCCTCAATCTCGGTATCCGGCGCCGGCTCGCGCCGCTGCTCGAGAACGACGGCGAGCGCATCAAACTCATGAACAGCCTGTTGCTGTCCATGCCGGGCGCGCCGATCATCTACTACGGTGACGAAATCGGCATGGGCGACAACTTCTTTCTGGGCGACCGCAACGGCGTGCGCACCCCGATGCAATGGAGCTTCGACCGCAACGCGGGGTTCTCCCGCGCCGACCCGCAGCAGCTGTTTCTCCCGCCGATCATGGACCCGATCTACGGCTTCGAGGCGGTCAATGTCGAGGCACAACAGCGCGACCGCTCCTCCTTGTTGAATTGGATGAAGCGCATGCTCCAGGTGCGCAAGACCTCGCAGGCCTTTGGCCGCGGCACCCTGAAGTTCATTCGTCCGGGCAACCGCAAAGTGCTGGTGTATCTGCGCCAGTACGGCGACGACACCATCCTGTGCGTCGTAAACCTGTCGCGCTCGGCGCAACCGGTCGAAATCAACCTCGCGGATCACAAGGGCACCGTGCCGATCGAGCTCCTGGGCAGTACGGCGTTTCCAACTGTCGGCGAGCTGCCGTATTTTCTGACTCTGCCGGCTTACGGCTTCTATTGGTTTCGTCTCAGTCGCGAAGCGCATGCCCCGCCGTGGCACGACGAGCGAATGGCGCCGGAAGACCTGCCCGTGCTCGTACTCGTGGAGGGTTGGAACAGCTTCTTTCCGGAGCGCGTCGCTGCCTGGCGCTCAAACCTGGCCACCCGCCTGAGGGTGCAGCTCGAAACCCGCGTCATTCCGCAATTCGTCGCGGCTCAGCGTTGGTATGCGGGCAAGGGCGCACCCATTGTCAGCGCCCGGCTGACCGACCATGGCGCGCGCGAGAGCTCGCTCGAGCGCTGGCTCGTCACGATCTTCACGATCGAGAGCCAGACAGAAACCAACCAATACTTCATCCCGCTTGCCATCGCCATCGAGGACGGCGAGGAATCGCGGTGGAAGAAACTCCACCCCTCCGCCATCGCACGCGTACGCCAGCAAGCCACCGTCGGCGTACTGGCCGACGCCTGTGTCGACGAGAACTTCTGTCGCGTGGTAGTGGATGCGATCGGCAGCGCACGCGAGCTGGAGACCCAGTCCGGCCGCATTCGTGCCTCGGCGACCAGCTTGTATCCCGAGTTGCGTGGCGATCCGAACACGGTCCTGACGGTGACCCCGGGCTCGGCCCAGAGCAGTAACACGACCGTCAGGGTGGGAGATCAGTTCTTCCTCAAAATCTACCGGAAGCTGCAGCCCGGTGTGAACCCCGAGCTGGAAATCGGCAGATATCTGACCGAGGTCGCGCACTTCCCCAACATCGTGCCGGTCGCCGGCGCGGTCGAATATCAGAGCCAGGACGGCACTGTCATGACACTCGCGCTCCTGCAGGCGTTCGTGATGAACCAGGGCGACGGATGGGACTACACCGTCAACTACCTGGTGCGCTTTCTCGAGGACCGCCGCACCGGCGCACCACTGCCCGAGGACGCGCACGGCCTGTACCTCGCCCTGATGAAGACGCTGGCCATCAGGACGGCGGAGTTGCACGTCGCGCTATCGAGACCGAGCCCGGATCCCGCCTTCTCGCCAGAGGCGATCACCGCGAGCGATATCGAGACCTGGCGCTCGCATGCGCTTACGGAAGCGGGCAAAACGCTCGACCTGCTCGCAAACATCGCGGCACAATTGCCGCCTGAAGTCGCGGCGGACGCGGACTCCCTGCTCAAGCGGCGCGCCTTGCTGTTGAGACGCATCGAGGCTTCCGCGGCAGGCGTCCCGCAAGGTATCAAGGCCCGCCGCCACGGCGACTACCACCTCGGCCAGGTGCTGGTCCGCAGAAATGACTTCATTCTCGTCGACTTCGAAGGCGAGCCGGGACGCACTCTGGCCGAGCGTCGTATAAAACACTCGCCGCTGACGGACGTCGCCGGCATGTTGCGTTCTTTCGCCTATGCACGCCGGGCAGCGACGCTGCGCAACCCGCAGGTGGCGGCCCAGAATGGCAGGCTGGAGCCGCACCTCGAAAAATGGGAGCAGCAGACCCGCCAGACTTTCATCACGGCCTACGACGAAATCGCGCGTGCGAACGGCCTATACGAATCCCTGGAGGCGGTACTGCCGCTGCTACAACTGTTCGAGATCGAGAAGGCCCTGTACGAAGTACGCTACGAGTTGGGCAATCGTCCGGACTGGGCCAGCATCCCACTGCGTAGTCTGATCGCATTCGCGGAGTGAGATGGACCCACAGACGACAGAAAACCTGCCCATCACGGCCATATGGCCCGGCCAACCCTATCCGCGCGGCGCCACCTGGGACGGCGAAGGGGTCAACTTCTCGATTTTCTCGGGTCGCGCCGACAAGGTGGAGCTGTGTCTGTTCGACAGCTCCGGTAAACACGAGTTGCAGCGTATCGAGCTGCACGAGCGCACCGACGAGATCTGGCATTGCTATCTGCCGGAAGCCCGTCCGGGCCTGTTATACGGCTATCGCGTCCATGGACCTTACGCGCCCGAAAAGGGCGACCGGTTCAATCCGCACAAACTTCTCATCGAGCCCTATGCAAAGCATCTGCAGGGCCCGCTGGTGTGGAGCGATGCGCACTTCGGCTACCGTGTCGGACATGCCAAGGACGACCTGTCATTCGACCGACGCGACAGTGCCGCGGGCACCCCCAAATGCCGTGTCATAGACCCTGCTTTCACATGGGGAGACGATCGGCCGCCGCGGGTGCCGTGGCACGACACCGTCATTTATGAGGCTCACGTGCGTGGGCTGACCATGAGGCACCCGGAGGTTCCGCCGCAACTGCGTGGCACCTACGCAGGGCTCGCGACGGCGCCGCTCATCGAGCATTTCAATCGGCTCGGTATCACCACGGTCGAATTGATGCCGGTGCACGCGTTCGTCGACGATCGAACGTTGATAGAAAAGGGTCTACGTAACTACTGGGGTTACAACACGATCGGCTTCTTCGCACCCGACGTGCGCTATTCCTCGATCGGGCGCATCAGCGAATTCAAGACGATGGTGAAGAGGCTGCACTCCGCTGGCATCGAGGTGATTCTCGATGTCGTGTACAACCACACGGCCGAAGGCAACCAGATGGGGCCCACCCTCTCGTTCCGCGGCATCGATAACGCCTCGTACTACCGGCTCCTGCCGGATGACCCGCGGTACTACATGGATTTTACCGGCACGGGCAACACACTCAACCTGCAGCATCCGCGCGTTCTGCAGCTCATCATGGACAGCCTGCGCTACTGGGTGTTGGAGATGCACGTCGATGGCTTCCGCTTCGACCTCGCCTCCGCGCTGGCGCGCGAGCTCTTTGACGTGGACCGTCTCGGCTCCTTCTTCGACACCATCGGACAGGACCCGGTGCTCTCGCAGGTGAAACTCATCGCCGAGCCCTGGGACATCGGCAGCGGCGGCTACCAAGTCGGCAACTTTCCACCGGGCTGGAACGAATGGAACGACAAGTACCGCGACACCATGCGCGCGTACTGGAAAGGCGACGGCGGCCTCATCGGCGACTTCGCGCGGCGCTTCACCGGCTCGGCCGACTTATACGAGGCCAGTGGGCGCAAGCCCCACGCCAGTATCAACTTCATCACCGCCCACGACGGTTTCACACTCGAGGATCTCGTCAGTTACAACGACAAGCACAACGAGGCCAACGGCGAGGGCAACCGTGACGGGCATAACGACAACCGCTCGTGGAACTGCGGTGTCGAGGGCCCGACCGACGATCCTGACATCAAGGCGTTGCGCGCCAAGCAGCGCCGCAATCTCATGGCCTCCCTGCTGCTGTCACAGGGGGTGCCCATGGTGCTCGGGGGCGACGAGCTCAGCCATACACAGGGAGGCAACAACAACCCGTACTGCCAGGACACCGAAACCTTCTGGCTGAACTGGCGCCTGGATGAGGAACAGCAACGGTTTTTGGAATTCACCGGCCAGATGATCGCGTTCCGGCGCCGGCACGCCGTATTCAGCCGCCGCCGCTTCCTGCAGGCTGACGCCATGACAGCCGAGGGTCTGAAGGAGATCATCTGGCTCACTCCGCATGGCGACGAGATGACCGAGACGGAGTGGAACCAGCATTTTGCGCGCTGCCTGGGAGTGTATCTTGCAGGCGCAGCTATCGAGCGGCGTGACCGCCACGGTCATGCCGTCAAAGACAACAACTTTCTACTGCTGTTCAACGCTCACCACGAAATGATCCCGTTCAAGCTGCCCAAATTCCTGACCGGGAAATCCTGGTGGACGGTGCTCGACACCGCGACGGCGGAGAAGCCGTTCGCGCAAATCCGCATCGAGCCGGGCAGCGAATATCCCCTGCAGGGTCGCTCCCTCGCCCTGCTGCGGGAGACGGCTTACCGATGAGCCGGCGTCGCCATAACATGCCCTTTGGAGCGGAGCTGACGCCCGAAGGGCAGGTCCGTTTTCGCCTCTGGGCGCCGGCCGCGCACGAGGTCGAGCTGCTGCTCCACCAAGAGGCCGCAGAGGCGCGCGCGCTCAAAATGAGTGCGCAGCCGGGCGGCTGGTTCGAGCTCTTCACCGGTGAGGCTCACGCCGGCAGCCGGTACCGTTACCGGATCGACAGGAAGTCCGAGGTGCCCGACCCCGCCTCGCGGAGTAATCCCGACGACATCCAGGGACCCAGTGAGGTCCTCGACCCCGAGGCCTTCCAATGGGACGATGACTCCTGGCGGGGCCGGCCGTGGCATGAGGCCGTCATCTACGAGCTGCACGTTGGCACATTCAGCCCGGAAGGGACCTTCGCAGGCGCGGAAAAAAAGCTCGACCACCTGGTCGGGTTGGGGATCACCGCCATTGAGCTCATGCCCATCGCCGATTTTCCGGGCAAACGCGGCTGGGGCTATGACGGGGTGTTGCAATTCGCTCCGGAGTCCGCCTACGGCCGGCCAGAGGAGCTGAAATCCCTCATTGCCGCGGCTCACCGGCGTGGTATCGCCGTGATTCTCGACGTCGTCTACAACCACTTCGGGCCGGAAGGTAACTACCTGCACAGTTACGCGCCGCAGTTCTTCACCGACAGGCACCATACACCGTGGGGAGCGGCTATCAATTTCGACTCTCCCGGCTCGCGCGACGTGCGCGACTTCTACGTACACAACACGCTCTACTGGCTCGAGGAGTATCGCTTTGACGGGCTGCGGTACGACGCAGTCCACGCCATCGTCGACGACAGTGAGCCGAACATCCTGACCGAGATCGCGCGCGCTGCCCACGCGGGACCGGGGCGCGAGCGGAGCCTGTTTCTCGTGTTGGAAAACGGAGCCAACCGCGCACGCTTTCTGGGACCGCCGGGCGCAAGCGATACTTTCGATGCGCAATGGAACGACGACACACACCATTGCCTCCACACCCTGTTGACCGGGGAAAATGACGGGTACTACGAGGACTACGCGGAGAACCCGTACGCCATGTTGTGTCGTTGTCTGGCCGAAGGATTCGGTTACCAGGGACAGGTGTCCGCGCACGAGGGAGGACCGCGAGGCGAGCCCAGCGCACATCTGCCGCCGACGGCATTCGTCAACTTCCTGCAGAACCACGATCAGATCGGCAATCGCGCTTTTGGCGAAAGAATCGACGCCATCGCACGCTCCGAGGAAGCCTTGCGTGCGGGCTACGCCGTGCTGCTACTGGCGCCCTCGCCACCGATGCTCTTCATGGGTGAAGAGTGGGAGGCGCCGCAACCGTTTCCCTACTTCTGCGACTTCGAGCCCGAGCTCGCCGGTAAAGTGCGTGAAGGACGCAAGCGCGAATTCGCCCGCTTCGAGAAATTCGCGGACAAGGGCGGGGTAGCGTCGTTGCCCGATCCGACATCCGTCGAGACGTTCCGCTCGGCGCACCTGGACTGGAGCGTGCTCAAACAACGTAAGCACGCCGACATCCTCGATAAATTCCAACGGCTGCTCGCCATCCGACAGCGTGACATCGTGCCGCTCATCCCGAAGATCCGCGCCGGGACCTGCACCAAGCTGGAGCCCAGCGGCGCCTTCGCCGTCGATTGGCAACTCGGTGACGGCTCGACTCTGCACCTGCTGGCGAATCTGACGGATCACGCCGTGCCGGTGCTCGGCCGGGTGGCCGGGCGTTTGATCTTTGCGACCCATCCCAACATCCGCGCGGCAATGAAACGCAATGAGCTCGCCCCGTGGAGCGTCACGTGGTTGCTGGAGCGCGGCGTTGCCGGAGAGTGAGTACAAGGTAGCCGGCCCGCGGGAGGCCGTCAGCCCGCGGGCCACCTATCGCGTCCAGCTCAATTCGGGCTTCACGTTCAAGGACGCGACCGCGATCGTTCCGTACCTGGCCGAGCTCGGCATCAGTCACGTCTACTGCTCGCCTTACTTCCGCGCACGTGCCGGCAGCAATCACGGCTACGACGTAGTCGATCACAACTCGCTCAACCCCGAAATCGGCGAGCGCGCCGACTTCGAGCGTTTCGTGACAGAGTTGCGTGCGCATGGCATGGGGCACGTACTCGACATCGTGCCGAATCATGTTGGCATCATGGGCGCGGACAATGCCTGGTGGATGGATGTCCTCGAAAACGGCCAGGCGTCGATGTACGCCGATTTTTTCGACATCGACTGGAGCCCTGCGAATCCGGCGCTGGCCGGCAAAGTGCTGGTTCCTGTGCTAGGAGACGCTTACGGGGTAGTACTGGAGAGCGGGGAGATCGTGCTGCGTTTCGAGCCGGAGTCCGGCTCGCTCTCCGTGTTTTATCACGAGCATCGCTTCCCCTTGGATCCGCGCACTTATCCGCGCGTGCTCGACCGGGTGCTGGCACACACGTCGAGCACCGAGCTCGAAGCGCTGCGCCGGGCATTCAGTGAGTTGCCGGACCGTCACGAGCCCGCCGAACAACAGATCAAAGAGCGGCATCAGGAAAAGGAATCCCGCAAGCGTTCGCTGGCTGACCTCTATGCCGCGGACCGCGCTGTGGCCGAAGCGGTTGAGGCCGCGGTAGCTGGCTTCGCGGGGGATCCCAAAGAGGCGGCGAGCTTCGACGCCCTGCATGAGTTGCTCGAAGCGCAGGCTTATCAGCTCGCTTACTGGCGAGTGGCTTCCGACGACATCAACTATCGCCGCTTCTTCGACGTGAACTCTCTCGCGGCCCTTCGAGTGGAGAACGAGGCGGTGTTCGAGGCCACCCACAAGCTCGTACTCGAGCTCGTGGGAGCGGGCAAGATCGACGGATTGCGCATCGATCACCCGGACGGGCTCTATGATCCGGCGCGTTACTTCAAAAGACTGCAACAACGGGTGGCCGAGGTAACTTCCAACAGCGCCGCCCTGCCCATCTACCTGGTGGTGGAAAAGATTACGGCCTCGTTCGAGCATCTGCCGCCGGACTGGCCGGTGCACGGGGAGACCGGCTATCACTTCGCGAACGTGCTGAACCGGATGCTCGTCGACGCCGCGACCCGGGCCCGCATGGACCGCGTGTACCGGGGCTTCATCGACGAGAACCTCGAGTGGCCTGACGTGGCTTACGAGTGCCAGCACCTCGTCCTACGCCGCTCGCTGTCCTCCGAGCTGAATGTCGTGGCGAACCGGCTGGCCCGGATCGCCCAGACCGAGCGCCGCTCGCGCGACTTCACTTTCAACAGTCTGCGCCATGCGCTCGCGGAGGTCATCGCCTGCTTCCCCGTATACCGGACTTACATCGCCGGGTCGGTTTCGGACAGTGACCGCCGTTATATCGAGTGGGCAGTCGCCGCCGCCAAGCGACGGCGTTCGGCTATCGAAGCCCCGGTGCTGGATTTTGTGCGCTCCGCTCTGCTCCTCGAGCTCCCTGCACCGACGCAGCGCAGTCGCGACCGGCTGCGCGCCTTCGCAATGAAATTCCAACAGTTCACGGCACCTATCACCGCGAAAGGCGTGGAAGATACGGCGCTCTATCGGTTCAACCGACTCACGTCACTCAACGAAGTGGGCGGCGAGCCGGATGCTTACGGCACGAGCGTCCAGGCGTTCCATGCCGACTCGCAGTATCGCGCCAAGTACTGGCCGCAGGAGATGCTCGGCACTTCCACGCACGACACCAAGCGCTCGGAAGATGTGCGCGCGCGGATCAACGTGTTGTCCGAGATGACCATGGCCTGGCGCAAGACCATCGAGCGCTGGAACCGCATGAACCGCACGCGCAAGCGTGAAGTGGACGGCCAGCCGGCGCCCTCGCTGAACGACGAGAGCCTCCTCTACCAGACCCTGATCGGCACGTGGCCGCTCGGCGAGCTCGATGCGCCGGGCCACGGTGCCTTTCTCGAGCGCATCGAGGCTTACATGATCAAGGCCGCGCGCGAAGCCAAGATTCGCACCAGCTGGGCCAACGTCAATACGGACTACGAGGATGCCCTCAAGCAATTCGTGCATACGACGCTGGAGCTGCGCGAGGGCAACCTGTTCCTGGGCGACCTGGTGGCTGTCCAACGACGCCTGACACGGTTCGGTCTATTGAACGGCTTGTCGCAAACCCTGTGCAAATTCACCGCACCGGGCGTGCCGGACACGTACCAGGGCAACGAGATCTGGGATTTCTCGCTGGTGGATCCCGATAATCGCCGTCCGGTCGACTACGGGCAACGCCGCCGGATGTTGGCGGAATTACGCGACTTGCGGGAGCCCGATGCAGGGCGGGTCCGCGCGCTCGTGGACAACCTGGGTGACGGCCGCTGCAAGCTGTATGTCACCTGGAAGGTGTTGCAGTTTCGTCGTGAGCACGAGGAATTGTTCCGCCGCGGAGAGTATCTCCCACTGCGCGTGAGCGGCGAGCACGCGTCAAACCTGTGCGCCTTCGCGCGCCGCTACGAAGGCGAGCTGGTAGTGGTGCTCGCGCCACGGCTCTATCTTCGTCTCCTCGGAGACCGCGACCAGCCACCGCTCGGAACGGATGTATGGGAGAACACCGTGGTCGAGCTTCCGCGCGGCTACGACGTCGGCAGCGGCGGATTGCAAAGCATCCTCGACGGTTCGGAAGTAGCGCCGGTAAAGCAGGGCGAGCGCGCCGGGATCCTGGCGGCGGCGGCCCTTGACCATTTCCCGGTGGCTTTGCTACACCGTCCCCGGGTCAACTCGGGCATTTGAACTGCGTTTAACTCCAGTATAGGCCGCTGTGCCCGAAGGAGAAGAACTCGTGCGCGGAATGAAATTTCCTGGTGTGTGGCTGCTGGCCGCCACGACGTTGCTCACGGCCTGCTCCGGCATTCCCTTGAAGCAGCGCCAGGACGCGCAGCGCGCTCGCTACGAAGCGTATGCCGGCGCGCCGGTGGAGCGGTTCACCTACCTCGGTCGCTACGATAGCTGGCAGCCGATCGGAACCAACGAGCTCGTGGTCTGGACCACTATCAACCAGGCTTACCTGATCAAGGTGGCTCCGCCCTGTGACAACCTGGAGTTCGTCAACCGGATCGGACTCACTTCCACTGCGAGTACCGTGTCCGCGCGCTTCGACTTCGTGAAGGTGGGCCGGCAGTGGCGCTGCCCGATCCAGCAGATTCGCCCGGTGGACTATCTGCGTATGCGACAGGATATGCGCAAGGAAGCCGAAGAAGCGAAGGCCGCCGGCAGCGCGACCGGCACCTAGGAGCCTGCCTACCGATACCCGCGCGCCTGCAGCGTAAACAGATGCGCGTAGCGGCCATCGAGCCGCATGAGCTCTTCATGGCTGCCGCTCTCGACGATGCGCCCGCGATCGAGTACCGCGATCTGGTCCGCCATACGCACGGTGGAGAACCGGTGCGAGATGAGGATCGTGATCCGATCCTTGGCGAGCTGGCGGAAGTGCTCGAAGATATCGGCTTCGGCCTGAGCATCCATAGCGGCGGTCGGCTCGTCCAACACCAGGATGTCGGCGCGCGTGCGCATGAACGCCCTGGCGAGCGCGATCTTCTGCCACTGGCCGCCCGAGAGCTCGCGGCCGTCCTTGAACCACTTTCCGAGTTGCGTCTGGTAGCCGGCCGGCAGTGTCTCGATGAACTCGCTCGCCAGGCCTTTTGCGGCAGCCTCGCGCCAGCGCGTTTCGTCTTCGAAATAGCGCTCATCGCCAGCGCCCACGTTCTCACCCACTAACATCTGGTAGCGCGTGAAATCCTGGAAAATGACGCCGATGCCCTCACGCAGCGCCTGCTCCTCCCATTCCGCCAGGTCACGACCATCGAGCAGAATGCGGCCGGAAG
>DATMQL010000493.1:0-8318 GCA_035566815.1 Steroidobacteraceae bacterium | reverse complement strand
TGAGCGCTGACATCATGTTGCTGAAGAACGAGACTACGGGAGCTACGATCGACATAGCGCAAGCTGCCAGCTTGCGTGGATTGCAATTAGCCAAAACGTCGAGTTCGGCGGGTGCAACGCAACTTGTCAGCTTGCGTGGATCCCAATTAGGTCAAAATTTGAGCTCGCTGGGTGCGGCGCAAGGTAACAGCTTGCGCTACCGGCCAGGCGACACCGTAACCGCCGACGTGGTAATCGCCAACCGCAGTGCCGCGCACTCCTTCCCGCCCGAGGTCCGAGATCTTTACGAGGCCTGGGTCGAATTTGAGGCCGTCGATGCCGCAGGCCACACCGTCTTTCACAGTGGGTACCTGCAGCCCGATGGAATGCTGGATCCTGGCGCTCACGTCTATCGGACTCTGATCCTGGATGAACAGGGCCGCACTATTACGCGGCATCAGATCTGGCTGACGAACATCAAGGCTTACGACAACGCGATTCCGGCCGGCCGCTCGGATCTGGCTCGATTCAGGTTCCAAATGCCGCAATCAGATTGCACCGTTGCGCAGACAGACGCCCGAGGCGCAAGGCTCACGTTACGAGTTCGGGTCAAATACAGGCGGCTGAACCAGGAGTATTTCGCCTACGTAACGGGCAGACGCAACGCTAAGTTCGAGCAGCCTATCGTTACGATGGCGGGCGCCGAGGTCTCTATCGCACCGGAGAGTGGCGCTGGGGAAGGCAAATCGAACGGTCCGAGTGGGCCCTGTCCCGCAGAGGCACGGCGCTGGAACGACTACGGGATCGCGCTCCTGGAGCAGGCCCAGTACGGGGCTGCTGCTGCCGCGTTTCGCCGGGCGATGCAGCTTGATCCTACAGATGCGAATCTCCCGGTCAACACCGCCATCGCCGAAATGCGGACCGAGCGGTTCGGGATCGAGCGCGAACAGCTCCACAAAGCAGGACCGTTGCTCGAAGCGGCCTTAAGGCTCGATCCGCAGAGCCCTCGTGCGCATTTCTACCACGCGCTGTGGCTGCGGGCTGAAGGGAAGCTCAAGGAAGCTGCCGAAGAGTTGCGTACGGTAACGCGAGACTATCCACGCGACCGGGAGGCGCAGAGACAGCTTGCAATGACGCTCTACTCGCTGGGCGAGATGGCTGGAGCGCGTTCGGCATTCGAAGCGGTGCTGGCTGTCGATCCGACTGACGCGGGCGCCTACCAGTTCCTGGCCCCGATCCATATGAGCGAAGGACGCAAAGAGGACGCTGATCGAGCAAGGTTGCTCTACCTGCTATGGAGGGACGATCCGCTGGCGGACGGCATCGCCGCGCGATTCTATGCCGCGCACCCAGAGTGGGCCGAAGAACGCATCCCCGCCCACGTGCATGGCGCAGCCTCGGCGAGGCGGCCAGTACTGACAGGAGTCTACGCTTCACCGGATAGATGAGGCTCAGAGTTCAGCCTTTAGGCTGCAGGTGTCAAGTGTTTGCGAGACGAGGAGAGACCATGACCCGTACCATTTCGGCGTTGATAATCGGGCTAGTTATGGCCCTATGCGTTCCGTTGGCGGGCGCTCAGCAGGCCAGCACGACCCACTTTACCTATGACGCTAACGGGCGCCTGCAATCGGTGACGTATCCAAATGGCGACGTGGTTACTTACTCTTATGACGCCGCCGGCAATATCACATCCATCGGCCGCCAGCACATCGCCCCGCCTACTATCATCGGATTCAACCCGACCATCGGGGCGCCGGGGACGGCGGTCACTATCACGGGAACGGGCTTCGATTCAACTCCGAGCAACAACCAGGCATCCTTCAACGGATTCACGGCCGCGGCGACAGCTTCAACACCAACGACGA
Source organism: Steroidobacteraceae bacterium (assembly GCA_035566815.1). GTDB lineage: Bacteria > Pseudomonadota > Gammaproteobacteria > Steroidobacterales > Steroidobacteraceae > 13-2-20CM-66-19. The sequence continues at coordinate 6,474 of DATMQL010000493.1, read as the reverse complement.
TCAACACCAGCGTGCCGGCAGGCGCGACTTCGGGTCACATCTCCGTAACGGCGCTGGGCGGAAGCTCCACCAGCACCGGGGACTTCTTTGTCCCCCCCTCGCCTTATACGGCGAGCCAGGTTGCGGTGGCGGATCGCATTGCCATAGGCCAGTCCAAGATGGTTACGTTGAACACGGCGAGCACCATCGGATTGATACTGTTCGACGGAACTGCCGGCCAACAAGCGGGCCTCGTGGTCTCCAATGTCACGATACCGACGAGCGCCGTGACGATCTACAAGCCGGATGGAACCGTTTTCGCCTCTGCTCCCAATGTGACTACGAGCGGGGCATTCATCGCAGGCCAGGCGCTTCCGGTAACCGGGACGTACACAATCCTGGTCGCCCCAAGCGGTGCGAGCACGGGAAGCCTGACCCTGAACCTGAACAATACGACTGACGTTACCGGCACAATAACCATTGGTGGCCCGCCGGCCAGCGTCACCATAACTACGTCAGGTCAGAAAGCAAGGCTCATCTTCTCCGGCACCGCCGGTCAGCAGGTCTACCTCAATATCTCTAACGTAGCAATACCCGCCAGCAACGTATCGATCCTGAATCCTGACGGTGCGTCATTGGCCGGTCCGACCAGCGTCACTACCGCGGGCGCGGTCACTCCAGTAAGCACTTTGTCTGTTACGGGCTCCTACACGGTTCTGATCGATCCTGCGGGTAGTGTGGGGAATATGACGCTATTTCTTGCGCTCTCCACCGGGGCGCCAACCATAGCAGGATTCTCACCATCCATAGGCGCCCCGGGAGATCAGATCACAGTAAACGGGAGCAATCTAGTAGGGACGGTGATATTCAATGGAGGCGCCCAAGCGGTTGCAAGTCCCACAACGCCCTCCAGCGTCACCGCAGTGATTCCGACTGGGGCGACATCAGGTCGCATTTCAATCACCACGCCGAATGGAACGGCTACGAGCACGGATGACCTATTTGTTCCTCCCCCGCCCTACGCCGCAACAGACGTGGCCGTAACGGGCAGGATGGCATCGGGCGATGTCAAGACTGTCACCCTTGGCAGTCCCAACACGATCGCTCTTATTGTTTTTGATGCCGTCGCTGGACAGAGATTCCTGCTGGACTATGGCGCGGTAACGATCTCAGCTAGCACTTTCCGAGTGTATCGGCCCGATGGACAGGCGTTCATCGAGACCACGGGACCTGGCAACACGTTTAAACTGTCAGTCTTGCCGGATTCCGGAACATACACGATCTTTATCGCCCCCGCAGGGTCCAGTACCGGCAGCGCAAAGCTGACATTGGGCCTGTCAACCGACATCAATACTTCGATCACCGTGAACGGGCCTCCCGTAGCCATGACACTACGTACGCCTGGACAGGTCGAGCGACTCACATATACAGCCGTGGCCGGACAAAGACTGTCATTCAGTCTGACCGGCGTTACTGGGGGCATCGAGGTTGTCGCCGACTCCAATGATCAATTCGTTTTTGCCGACTTTACGCTCGATTTCGAGACCGTCTCATCCTCAGGCGCTAGTATAATAACGTGCACACCGGTGGGCGCCGCCACGCCGAGCGCCACGCTGAGACTATTCGAGCCGGTTATCAACGGCACGCTGATCCTTAACGGCCCGCCGACAGCCGTTTCGATAGCTGCGCCCTCTCAAACCGCGCAATTGATGCTCAATGCGAGCGCGGGTCAGAACGTGTTCATCAGGACCAGCCAGATGACGGTCACAAGTACCGTTGCCATTCTTACGCCCGACGGTAATACGACGCTCGCGAGCATTGTGACGGGATCTGATGCCCTCCTCGAAGCCGACAACCTGCCGGTCTCCGGGACATATCTGGTCAGAGTGGTCCCGGTCAACCAGGGTCCGGGCAGCCTGAATCTGACGGCCTATACCGTCACCGACGTCACAGACACGATCAGCATCGGAGGCCCGGCTAGTACTGAGACGATAACAACGTCTGGCCAGAAGATCAGGCTGAGTTTCAACGGGACGGCTGGCCAATTTGTAAATCTGCAAATCGCCACTGCGACCATCCAGAGCGGGACGGTCCAGGTCACCAATCCCGACGGATCGGTCCTTTCTGCGTCCGGTTTTACAGGTTCCACCGTCCAGGCGCTTGGAATGTTACCCGCAACCGGGAACTATACAATCGTGATAAGCGCCTCCGGCGTTCAGACCGGCAGTATAACCGTGAGTATGTTTGCCGACGTGAGCGCCGCGATAGCGATAGACGGACCTCCGGTCAGCGTGACGATTGGTACGCCCGGCCAAAAGGTCCGGCTCGCGTTTAGTGGATCTACCGGTCAGCACATCAACTTGACGATCAGCAATGTGACCATTCCGAGCAGCACGGTGACGATATTTGCTCAGGATGGATCGAGCGCACTCTCTCAGGCTGTTGACGCTAACGGAGCGGTAATGTCGATAGCCAGCCTTCCTCAGACCGGAACGTATACGATCCTGATCAATCCTGCTTCTCAAGGAACTGGAAGCGCCCAACTCGCCCTGTCGAGTCCCACCGATGTAGTCCGGACGATCACAATAGATGGCGGCCAGGTGAGCGAGACGATCGATATTCCCGGTCAGAATGGTAGGCTGCAATTTACCGGCAGTGCGGGTCAGAACGTGAAGTTGCTTATCACTTTTTTGAATATGAGCGCTTTCAATCTGTCGATACAGAATCCGGACGGGACCGATGTGACAGGTGGCTCGAATCCGATTCTAATAAACACCAACGGGACTGCGATAGACATACGAAACCTGCCGCAGACCGGGACCTACACGGTAATTGTGGCGCCCATCGGGCAGGCGACCGGCAGCGTCACGTTCTCGCTGACGAGCACCGGCGTGGGTGCTCTCAACGCCGGCATTCCGTCTTATGAGATCATAACCAGTTCCACCGCGACGGCGGCGCCCGTGTTTCCGTCGATCATCGTTCCGCCGCCGCCGCAGCAGCAGATAATCTTGAGCTTTACAGGCAGCGCCGGGCAGCGCATCAGTCTGTTTGCCAGCGGACACCTTCGATCCAACGGATCGGAGATGGTCAGCACGATAAGGGTTTCGGCGCCTGACGGAACTGTGGTGGCCCAGGGGAACGTTCCGCTGGCAGGGCCGGTCACCTTGCAGGCCGCCGGAGAATACACAGTAACGGTCACAATCGGCGGCATCGGAGTCTTCAGCGCGATCCAGTACAACGTCGTCGATACGTCCGGCACGATCTCGATCGATGGCCCCGCAGTGACTGTGACGATCACGACACCTGGCCAGGCGGCGCGATTGACTTTCACCGCCGCCGCCGGACAGCGAGTCAGCCTGCTGCCCAGTCATTCCAGCCTGGCCGCGACCATCCAGATTGTCGATCCCAACAGTGCGGTTGTCGGCTCGACTTTCGTATCGCCGGGGAATCGAGCCGCTGCTGCGGTAGCGAATAGAATCCGGCCCGGAGGCGGCATTGTTCTGCTGCCTCCATTCATCGATGCGACGACCCTCGCTCTGACGGGGACCTACACCGTATTGGTGGCCCCAACCGGCGCATCCACAGGCAGCGTAACGCTGAATCTGTATGGTCCGGTGGATGTGACCGGAACGATAACGCCGGGAGGGTCGCCCGTTCAGGTGGCTATAACCACGCCGGGTCAAAACGCCGCTTTGACGTTCAGCGGGACATCGGGGCAACAAGTGACCGTACAGATGTCAGGTAACTCGATCGGCACGGTTCTTGTATCGCTCATCGCGCCGGACAACAGTGTTGTGACCTCCTTCAACTCGAACGCGCCCAGCTTCGGCCTGGCCAGCCAGACGTTGGCCCAAAACGGCACGTATACGATCAAGGTCGATCCGGCGGGTCCCGCAAAAGGAAGCATAACCGTGACCGTGACTAGCCCATGAAACGCTGGCGATGAGCAAATATCTTTAGCTTTCGAGTGTGCGTCGAATGAAATCGAATGAAGAAAATGCATGAGGACGAGATGAGCCAAAGCAACCAAGAGTTCACACATAGAATGCAAGGCCGAATCAGGATACGACGGGGCATGGATCGAGCAAGCCTTCCGAACCGCCGCCGATCGCTGGCGCTGGTCTACAAGCCCTGCTGTCGATGGTTATCGGCGCAGACCGGCAGCCTGCTATCAGTCGTGGTGGCGCTTGCGATCCTTGTTCAGGCGCTGGCGCCGCTGGCACACGCCGGTCGGGCTTCGGGGTTGCCGGCCAGAGCGGGCTCAAGCTCGGCAGCGGGCCTCGCCACGTCCCGACAACAGGATATCTCGCCCCAGGAAGCCGAGGTCGAGGCCGCAACCGTCAATCACGCTCCCATTTTGAATGGCCGCGTCGAGGGCTCCGTGCGGCAGTTGGCCGGGGAAAGCGTGACGTTGAACGGCGGCGCCGTCGTGACCTCTGCCCTGTTGGTCCCTGGCACACCTACTGTGACGCTGAACGGCAATACTACCTTCGGCGGAACTGTCCAAGGGACAGGCAGTACGTCGCCGTCGAATTATAACGTGACCCTCAATGGAGGGTCGTCTCTGGGCCGCCTAGTCACCAGAGTTGATCCGATCACAATCCCAGCCGTGCCCGCCCCTCCTGCTTCCACCGGGACTCGCGATGTTGCCATAAACAGCCTGGGGCAGAGCGTGGGGGATTTCACAACCCTGCGGGATCTTACCTTGAACGGCAATGTGGGTGCTGAAACGGTTCCGCCTGGTACCTATCGCAACTTTACAGCAAACGGCGGTAGCAGCTTTGTCTTCGGAGTCGCGGGCGCGACGCAGCCCTCGGCCTACAATCTGAACCAGTTGACGATAAACGGGGGCGGCAGTCTCCAGATAATCGGGCCGGTTGTGCTGACCGTGGCGCAACACGTCACTTTCAACGGCAACGCCGGGACATCCACCAACCCGCTGTCACTGACGCTCCAGGTCGCATCAGGCGGGGTCACGCTCAATGGCGGTGTGTCGCTTTTTGCAGTGGTGCGGGCTCCATCGGGCCAGGTGATCGTCAACGGAAACTCTTTGCTTCAGGGCTCGGTTGCCTGCGACCGGCTAATCGTTAACGGCGGCGGCATCGTGAAGGGGACGGCGGGAGTGTTGCAGTCGATCAGCCCGGCATCGGCCAAGCAGGGTCAAAGCCTGACTGTAACACTTCAAGGGTTAAACACTCACTGGCAGCAGGGCCAGACAATGGCGTCGTTTGGAGGAGAGGTGTCCGTAGGAGGGGCCGCGCCCGGTACGGCCGGCCCAATCGCCGTAACCAGCAACACCGCCGCGACCGCGAATGTCGTGGTCTCCGCGACCGCCGCGCTCGCGCCAAGGACGGTTCTGGTAAAGACTCCGGTAGCCAGCTTCTCTGATGGAGAGTCCGAGAGCCTGATCAATGGGTTTATCGTAAGCGCAGTAAACCCGCCGGGTTCGACTTCTTCGGCGGTCACCACAATCGCCGGAGCTGGCGGCACTCCCGGATTAGCGGATGGAGCGGGCTCGGCTGCGCGGTTCCAGGGTCTATCTGGAGTGGCGATCGGCGCGGACGACAGCATCTATGTTGCCGACTCCGGCAACAACCGGATCCGCAAAGTGCAGAATCAATCTGGCGTTTGGACCGTCTCGACGCTTGCCGGCGACGGGACTGCAGGATTCGCCGATGGGGCCGGCGCCTCGGCCCACTTCAACAATCCGCGCGGAGTCGCCGTCGATCCAACGGGCATCGTCTACGTAGCAGATACCGGGAACAATCGCATCCGAAAGATCGGGACCGATGTAACGGTCAGCACGCTGGCGGGGGATGGAACGTCAGGCCTGTTAAATGGACCGGCGGCCGCCTCGGCCCGCTTCAACGCACCTCAGGGCGTTGCCGTGGACAACCAGGGCAACCTCTACGTGGCCGATACGGGAAACTCGACGGTGCGGTTCATCTCGACAAGCGGAACGGTCAGCAGCGTGGCCGGAGACGGGACCGTCAGCTCGAATGACTCTCCGAGCGCCCATTTCAATGGCTTAATCGGAGTGGCGGTCGACGGGCTGACCGCGTTCATCTATCTGGCCGATTCCGGCAACCAGCGGATTCGCCGGCTCGATCCCAGCGGCACGGTCGTCACCCTGACCGGAGCGGATCACGGCTTCGCGGATGGCAGCGCGACTCAGGCCAGGTTTGCGGACCCGGCGGGTATTGCTATCGACGGCAACAGCCGTATCATCGTTGCTGATTCGACCAACTCGCTGATCAGGCAGGTCGATCCGTCTTTGATCGCGGGCGGCAGTTCCTCGGCGGTAACGACTCTGGCCGGCACCGGTGATCGAGGCTTGACCGATGGAGCGGGCAATGTTGCGCGATTCTTCACGCCGGCCGGAGTGGCGGTTTCGCCCTCCAGCGCGATTGTTGTTGCAGATACCGCAAACCAGGTGCTACGGCGAATCTTGCTGCCTCCGGTGATTGACGCGTTCTCTCCGACTCAGGCCGCGCG
>DATMQL010000492.1:0-21787 GCA_035566815.1 Steroidobacteraceae bacterium | reverse complement strand
ACAGACTTGAACCGACGCCTCGCCTTACTGCTCGCCATCGTTCTCGCGCCCCTTACTGCGCAGCCCGCGATTGCACTGCACCATCACCGCACCGGGGGCTTTGATCTCAAGCGTCCGGAAATCGTCAGCTTCGTGAACGAGGTGGTCGCCCGTGATTCGCTCAAGCGCAAAGCCGTGCTTGCGCTGCTCGCCAAAGCGGAGCCGCAACCGAAAATCATTGAGCTCATGACCCGTCCCGCCGAAAAGGTCACGCCCTGGTGGGAGTACCACGATCACTTCCTTACCCCGGAGCGGATCGACCTGGGTGTGCAGTTCTGGGCCGATCACCGCCAGTCGCTCGAGCGGGTCGCCACCGAGCGCGGCGTGCCGGCCGAATACCTGATCGCCATCATCGGTGTGGAGACCCGTTACGGGCGCTCCACCGGCAAATTCCGGGTACTGGACGCCCTTGCGACCCTTGCTTTCGACTACCCTCCTCGCAGCGAGTACTTTCGTGGCGAACTGGAACAGTTCCTCCTCCTGGCCAACGAGGACAAACTGAACCCGCTCACCACAACCGGGTCCTATGCAGGAGCTATGGGAGCGCCGCAATTCATGCCGTCCACCTACCGCCGCTATGCGATCGACGCGGACACGGATAACAAGCGCGACCTCTGGAACGACTGGGACGACATCATTGCAAGCGTTGCCAACTACTTGCAGGAGCACGGCTGGGACAGCGGGGGACCAGTCATCGCCGAGGCTCGCCTGGAGCCGGACCCGACGTTTCAGATCAACCCCGGGAAGCTCGACCTCAACGAGACGGTCGACAGCCTCAACGCCCACGGCGTGAAAATTGACTTGTCTCTACCTGGAGACACCCCGGCGGTGCTCATCGCGGCGGAACAGGAGGACGGCCCCGCCTACCGCGTTGGATTCAAAAACTTCTACGTGATTACCCGCTACAACGGCAGCGCCCGCTACGCCATGTCGGTTCACGACCTTGCGCAAGCCATCGCGCAACGCGTCCACGAGGCGCAGCAGTGAGAGCCTTTTGCCGCGCGGGCCTGATAACAGTTCTCGTGTGCGTGCTCGCCGCCTGCTCGACACTCGGGCGCCCCGTAGCCCAACGCCCTTTGCCTGCGCCGATCGAGCCAACTCCACCGCCGCCCTTCGACATCAATTCGATCCCCGACGCGGTTCCGCGCGTCGAGCCTCGCAGCGCGCATGGCAATCCGCCCTTCTACACCGCCATGGGAAAACGCTACTACGTGCTCGGCGCATCCGACGGGTATGTGGAGCGGGGTGTTGCATCCTGGTACGGACCGACGTTCCACGGCGTGAGTACATCGAGTGGCGAGCGCTATGACATGTACGCCATGACGGCAGCCCACAAAACTCTGCCGCTACCGACGTATGTACGCGTTACGAACCTGCGCAACGGCCGCACGATCACGGTTCGGGTGAACGATCGCGGGCCGTTTGTCGGCACCCGCCTCATCGACCTTTCGTACACCGCGGCGGCGAAGTTAGACATGCTCCGCGACGGCACTACCTTCGTGGAAGTGCGAGCACTCGAGCCGGGTGGCACGCCGGATAATCTTACTCGTACCTCGGAAACTCCGCCGCCGACGCTATACGTACAGGCAGGCGCGTTCGCCGATCAGGGCAATGCCGAGCGTGCGATCACCCGCCTGCGCGCCGCCGGCCTCGCCACCGCTTTCATCGCGCCTCCGGCAAATGACAAGCCCCTGCTGTACAGAGTGCGCATAGGTCCCATCAACGACGTCGCCGCATTCGATCAACTGTCGGCCCGGCTTGCGACCCTCGGCTTCGCCGGCGCCCGACTCGCGATGGACTGAGGCGAACGGGAGCGCCCATGAGCAACGCCGGCGCAGATACAACCCAGTCGCAACCCCCGCGCAGACCACTGTGGGTACTGGCGTTTTTTTGCGCATTGCTGGCGATCCTGGCCATCGGGTTCGTGAGCTACATCGAAATGAGCGTTCTCGCGAATTCGAGCGCCCGCGTGCAGCGCTCGTACGATGTGCTACAGACTCTTCACGATCTCAACACCTCGCTCACGGACACGGAAACCAACCAGCGCGGCTTTCTTTTAACCCAGGACACGACCTACCTCGACCAGTATGACGCGGCCATCGCACAGATCGGCCTCGCCTTGACCGAATTGCGTCGTCTGAGCAGCAGCGAGCCGTCCACCGGGGACGCCATCGGTCACCTGGCGCAACTTGCCGGCGATAAGCTCGACCAGATGCAACAGGCGATTCACCTGATACAGAAGGGTGAGCATCTCGGAGCGCCGGCCGCATTCACCAACGGATCGGGGCGCCAGATCATGGAGGATTTCCGGCGTGAGGCCCTGGAACTGGAGGCCGACCAGCGTGAGTTGCTGGAGTTGCATCGGCGGCGCGAGTACCGGGCGCGCCTCTCCAGCGAAGGTGTCCTCGTCGCCACCGTCCTCCTCAGCCTGTTTTTCGTGGGCGCCGCAGCGTTGATCAGCCGGCGCTTTGACGAGCGCTTCCGGAGTGAGCGCGCCGCGCGCGCCGAAGCCGAGCGGGCCACCCGACTCAAGGACGAGTTCGTCGCGACCATGAGTCACGAGTTACGCACTCCCCTGAATGCCATCGTGGGCTGGGCCAGCATCCTGCGCCAGGATCGCAGCCCCCGGACCGTGTCGCAGGGCGTCGAGGTCATTGACCGCAATGCCAAACTCCAGGCGCGCATGGTGGAGGATCTGCTCGACATGAGCCGGATTCTGTCGGGCAAGCTGGCGATGGAACTGCAAAGGATGGATCTGTCGGCCGTGATCGACGCAGCCGTTGCCGGAGTGAAGCCCAGCGCCGATGCGAAGAATGTGCGTCTGCACACCGCGGTCGAGCCTACGCGTGCCGTTAACGGCGACCCGGGACGGCTGCAGCAGGTTCTGTGGAACCTGCTCACCAACGCCATCAAATTCACCCCCGCGAATGGCATGGTCACGATCTTCGCGCGTGAGGTTGATCGAAAGGGCACCCGCAGCGTGGAGATCAGTGTCAGCGACAGCGGACAGGGCATCGACCCGAGCTTCCTCCCGTATGTATTCGAGCGCTTCCGACAAGCCGACGCTTCCACAACACGCCGCCACGGAGGCCTGGGACTCGGACTTTCCATCGTCAAAAGCCTGGTCGAAATGCACCAGGGCACGGTGGAGGCGCACAGTCCCGGAGAGGGCCAGGGCTCGACGTTCATCGTTTGCCTGCCACTTGCGGAAGGCCACCAGGCCTCTGACCTATCGCTCGACTGCGCCTCCGCCGCATCGGAAAACGACGCCTCACCACTCGCGGGGTTATGCGTCCTCATTGTCGACGACGAAGCGGACGCTCGAACGCTCGCGCGAAGGGTGCTCGAGGAACGTGGGGCGGAGGTCGTAGCCGTGAGCTCGGCCGCCGAAGGGCTCAAGGCGATAGACGGAAACCATGGAGTCAGCGTCGTCGTCAGCGACATCGGCATGCCCGATCGCGACGGTTACGACTTTATCAAGCACATGCGCGCGATGCCTGGCGCCGCCGGACGCGTTCCTGCCATCGCACTCACCGCACTCGCGCGCGACGAGGATCGCAAGCGCACCCTTCACGCCGGGTACCAGGTGCACATCAGCAAGCCCGTCGACCCCGCCGAGTTGGTGACAGTGATCGCCATGCTCGCCGGCCGCGGAAAAATCGCGACCGTCGTAGGAGCCTGACGGGTTACAGCACTATTCATGAGAACCGGACACGGGCGTGATCACGGCAATTTCGCTAGAATCGCCGCCTTCCAATCGCTAACCACACTCGCCAGGGAGCCTGTCTCCCGGCGAATTCGGGGGATTTCTACGGATGTTTCGCTCGTCCACCGCTCTGCTTGCTCTGTTGTCCCTCGTGGGACTCTCCACACTCGACCGGGCCTACGCCGCGGCGCCAATCCCGAAGGCGCCCGACGTCAACGCGCGCGCCTACATCCTCTCGGATTACCAGAGCGGACGCGTACTCGCACAAGATCACGCTGACGACCGCATGGAGCCGGCGAGCCTGACGAAGCTCATGACTTCCTACGTGGTCTTCACGGCCCTGAAAGAAAACCGGCTCAAGCTGGCGGATCTCGTCACCATCAGCGAGCACGCATGGCGCGCGGAAGGCTCACGCACCTTTGTACAGGTCGGCACCCAGATCCCGGTCGACATCCTGATCAAGGGCATGATCATTCAGTCGGGGAATGACGCGACGATCGCGCTGGCCGAGCGTGTCGGCGGCACCGAGCCCGCGTTCGCACAGATGATGAACGAGTACGCCAAACGTCTTGGTATGAAGGGCAGCAACTTCGAGAATAGTGACGGCCTTCCCTCACCGAATCACTACACGACGGCGCGGGACATGACGATTTTGGCCAAGGCGCTCATCCGCGACTTCCCCGAGTACTACCCACTGTTCAGCATGCACGAGTTCCTCTGGAACAACATCAAGCAGCAGAACCGTAACGGACTGCTCAGCCGTGATCCCACGGTGGACGGCTTGAAGACCGGCCACACTGACAGCGCCGGCTTCTGCCTCGTCACTTCCGCGAAACGTGATGGCATGCGCCTCGTCTCGGTCGTCATGGGCTCGCCGAGTGTCAAAGCCCGCGAGGACGCGAGCTCGGCCCTGTTGAACTACGGCTACACGTTTTACGAGACCACGATGCTCAAGAAGGCTCACGACACTGTGTTGAAGCCGCGTGTCTACAAGTCTGAAAACGACTACGCGGCCGTCGGTGTTGCAAACGACATCGTCGTCACTATTGGCCGCGGGCAATCGGCGAGCCTGACGACCACCGCAAAGATCACCCAGGAGCCGTTGATTGCCCCCTTGGCCGCGGGCCAGCAGGTTGGCGAGCTCACCGTGACGGATGCCGGTGGAGAAGTCGTCGCGCGCGCCCCCCTGGTGCCCTTGGCCGCTGTTCCGACCGGCGGATTGTGGACACGCGCAACCGATAGCATGAGACTCTGGTTTCACTAGGTCTATTGGCGGCAATGCGCCTGCGGCGATTGCCGCGAGCGCGCCGAGTAGCTGTTAGCGCACGCGGGAAAAAGGCGCGGCTTTTCCCCGCGAAAAGCATGCCGGTTGTGGTTTGAGAGAGGAGATTCGTGGCCGATCCATTTCCAATTTGCTACCTGAACGGTGTGGAGTTGCCTCTCGAAGAGGCTCGCATATCGCCGTTGGACCGCGGCTTCCTGTACTCGGACGGAGCCTATGAGCTCATGCCCGTCTACGCAGGTCGGCCCTTCCGTTTCCAGGCGCATCGCGAAAGGATGACACGGAGTCTGGGCGAGCTGCAGATGCGCGACCCACACACGCACGAGGAGTGGCACGAGATCCTCGGGAAGTTGCTAGCCCACAATGGCGTCGTCGATCAGTATGTTTACTGGCAAGTGACACGTGGCGCCGAGCGAGGCAGAAATCACGCGCCTCTGCCGGATATCCCTCGCACTGTGTTTGCTTTCTGCGCGCCACTTCCGGTCGCGTCTCCGGCCGTCCTCGCCAGGGGTGTCAAATGCGTGACGACCGATGACACCCGTTGGGCTCGATGCGACATCAAGTCGGTTTCGCTACTGGCCAACATACTGTTGCGCCAACTCTCGGTCGATGCCGGTGCCGCCGAGACGATCCTCCTCCGTGAGGGCAGCCTGATGGAGGCCTCCTCCTCAGCCGTGCACGTCGTCATTGACGGAGAGATCCGGACACCACCGCGATCACACAAGATTCTTCCCGGCACGACGCGAGGCGTCATGGAGGAAATGGCCTCCCGGGTCGGGATACCGATCCGCTCCACGGCCGTGAGCGAGGCTGAATTGCGTGCCGCGGATGAGGTCTGGATATCGGCGTCCACCCGGGAAGTGCAGCCGGTGACCACTCTCGACGAGCATCCTGTAGGCTCAGGGAAACCAGGCCCGGTATGGCGTCGCATCTACGACGAACTGCAAAGCTACAAACGCGAGCTGTCAGGTACCCCGTGGTAGACGAAACCGAAACCCCCTCCCTGCTGCAATTCCCGACCGACTACCCCATCAAAGTCGTCGGCCGCCCCTCGGACGAATTCCGCGCCCGCGTCCACGCCGTCATGCTCCGCCACGCCCCCACCCTGGACCCCGACCAGGTCACCGAGCGGCTCAGCGAAAACGGCAATTTCCTCTCCATTTCCTACATGATCCGCGCCGAGAGCCGCGAACAGGTCATTGCCCTCGCCACCGACCTGAAGGCCACCGAAGGCGTTCTGATGATCATCTGACCCGGTGCCCCTTGGGGCGCCAGCGTCCGCTCTTATAACCTTATAACCCGTTTGTCACTGACGCTAAGGCCCAGTGGCCGGTAGCATTGTCGGTTTTGCGGTCGCACCTTTTGCGGAAAATATGTCCATCACCCTCGATCAGGTGACCAAGCGCTACCAGGGCGTTCCGGTCGTCAATGATGTCTCGCTGGACATCGGCGACGGCGAATTCTTCGTTCTCCTGGGGCCCAGCGGCAGCGGCAAGAGCACCCTGCTGCGCGCCGTCGCCGGCCTGTCCGGTGTGGATCACGGTCGGATTGCCCTGCACGGTCGCGACGTTACCCATGTAGCCGCCCGCGGCCGCGGCGTCGGCCTGGTCTTCCAGAACTACGCGCTCTTCCGTCACATGACGGTCGCCGAAAACATCGAATTCGCGCTGCGCGTACGGCGCGTGAAAGCCAGCGAACGGCGGCAGCGACGGCAGGAGCTGCTCCGCCTGGTCGCCCTCGAAGGCATGGACCAGCGGCTCCCGGCGCAGCTCTCGGGCGGCCAGCAGCAGCGGGTCGCCGTAGCGCGTGCACTCGCACATAAGCCCGAGGTTCTCCTGTTGGACGAACCCTTCGGAGCACTCGACGCCAAAATCCGCGAAGAGCTGCGCCGGACCATCCGTCAGGTACAACGCGAGCTCGGCATTACGACCGTGCTCGTCACGCATGACCAGGAAGAAGCCTTCGCACTGGCTGATCGCATCGGCGTCATGAATCACGGCCGCCTCCTCGAGATGGGTCGGCCGAACGAGCTCTACACACGTCCGGCGACGCGCTTCGTGGCCACCTTCCTCGGCGCCGCGAACCTGATCCTCGCGCGACAGACAAAAGAAGGCATCCGATTTGGCGAGCGCCCTGTGAGCGCGCGCTCCGCGACCCCCATACACGGAGCGCGTGAACACGAGGTCGTCGCTGTAGTGAGACCGGAGGAAATCGAGGTTGCACCAACCAGGGAGAGTCTGACATCCGGCTATCTAGCCCGCGGGGCGGTGGATGAGATCCTCTTCACCGGCGCACTCGAGCGCATGCGGGTTCGCCTCGAAGGCGGACCCGAGGCACTGGCGCTTGCCTACTCCAATGGTGATGGCAGTCCGTATCTCGAAGTAACGCGCACTCAACATGAGCAACGCGCATTTCAGGTGGTCCACGGCCAGACCGTTGCGATCGGTGTCCGTCGCGTGCACGTTTTGCCAACGCCCCTGTCGAGTTTCACAGTCTGCGCGCCGAACGAAGCGCTAGCCGTCGCACTGACGCAGCAGCCGCTGCTCGTGGAACTCGCTTCGCGCATGAAGACGCGAATCTCCGCCCGGGTCGAGCCGATGTTGGGAGTCCCTAACGCCGAGTGCGGCGAGAGCGCGTTATTTCCCGGCACCACCGTCATAGCCTCGCAACCTGACGTTGCGCACCAGGCAGAGTGGCTGTTGAAGCGCGGCGCCAACGAAGTACTCGTGCTGCCGATGAATGCCTCACCCCCACAGCGAGTCCTCATTCACTGGGCTGACGAGGCTGTGAGGAGTGCAACGCTTGCAGTGTCGGCGAGCGTGCTCCGACATGTGTCGGCCGAAGCCGTCTACGTAGGCATCATGCCGAACATGACGCCCACGGCAAACCGCCCGCACGGAATGCGTGCTCTGTTAGATGCGCGTTCGGAGGCGCAAGCCGTACACGGCCTGGAAATGCGCACCGAGCTGCGTTTCGGCGAAGTGTCGCCCGAGCTCGCGCGTCAGCTAGGGGAAGCCCCCGGACAGATGCTGATTCTCGGCGTGTGCGAAGTCGCACGGCTGGTCGAGCGCTTCGGCTCGCTGCTGGAGTCCGCGCGCTGGCCGGTGTTGATCGTCCGCCGCGAGCAAGAAAGCATTTAATGGCTCTGCGCCAACCAAACATACTGCCTGGCTTCGGCCTGACGTTCGGCTTTACGACGTTCTTCCTGAGCGCTCTCGTGTTATTGCCCCTCGCCGCACTCATACTCATGACCGCCTCCATGCACTGGGGCGATTTCCTCCACGTCGTGTTCAGCGCCCGCGCCATCGGCTCGTACCGCCTCTCATTTGGCGCAAGCTTCCTCGCCGCCACCATCAACCTGGTGTTCGGCTTCATCATTGCCTGGACGCTCGTCCGCTACGAATTCCCTGGCCGCAAGCTGATTGACGCGCTCATCGACATGCCGTTCGCGCTGCCAACGGCGGTGTCAGGCATCGCACTGACCACGGTTTTCGCGCAGAACGGCTGGATAGGACAGTACCTGGAGCCGCTGGGCATCAAAGTGGCCTATACCTGGATCGGTGTCACCGTCGCACTGACCTTGATAGGCATGCCATTCGTCGTACGGTCCGTGCAACCGGCGCTGCTCGAAGTGCAACGTGACCTCGAAGACGCCGCGGAGACACTCGGCGCCGGACGTTTCTACGTCTTCCGGCGCATCATCCTCCCCACTGTGTTACCCGCACTCCTGACGGGCTTCACCCTCGCGTTCGCACGCGGGGTGGGCGAGTATGGCTCGGTCATTTTCATCGCCGGTAACCTGCCGATGAAAACGGAGATCACGCCCCTGCTGATCGTGATTCACCTCGAGGAATTCGACTACAAGGGCGCCGCCGCACTCGGCTTCGTCATGCTCGTGATCTCGTTCGTCATGTTACTCACGATCAACCTGCTGCAGGCCTGGGGCCGGCGGCGTCACGTCCAGTCGGCACGCTAATGGCAGCCGTCCCCCAATTATCAGCATTCGAAGACATCGCCACACGGCCGGGCGGCACGTCGATCAAGACCACGCTGGTACGCTGGCTCTTCATAGGCCTATCGCTGCTATTCCTGGCAGCGCTGCTGCTCGCGCCCCTCGCGACGGTGATGGTGATGGCGCTCGAAAAGGGCATCCACGCCTACCTCGCGAGCTTTGCGGATCCGGATACGGCTGCCGCTTTGAAACTCACGCTGATCACCGCGCTGGTCGTGGTGCCCCTCAACACCGTGTTCGGCCTGGCCGCATCCTGGGCTATCGCCAAGTTCGAATTCCGCGGCAAGAGCTTTCTGATCACCCTCATCGACCTGCCACTGGCCATCTCTCCCGTCATCTCGGGTCTGATTTTCGTACTGCTCTTCGGACTGCGCGGTTGGTTCGGACCCTGGTTTCAGGACCACGACATCAGCGTCATCTTCGCGCTTCCTGGAATCATTCTCGCGACCATGTTCGTGACCTTCCCCTACGTGGCACGCGAACTGATCCCTCTCATGCAACAGTTGGGTAACGACGAAGAGGAAGCCGCCATCACCCTCGGCGCCGGTGGCTGGCTCACGTTTTTCAGCGTGACCCTTCCCAAGGTGCGCTGGGGTCTCGTGTATGGCGTGATTCTCTGTAACGCCCGCGCAATGGGCGAATTCGGCGCGGTCTCGGTGGTGTCGGGACACATCCGGGGTGTCACGAATACCATGCCCCTGCACATTGAAATTCTCTACAACGAATACAACTTCGTTGGCGCATTCGCCGTGGCCTCCCTTCTCACCTTGCTTGCTGTCCTGACCCTCGTCGTCAAGACCCTGGTGGAACGCACGGGGTATCGGCGGCGGTAACCAGAATGCTCGAGCGTCTCAAAAAGCTGTGGAGCACGTTATGGCCCGATCCGGGCAAGACGAGCCTCGGCTGGTGGCTCGTAGCAATCCACGTCGCGATCGTACTTCTCGTGGGTGGCGGTATTTCCTACTCCGCGATCGGAATGCTGCGTGACCTTGCGGACGATCAAGGGAAGGCCCGCGTGCAACTGGCCGGAGCCATGGCGCGCGAGGACCTGCGTCGCATGGTTGAGGATGCAGGTACGGCCGCTCGGGTGCTGGCGGAGCAGCCGACTCTGCAGCGTCTGCTGTCGCAGGGGCGCACTGATGCGATTCCGCCGATTCTCCGTCGCGCCTGCGAAACGGGCGGCATGGACGGCTGCTCTGTTTTCTCGGGTACGCAACTGACGACGCAGAGCGGGCCTCCGTTGGATTGGCAGGGCATCGTAACCGACAGCACGGAGCAGGGAGCCACGTTCATGGCGCTCCCCTCGAACATCCGTACACCGGTGCTCGGAGCCTCTGCGTCCCTCGGTGACACCGAGGGCTCTCGCGTCTTCGTCGTCCGTCTGTTGAACGACAAGCTCGCGCGTGCCTTGACGCAGCAGGTCGGGCTCGAAGTAAAGCTCATCGACTATCGCTCGTTCACTAACGACCCGGTCAACGCGTTCACCCCGCTCTACTCCGCCGCCCTCGCCGACGGCCGCTCGGCCGTTCAGCGAATCAATGCGCAAGGTGTCTACGCCTCCTGCGTGCCGGTCTTCGCCTCGACGGGCGAGGCGATTGCTCTCATCGAAGTACTCCTGCCGACGGCGGCCATCGACACGTCATCGAGCCACCTCACCCACAAGCTACTCGTTACCGCTCTGATTCTCGCGGTGTTGGCGGTATTCGCCGGCGTGATTCTCAGTGAGTTGATCGCGGGGCCCGTGAAGGCGCTCACCGAAGCCGCCGTACGCCTTGGACAAGGCGATTTCTCGGCGTCCATCCCGCCGGGTGGCGCCGCCGAAGTCGGCGCTCTCGCTCGAACGATGGAAGACATGCGCCGTAACCTCGTCGATCTGACAGGTACTTTGCGCCGGCGGGAAGCCGAAGCGCAGGCCGTACTCGGTGGCATCGTCGAAGGTGTATACGCCGTCGACAAGGACCGGATCATCCGATACCTCAACCCGCAGGCCGCCCGGCTGTTGGGAGTGACTCCGGAGCAGGCGGTTGGGCGCTTCTGCGGCGACGTTCTCAAACCACGTAACGAAGACGGACGCCGACCCTGCGATTATCAATGCCCGATCCTGCAGGCTCGTGCGAACAACAGCGCCAAAGCGGTCGAGCACCTCCAGGCGGCGTCGAGCGATGCGCGCACGACGGTGATCACGAGTTCCGGCATCGTCGACGGCCTGCAGGTGCAGGTCATTCGCGATGAGACTGAGCTCGAAGCCGTCCGCCGCGCACGCGATACGGTGCTGGCAAACATCTCACACGAGTTCCGCACACCGCTGGCGGCACAGCTCGCCTCCATCGAACTCCTGCTGGAAGGCATGGAAACGTTGCAGCCGGCGCAGCAGAAGGATCTCGTCATGTCGCTCGAACGCGGCGCGTTACGACTGACACGCCTCATCGACAACCTCCTCGAGAGCGTGCGCATCGAATCAGGACAACTCAACATCCGTCACCAGAGCGTCGACCTTGCGGAGGTCATAGACGACGCGCAGGCTTTAATCGGTTCGCTTCTCACGCTGCGCCGGCAGACGCTGGAAGTGACGCTTCCCGAGAATCTACCCTACATCGAGGGCGACCTGCCGCGCTTGACACAGGTATTCGTGAACCTTCTGGCAAACGCCAACAAATTCGCTCCGGAAGAAAGTATGGTGCGTATAGGCGCCGAGGCTGGCGACGGACACGTACTGGTGTGGGTCGAGGACGAGGGTCCCGGACCCGCGGCTGGCGAAAGCGAAGCGATATTCGCGCGCTTTCAACGCGGCTCCGGAGAAGAGCCCGAACCCGGAGGCCTCGGTCTGGGTTTATGGATCGTGAAGTCGATCATCGATCGTCACGCGGGCACGATCTCCATGGTGCGCACTGAGCAGGGGCGCACCAGGTTCATCATTACACTGCCAACAGAGGTGACAGCATGAAGATGCTGATCGCCGATGACGATCGCGATCTGCGCGAGCTCATCGGATTTACGCTCACGCAGGCGGGTTATCTCGTCCTCAAGTCCGGCGACGGCCCGAGCGCGCTGCAGACGTTCGAGAACGAGTCACCCGATCTGGTGGTACTCGATATCAACATGCCCGGCATGAGCGGCTTCCAGGTGTGCGAGGCGATCCGTAAGCGCTCACGCGTACCGGTCATCATGCTGACCGTCCGCGGCGAGGAGGAGGACCTCGTTCGTGCGCTGGAGCTGGGAGCCGACGATTTTCTGACCAAGCCGTTCAGCCCGCGAACCCTGCTGGCCCGGATCAAGGCACTTCTACGGCGCGCAGGGATGGAGAACGCAGCGCCGCTCGCGGCGGGCCGCATCACCCTCGACATCGAGGAACACACCGTGCAAATCGCGCAGGCGGAGCCAGTGCGGCTCACGAAGCTCGAGCTTCGCCTACTCCAGATGCTGCTGGCGAACGCAGGGCACACCGTGAGCTCCGATCGGCTGCTCATCCAGGTCTGGGGTCACCGGAATTCCGGCGACCGCCAGCTCCTCAAACAGCTCGTGCACCGCCTGAGGCAGAAAATCGAGGTTGATCCCGCCACGCCCCAGCTTCTGCAGACCGCGTCGGGGGCGGGTTACAAGTTGGTGGTCGACTGAAGCACCCGGGGGCCGCCGCCACGAGACCTGCTGCCGCCAAGGTCAGGCCCCGTCCTACACGGCCGGTTACAAAATCCCTCCCAGATATCACCGTACCGCTACTGGCTTGATATCGGTCTTCCGCTAGTCTGCTCTCACAGCAGCCACGGAAGATCGACCGTGACCCGACTACCTCGAACCATTGTCATTGTGGGTGCCGGATTCAGCGGCGCCTCAGTCGCCATCAACCTCCTACGGCTCTCCTACTGGAGGCCGTCTCGTATTGTGCTCGTGGATCGCGCTCCGCGCATGGCTCGCGGGGCCGCCTACGCCGAGCGGTCCCATCCCTACCTGTTGAATGTTCCCGCGGGGCGCATGTCCATGAATTCCAGCGATCCGTTGGAATTTCTGAAGTTCGCGCAGCGTCGGCTGCCCGACGCGACGGAGGACGATTTCCTGCCGCGCGCCCTGTACGGCGAGTATCTCGAGTCCGTGCTTCTAGACGCAGAGACTGCGTCACCCGCTCACGTGCAGCTCCACAGAGTACGCGGCGAGGTCTGCGGGATAGAGCGTACGGGCGGCACATCGCCATTTCGGATCGAGCTCGACGACGGGACTTCCTTTGTCGCTGACGATGTAGTGCTCGCGCTCGGCAATCCGCCTCCCGCGAACCTGCCGGGGACACGCTCGTTACACGACTCTCCGCGTTACGTGTCGGACCCCTGGAACTCGCAGCTCGCGTTGCAGCCAGGGGAGACGGCGCTCGTCATCGGCACCGGCCTCACTATGGCAGATACCGTCATCGCGGGAAGTGAAGCGGCGAATGACGGTGTGACTTTTCACGCTATCTCACGCCACGGGATGATCCCGCCTTCACAAACGGCGTTTCGTCACGCCGCTGGCTGCGACGGCGATGACGCTACCTTGTTGCGCGCGGCTTCGTTCTCCGCACGACGTCTACTTCACACGGTGCGCGAACTGACCGACGACGTGCAGCGCCGGGGTGGCGATTGGCGCGAAGCGATTACGCGCGTCCGGAATCTCGCACCCTCGTTGTGGCAGCGATTGCCCACTCGCGAGCGGAAACGATTCCTACGCCACGCCCGTCCTTACTGGGACGTGCACCGACACCGGCTTCCCCAGCAGACGCTGGCGAAGCTCGATCAGTTGCAACGGGATGAGAAGCTCCATGTTCACGCCGGCCGCCTTCTGAATTTCGAGCTCGTCGGCGAGAAGATCCGCGTGAGCTGGCGCCCTCGCGGCAGCGATGAGATCCAGACGATGCTGGTCGACCGCGTGATCAACTGCACCGGGGCCGACTACAACCCCGCGCGTTCGCACGACCCACTCATGCGCTCCCTGTTGGGCCAGGGCATGGCGGCACCCGATACACTCGGACTGGGACTGCGAACCGGCACCCACGGTGCCGTCATCGACTCACGCAACCGCGTCGCGAGCAACCTGTACTACATCGGCCCCATGTTGCGGGCCGATCATTGGGAATGCACCGCAGCCCAGGAGCTGCGCGGCCACGCAGAACGCCTCGCCCACCACCTCGTAACACCTGCCGTAAAGCCGATGTTCGCCGTGCGCCGCGCCTGACTGCGACTGAGCGACTCCCCCGGCGCGGCGTACTGGTGCACGCCGGCAAAAACCACGCTTTTTGCCCGGGGCGCGTAGCCGGCCGCCAAATCGAAGTGCCGCGCCCGTCCGCCGAAAGCGCCGCAGCCTGCGCGGCCCGGGCGACTTTCGGCCAATAAATCACGGCGCGTAGATCTGGTCGAACACCCCGCCCTCGCCGAAGTGCTCCGGCTGGGCCTTCGCCCACCCACCGAAGTCCGCGATAGTCGCCAGATTCAACTTCGGAAATTGACTGGCGTACTTCGCCCCAACTTCCGGATCTCGCGGCCGGTAGTAATTCCGCGCGATGATCTCCTGCCCTTCCTTGCTGTACAGGTACTGCAGGTACGCCGTAGCCACTTCCCGCGTCCCCTTCCGCAGCACGACCTTGTCAACCACCGCGACCGGCGGCTCCGCCAGCACACTCACCGTTGGAACTACGATCTGCAGCTTGTCGCTGCCTAACTGTTTGATCGCCAGAAACGCTTCGTTTTCCCACGCGATCAACACGTCCCCGAGCCCACGTTGCACAAATGTCGTCGTCGCACCGCGCGCGCCCGCATCGAGCACGGGCACATTCTTGTACAACTTGCGCACGAAATCCTTGGCTGTTGCGGCATTACCGCCCGGCTGTTTCAACGCCCAGGCCCACGCGGCCAGATAATTCCAACGCGCGCCGCCCGAAGTCTTCGGATTCGGCGTGATGACGGATATCCCCGGCTTGACGAGATCGCTCCAATCGCGAATTCCCTTGGGGTTTCCCTTGCGCACCAGGAAGACGATGGTCGACGTGTAGGGCGAGCTGTTATCCGGAAAGCGGCTCTGCCAGTTGATCGGCAGCAGCTTGCCCTGCGCCGCGACCGCGTCGATGTCAGCAGCGAGCGCCAGCGTCACCACGTCGGCCTGCAAGCCATCGATGACCGCGCGCGCCTGTCCGCCCGATCCCCCGTGGGACTGGTTGATGACGACATCCTGACCCGTCTTCGCCTTCCAGTATTTGACGAACGAAGCGTTGTAGTCGGCGTAGAATTCGCGTGTCGGATCGTACGAAACGTTGCGGAGCGTAACCTCAGCAGCCGACGCTACCGACGCGCCAAACACCACCGCCCCAACGATCGCCGCCGCGACAAACCCCGCAGCCCGCGGCAACACCCCAGCCACCCGCGACAGCACCAACGCCGCCCGCGGCAGCCACTTCGTAGTTTTCATCGAGTCCCACTCCCGTAATTCGGGGCTGATTGTAGCCGGCCACCGGTAACAGAGGGGTTATGCCCTTATGCCCGAAAGATAGTGGCGCCAAGCCCGCGCGCCTTCCACCAGCGGGGGACTATGTCAGGAAAAGCCCAGCGCCCGCATCAGGTGCGGCTCGAGAGCGTCAACCGCGACATCGACGGAAGCGGGCCCCGTGAGATCCGCGAGGCGGGTCATCTGGAGCCCTTCGTAACCACACGGGTTGATCCGCCCGAAGGGCTCCAGGTCGAGGCTCACATTCACCGCGAGCCCGTGATAGCTCGCGCCCCTGCGAACACGGATACCGACGCTCGCCAGCTTCCTGCCCTCAACGTAGACGCCTGGCGCGCTACGCCGAGCTTCCGCCGTCACTCCATACTCCGCCGCCAGATCGATGACACTCCGCTCGAGCGCGGTCACCAGATCACGTATCCCCAACCCTGAGCGACGCAAATCGACGAGTGGATAAACCACGAGCTGCCCCGGCCCGTGATACGTCACCTGCCCCCCACGATCGATCTGCACCACCGGAATATCATCCGGCGCCAACACATGAGCAGCGCTGGCATTCATACCAAGCGTGAACACAGGCGGATGCTCGAGAAACCAGATCTCATCCGGCGTCGCCGGCCCGCGCTCATCGGTAAACCGCTGCATCGCCCGCCACGTCGGCTCGTACTCAACAAGCCCCAGCCGCCGGATGATGGGCCGCGGGACGTCGCGCAGAATTTTACTCGCACCCTCGCGGGGAGCCTCACTTGAGCGCGCGGCTTCCGCAGCTCCCGCGGAGGTATCCGGCGCCGCGACGGCGTCACGAACTACCCCAACGCCGGGCTCTACGCCGCTACCGTATGCCAAGTCGACAACCGGCTCGGCCGCGTTGACGCCGCTGTCGCTCACTTCGCCAGGCTGCGGTTATCCAACCCCGCATTGTTCCTGTTGAGCGCCTGCTCCGCCCGATAACTCGAACGCACCAGCGGCCCCGACACACACTCCAGGAACCCTTTCGCCAACGCGCCAGTACGAAAGCTATCGAATTCCTCCGGCGTGACGAACCGCTCGATCGGCAGGTGGTTGTGCGTCGGCCGCAGATACTGCCCCAGCGTGACGATATCCACCCCTACCGCGCGCAGATCATCGAGCGTCTCATCGACCTCTTTCTCGGTCTCGCCCAGTCCCAACATCAAACTGCTCTTCGTCAGAACGCTCGGCTTATGACGCTTGGCATGCTCGAGCACACGTAATGTCTGCTCATAGCCGGCGCGCGGATCACGTACCGGGTGCGTGAGCCTGCGGACCGTCTCGATATTCTGAGCAAACACCTCGAGCCCCGAGTCGACGACAACCTCCACATCCTTCAGCACGCCCTGTAAGTCAGGTGTCAGCGCCTCCACAGCCGTCTGCGGGTTTCGCTCCTTGATGGCACGGATACACGCCGCATAGTGCGCCGCGCCGCCATCCGCCAGGTCGTCCCGATTCACGGAAGTCAGCACAACGTACTTGAGCTTCATCAACTCAACAGTATGTGCCGCATTCGCCGGCTCGTCAGAGTCCAGCCAACCGCGCGGATTACCCGTATCGACCGCGCAAAAGCGACAGGCCCGCGTGCACACGGCGCCCATGAGCATGATGGTGGCGGTGCCGGCATTCCAGCACTCACCGATATTCGGGCACTTCGCCTCCTCGCACACCGTCGCGAGCCGGTGCTCCTTAACGATGGCTTTGACGCCCTGGAAGCCGGCGCCCGAAGGCGCCTTGGCCCTGAGCCAGGGCGGCTTGCCGGAGAGAGGAGTCCTGACGGTCGCGCCACCCTGCGCCTTGATGCCGTCACGAATAGCGGTAAACCCTTGCGGCGTAACGTATTTTTCGCCACTCCGCGCCCGTGCCACTTCCTCGACGACGGGGATATCTTTCAGATTGGCCATGGTCTCCATTGTACGTCCAAACGCCCCGGAGACCGAATCGCGCCCTCCAGCACCCAGCCGCGCGCTCCAGGCGGCGACGCATAGACCCAAGGCCCCCGAATCAGGCTCTCCTCATACCTCCCGCGCGCGAACTTCGGCGTCGAGCGCCGCGAGACGCTCAGGCGTCCCAACATCACACCACTCGCCGCGGTGTAACTCACCGCGAAGCAGTCGCGCGGCGATCGCCCTCTTCAGCAACGGCAGCATCGGAAACTTGCCAGGCGAACATCCAACGAAAAACTCAGGCCGGTACACACCAACACCGGAGTACGTGAACCGATCAACCTCACGGTCAACCACCACGTCGCCCTCGACGCCAAAATCACCGCGAGGGTTATGCGTCGGGTTCGCCACGAGAATAATGCGTCCGTTCGCGGTGTCCTCGAGCCCCAAACGCCCGTAGTCGATATCACTCCACGTATCGCCATTGACCACCAGGAATGGGTCTGGTCCCAGCAGGGGCAATGCCTTGAAAATGCCGCCACCCGTTTCGAGCGGCGCCGGACCCTCATCGCTATACGCGATGGAGAGGCCGTACTCGCGCCCATCACCCAGCGCCGCGCGAATTTTCTCGCCGAGCCAGGACAGATTGACCACAACCTCACGGATCCCCGCCGCGGCGAGACGCGAAAGGTGATACCCAATCAACGGCTTGCCGGCGACCTGCACCAGGGGCTTGGGCAACGTGTCCGTGATAGGCCGCATCCGCTCACCACGCCCAGCGGCAAGCACCATCGCCCTCACAGAGTCACCCGCGGTCCGCCGCGTGCCACCACCCTCGCCGCGCATCCCCTATCCATCACTTCCCATCCGCCGCGCGCGCAGCAGCCACCGCAACCCGCTCATTAGCCCTCGGCAACTCCTTCACCACCCGCTCCTCCAAAAACCGCCCAAACTCCCCCAACTCCGGATACCGTGTACACGTATCCCGCACATACTCCAGCGTCAGAGGCAGGTCCCTCAGATACCCCGCTTTGCCATCCCGGTACCAGAGCCGCGCAAAAATTCCCAGCACCTTCACGTGCCGCTGCACCCCAATCAAATCAAACCAACGCAGAAACTCCGTATCGTCCGCGCCGCTCAGCCACGCACCCGCGTCGCCCTTCGAGCGCAGCAGCGCCCGATAGCCGCTCACCCAACGCACCACGCGCTCGCGGGGCCACGAGATATAACAGTCCTTCAGCAAGGACACGAGATCGTACCCAACCGGACCACGCAAAGCGTCCTGGAAGTCAATGATGCCGGGGTTGCGATCGGCAACCACCATGAGATTGCGCGAGTGAAAATCGCGGTGGACAAACACTGTTGGCTGCGCAAGTGCCTCCACGACCAGGAACTCAAAAGTCCGCGCGATCATCCGCGACTCGACATCGGAGAGACCGACCGAAAGATGTCGCCCGAGAAACCACTCCGGCATGAGCGCGACCTCGCGTGCAAGCGGCTCACGATCGTAAGGAGGGAGCTCCGCTGCCGCATTTCGCCCGCGCACCTGGATCTCTGCGAGCACGCGCAGGGCATCCCCATACAGGCGCTCCGGATCCTCCCCCGCATTGAATCGCGAAAGGTAATGCGTTCCGCCGAGGTCCTCCAGCAGGAGCAGTCCCCGATCCGTATCGGCCTGGTGCACGTGGGGCACATGCGCCCCCAGGCTCTCGAGCAGCCGCGTCACCTTCAAATAGGGCCGAACGTCTTCCTTACCCGGCGGCGCGTCCATCACGATGTAAGTCGCGCCGTTATTAAACGCACGGAAGTAGCGCCGGAAGCTCGCGTCAGCGGAAGCCGGCTCGACGCGTTCAGGCTTCATTCCCAAATCGCGAGCCAACCAATCGTGTATAAGCGCGAGTCGCGAGTCGATCTCAGGCATGCAACGTCGTATTTTTCGCGCCCTCGGCATGAGGGCGCGCCATTATAATGCCGCCCCTCATGCTGCGTCCGAACCCCATCTGGCTCGCCATAATCTCATTTGGCGCCCTCATCCCCTTGGCACGAGCTGCTGATCAGAGCTGCTCGTCACCCACGGTGCCCTCCCTGCTGCCGCAGACACCGCCCGCGTCCACGCAAAAGCTGAAGGGCGAAAAGGACGTCGCCACGGGCGGCAAGATTGATATAGAAGCCGACAACAGCGTTGCCGACGTCGACGGCAAAAACGCCACCTTCACTGGAAACGTCGTCATCCGTCAGGGCGACCGGCAGTTCAAAGCGGACCGGGTCGATGTGGATTCCCACAAGAACATCAAAGGTCAGGGAGGCGTCGACTACACCGACCCGATCGTGCACATCCTCGGCGCGGGCGGTGATTACTCCCCGACGGGCGGAGCGGACTTCAAGGACGCGCAGTTCCAGCTCCTGCAGCGGCCGGCACGGGGCTCCGCGCAAACGATGAACCTGACGCCCGAGGGCATTCTCAACCTCAAGGAAGTGACCTTCACGACCTGTCCGGCAAACGACCAGTCATGGATCCTGAGCGCGCAGGACATCAAGCTCGACACCCGCGCCAAAGTGGGCGAAGCGCACGACGCCAAAATCGAGTTCAAGGGCGTCCCGATCCTCTATCTGCCGTGGGTCTCCTTTCCGCTCGGCGACGAGCGCAAGAGCGGCTTCCTGTATCCGCTGATCGGCAGCTCTTCGCGCAGCGGCGTCGAGCTCGCCGTGCCGTACTACTGGAACATCGCGCCGAACATGGACTTCACGGCCGAGCCGATCGAGTACAGCCGGCGCGGCATCGACCTGGGCGGCGACTTCCGCTATCTCGAGCCGGGCACACACGGCGAGTTGCTATGGCATTACCTGCCCTACGATTCCGTCTTCGGCGGTTCCCGCAGCGATGTCAGGCTGCGCAACACCACCGAGTTGACCAACAACCTGCGCTTCGCCGTCGACGCCGAGAACGTCAGCGACCCACAATATTTCCAGGACTTCTCACAAGGCCCGGAAGGCACGAGCACCGCCTTCGTCGAGCGGCGCGCGACGCTCTCCTTTCGCAACGATCACTGGCGCATCGATGGTGAAGCGCAAGAGTACCAGACGATCGACACCACACTCGTGGAAGCCAACCGCCCCTACGCGCGCGTACCGAGTCTGACGGCGAACGCCGACTACGGCTGGGGACCGGGGAGTCTGCTGCACTACGGCCTCGACTCCGAGATCACGAATTTCGATCGCGATGTCAGTCACATCGCCACCTGCACGGCGCCCCCGGGGATCGTCTCGCCGTGCGTCACCGGATGGCGCGCGGATTTCATGCCCACGGCGTCACTGAACCTCGGCGGTGCCGGCTATTTCGTGCGACCCTCGATTGCATACCGCGTAACGCAATACGAGTTGGATAACACGCAGCCCGGCGAAGACAAATCCCCGTCGCGCACTCTGCCCATTGCGAGTCTCGACACCGGGCTGCAGTTCGAGCGCGACCTGGGAGCCGCGGCCAACCGCAAGCTCACCCTGGAGCCGCGGATGTTGTACCTGTACGCGCCGTACCGGGATCAGAACAAGCTGCCGGTGTTTGACACGGCGTTGCCGGATCTCGTGCCCGTGGAGCTGTTCCGCAACAACCGCTATGTTGGTGCCGACCGGGTGAGCGATGCCAACCAGGTCGCCATGGGTATCACGAGCCGCTTCCTCGACGGTCATGACGGCAGGCAGTTCCTCGCCGTGACCGTCGGGCAGATTTACTACTTTCAGACACCTCGCGTGGTACTGCCCTACGAGGTGCCGCAGACCGGCACACGATCCGACACCATCGCCCAGCTCACCATCAACGCGTTCAAGAACTGGAACTCGAACATCGCCTTCCAGTGGAATCCGCAGGCCTCGGAATTCGAGCGCGCCGACGTGAACATCCAGTACAAGCCGGCCGGGGACAAGGTGATCAATCTCGCCTATCGCTTCGAGCGCGGCACGATCCACCCGGCCAGCCAGTGCAACATCGAAGACGCCACCGGCACAGCCACCAACCTCCTGACCGCCGCGGAATACTCCCAGGCTGGAATCTGCGGCTTCGAGCAGGTGGAGCTGTCCGGAACCTGGCCGATCGCCGGCCACTGGAACGCCTTCGGCCGCGAGGTCTACTCCCTGCAGGACAAGCAGGCGCTGGAGAGTTTTGCCGGGTTCGAGTACGGTTCGTGCTGCTGGCGGGTTCGCTTCGGGGCACGCCGCTACATAAGCAGGCGTCCGCTTACGGCGCAGAGCACGGAGGCAGGTCCCCAGGACACCGCCGCGTGGCTGCAGCTGGAACTCACGGGTCTGGCGAGTGTCGGATCTGCGTCGGATACCTTCCTGATCGACGAGATCCGTGGCTACACGCCCTCGGAAGCGAACTCGCAAAAACTATTCAAGGGGCC
>DATMQL010000491.1:0-5949 GCA_035566815.1 Steroidobacteraceae bacterium | reverse complement strand
CCCGGCACGAGCCTTGGCCGCCGCATGCGCCCCCCGGTAGTGAGGTGTGGTCACCTCCACGTCCTCGACCGCTCGTCGGCCATCACGGTCGTCATACTCGATGCGAACGTCCGGGAACTGGAGGTGCCCGTCGATGAAAGGAAGCTGGTGCTCGCGCGCCCACTGCTCGATTTCTTCAGAGCCACGATTGGGCTGACCTCGGCTCTCACGGCGACCGCGGTTGGACTCCTGCAGGAAGCGCTGGTACTCGCGTTTGAGCTCTTCCTCGAGCACGACACGCCGAACCCGCCCGCCACGGGCGTCGAGTCGCTCAACAGACCTGAGATACGCGCCGTACAGACGCACGTCGTGGGCCAATTCGCGCGGTTTCAGGACGCCGGCATAGAAAGCCTGAGCGGGCTCGCCATCCCGGTCACGCCGGGCATGTTCCAGCAGCGCCCGACCTTGATCGGTGAGCGTGACAAGCCTGGTGCGCGTCCGTTCGACGACGTAGGGCATCGATCGCACAAGGCCGAGATCATGCAGGCGTTTCAGCTCGCGCATGCGACCGCCCTGCACAGGGTCGTCTCTGTACCGGAGCGCGACCTCTGGAACCACACGGAAGGCGCCAACCGTCGCGAGGGCGCGCGCCTCCGAGCCCTGGAGCTCGTAGCTTCGGCTGGCGCCGCGCACTTGTTCGCGGGCAGACCCGCGGGGGAGATCGAGATCGCGCGTGAACACGTCGCGGGGATCGTTTGAGGCAGCCTGTTCGTCTGCCCTGACATCGGCACGACTCCCCCGGCTCGGGTCCGAGCGCTCACGATGATCTTCACGAGGATCGAAATCACGCCACATGGATCAAACCTCCTAAGACTTGAGGTGCAGCCGAAGTTCCTCAAGCGCCGCGTCGGGGGTTGTCAGTTGACGATCCAGGTGCTGCAGTTTGCGGCCGGCGTCCCGGAGGAAGAGCCACCGGGCGACGCTGTAGTAAACAGCGCAAAGATTCAGAAATGTCAGCAGGGCTGCGGCGCCCAGCAGGTCGGCGTGACGATGGAAGATTGCTGCCTTGTAGGGTGCTAGAAAGCTCAACTCTCCCGCCAGCCATGCGATTGCCAGGAACACAGTGACGCCTGCGAGAAAGGCGATGTTTGCGATCATCGCCCCGGTTCCTCGAATGCCTGATCGACGCGGAAGTACGCGATCTGCAGACCCAGGGGATTCACTCGAATGAACTCGTTCGGCACGTGATCGCGCATCACGAAGTCGATCTGCGCCACGTGAGTCTCGCGCGCTCGTTCGTGCCGCGTACCGGGCGTGTAGTAGACCTTCTGGAAGGTCACGGCTGCCTTGAACGGGGCCGACGTCAGCTCGCTCAGGCTCACGTTTTGTACGACGACATCGACTTCGTCTGTTGACGGCTTCGTGAGGAAGGTCTCGATCACGTGGCTCTGGTCGTTCTGGGCGATGGTGGCATCAGCCAGGGCCGGCTCGAGGAACAGAAGAGAGTCCGGGTATTCTCGTTGAACCGTCGCTCGAATGCGGCTGAAATGCTTCACGACGAACTGCGTCAGGAAGTACCGGAGTTCGGGCGGCCGGGGTTGGTACCGCGTCGCATCGTATTGAACGGCTTCCGCATGGCCGACGTCGTCAATTCGGATGACCAGGGGTTTCATTTGGGAGTAACGGGCCGTGGTGTGGAAGTCAAGCCCCAGGAGGCCAAGCGCCACCAAGGAGACGAGCACCAGGGCGATCTTCAAGTACGTGTTCATCACCAAGGCGGAGCCATACAGCTCCACGAATTGACGCTTGGCATTCTCCAGCGTCTTGGGATTCAAATCGGCAACCGTGGCGTTCATTTGTCGGGGGTCCCTTTACCCGAGAATGTGTGGGCGGATCAGGTTCCACACGACCCATACCAGGCCGATCAAAAAGCCCAGCGCTCCGGCAACAACGAACCCGACCACGAGCAATCGGGACACATCTGCCGATGCGACCTGTTCGTTTTCAGGGGTGCCAGTTGGAAGGCGCCTTGCCATCGTGGAGCTCCTTAGCGGCGACCGAATACTCGGCTCACGCTGATGCGATTCGACAACACGCTCTCGCCGCTCGACCCGGAGAAAATCGACTGCGTCAGCGACGGCACGAGCAGAATGCCGATACAGAATGTGGCGACAACCGCAAACGCCTGAAGGGCGTAGATCCCATACTCCGCCGGGGTGATCGTCGGGGGCAGTGTGGTCACGTACCGATACACGAACCGCTCGAAGATCATCAGGAACGCGACGGCGACGACGGGAATGAACGAGTACTGGATGAACGATCTCAACCAGCCCCAAAACAGCCAGTCGAGCTTGGGCACGATGAAAAAGGGGACGAAGATCGGCCCGAGCAGACCGCAGACAGCGCTCGCGATGAGCCCGAATGCGATCACGGCCAGCGAAACGGCCTTGGCAAAGGCGATCAAAAGGAGGACCGTCCAGTAAATCAGGTTCGCGAGGATGGACCATGCGTCGGGCTGCAGAAAGTGGTCGGACAAGTCGTCGAAATGGTGGTAGATGTTGTCGAAAGCACGAGCCTCGAGGACGCTCTGGAAGTAGAACGCCTGGTCAGTGATCAGGTTGCTGAATGAGACGCCAATGCCCGGCAGCGGCGTCTCGTAGAACGTGATCAGAGCGTACCCGAATGACACGAATAGAAGCAGCTTGGCAAAGTCGAAAAGCTGCTCGCTGAGGCCGTCGTGAGAGAACATCAGGCAAATGCCCTGCCAGGCGATCAGAATGGTCGCAAAAGCCAAGAACAAGTTGTAGCCGAAGCGCAGGAACTCAGGCTCGTACGTCGTCAGCAGGTTCGTGATGGCCTGCTGCACTGTCGGGATCAGGTTCAGAGCGGGTTGAGGCGGCATGGGAATCTCTCTCCTCAGGGCTGTCGCCACGTGCGCAGCGCGTCACCCGTCCCGGCGACGAAGGCGTCGTTGGCGGCGCGGCCGTCCCGCCACGTTGTCAACTGCATGTTCAGTGACGCGGCATCGGTGTCGCGCGCGCGCTTCGTATCGACAATCAATTGCTCCACGATGCCTGTCAGAAACGCGGTCCGAGCCTGACGCTGGCGCGCGCTGATGAGCGCTGCACCGCTCACTTTCTCCAGGACCGCCGTCGCGCTCTGGTCCTGCGACGGGTCGGTGACGTGGAGTTGGAGACCCTCAAACGCCTCCTGCACCTTGCGCCCGTTGTACCGGAGGAGGCCGTCATCGTTGGTGCTGCTGATGACGGTGGCGTCAGACAGGTTCACGGTCGCCAGCCGGGCGGCAAACTGGCGCTGCGCCGCGAGCGGCAACTGGGTCACCCGATCGAACGCGGTCACGAGGGGAATCGTGATGCCGAGGTAGGCGTTGCCACTCGCATCGCCATAGTTCAGCGCGGCGTGATAATCGCGCGCAAAGAGCACCGCATCCGAGAAAAAGTCGTGGATGCGCCATTCCGGCGTGTCCATCACCGCGTACTTGCCGAGATTCGTCAATTGACTCAGGCGCTGAGCCATTTGCAGGAGGCGTGCGCTCTGTTGTTCGTGCAGGCGCTGTAGATACTCGTTCAGGGCGGCTGTCACGCTATTCCGGATCGTCACAGCGGGATCAGTTACGACAACTTGCGCTCGGACCAGAAGCGTGCTCAGCAGGACCAGCGCGATCGTGAGCGAGAGGCGACGCATCTCCGTTCCTCCTTCGTCTTCAATCGAGGTTTCAGGGCTGACGCCAGGTCCGCAGCGCGTCACCGGTGCCCGCCGCGAATGCGTCGTTGACCGCCTGCCCGTCGCGCCACGTGACCAGCTGCATGTTGATCGTGGCGGCCTCCGTATCGCGCAGCCGCTTGTTCCGAACGAGTAGTTGTTCCAGCGCATGAGACAACAACTGATCGGACGCCATCTCTGCACGACGGCCCAGCAGTTCGCCCGCCGAGATCTTGTCGAGCACAGCCGTCATCTCGTGGTACGCGCTCGAGCGATTGAGGATGTCGGCTTCGAGCGCCTGCACCACCTGTTGCAACCGGTTGTGATAGTCGCGCACGAGGGCGACCTGGTGGCCCCCCAGCATCGCGACCGAGTCGGAGACTTCGACGGTGGCGTACTGGTCCTGAAAGGCACGGCGCGCTTCGGGCGTGAGCTGCGAGAGACGATCGTCCGGACGGAGGAGCGGAACGGCCGTCGCCAGATAGCCGGTGCCGCGCGCATCCCCCGTATTGAGGCCTTGCAACCAGGGAGCACCGAAGATCCAGCGGCCCGGATCGTGCGCCGTGATGCCGATCGCTGGAATCTGATAGCGGTCCAGCGAGCCGAGCGACTGCCCCAGGCGGACAATCGTGCGGTATTGCGCTTGCACTTGTTCATAGATCTGTTCCGCACGTTGCGCGATCAGGACCGTTTGCACGAGGTTCCCCGGATCGATCACGACGAGCTGCGCGTGCGCCGGCACCGTAGTCACCGCGAAGAGCAGCAGAGCGGCCCATAGACGACGAGACATGGACACCTCCTAAAACGGTTGGACCGTCGACGGTTCATAGGCCGGGAGATCCAGATCGCCAGTGAGATAGACCTTCACCCGGTGACCTTCCCGGATCGTGATCGTCGGCAGTCGATTCAGAAACCGATTCATGACCTGCGTAGTCGCCTGCGCCGCCGTGTCGACCCCGCTCCCCGCGATGATCACGGTTCGGTTGCCGTCGCCACTGCCGACGCCAGCCGTCCCGAGAAACTGCGCCAGTCCCGTGATGAGCCCCACGGCCGCGGCGGCGCCGAAGGTCGAGACATAGTGCTGGTTCACCTGATCACGCAGGCCGGCGTCCCCGATCTGGTTCAGGCCAATGAACTGGTCGAGGCTGTACGTGCGGCCGTCTGGCATCAGGAGGCGATGGAACCCGACAGCAAGACGCGTCTCTCCGAACGTCTGAACCGCCCTGGTCTCCCCAAGGATGCGTGCGCCAGCTGGGATGACGACATGCTGGCCATTGTGCGAGTACACGGCGTTGGTCACGAGGCAATTGACCGGCCCGGCCGAATTGCCGTCCAGGCGATTGGTAAGCACGGTGTCCACAATCGTGCCTTCCAGGATTCGATGAAGCGGACCCGTTGCGCTGATCGGCGCAGTCTGAGTCGGCCGCGCTGGCGTTGCAGAGGCCTGCGGCGCCGCCGAGGTCGCAGGCCCGCTGGGCGGATTCACCAGAACGGATGCGGTTCGGCTAGCTGATGCATTTCCGGTTGCTCGAGTGGTTGCACGTACTACGGCGTCAGCGATGTCATCGATCGATGCATTCGTCTCCCCGCGTCCCCCGGATGCAGCAGCCGGACCACTCGAATTCGGCCGGCTGGAGTCTGGTCGCTCGGCATCTGGCCTGCGGCTCATCACGACGTTGCTCGCGAATAGGCTTTCGTACTCGCGACGTCGTCGGTCGCTCTTGATCGGATCCTCGGACGTTGGCGCCTTCTGATCCGCGTACGCAGGGGCTGGGGTTGCGGGCGTCGTGGCAGCAGTCTGCGCCTCCAGGGCCGCGCGGGCTTCGAGACCTCGCAAACGATCCTGATAATCCCGTACGCGATCTGCGCTCGGCGCGGCCGTCTGCGTGGCGGTCGTCGTCGGCATGGCCGCTGGCTCAGGTCGGCCCGCGATCAGGATGATGGCCAGGATGCCGATTGCCAGCGCCACCATCAGCCACGTCTGCGTCCCTCGCGGAAGAACTCCACGCGGAACCGGACGGTGATCGGCAACCGGAACGGTACCTGGCGAGCCAGAGGTTTCGGCCATGCCTCACCGCCCCTGCTGCGAAAACGAGAAGCGCTCCTTACCGAGCGACAGGTAGCCCTGGTCCAACACCTTCGGCACAACATACGTGCCGCTGTGGACCTGGAAGTTCACGAGTGCCGGCTTTCCGTCCTTCACTTCGTAAAGAGCGGGCAGTTCGGTTGCCTCTGACTTGATGTACG
>DATMQL010000490.1:0-11043 GCA_035566815.1 Steroidobacteraceae bacterium | reverse complement strand
GTGCAGATAGATTGCTTCGGAGCCCTGTTTGTCCTCGAAGAAAAACTCGTTGAAATTGTCGGCACTGCCGTTGAGACTGCTGCGGCTCTTGAGACCGCTGCGAGTCCCGTTCGCCGGCAGATCGTAAGGAGGCATCTGCTCGGCGTTATAAACGCTGCCGATCACCAGCGGACGATCCGGATCGCCCTCCAGGAACGACACCACCACTTCCTGGCCGACGCGCGGCACGTGCTGGCCACCCCAATTCTTGCCCGCCCAGTTCTGCGCAACGCGCACCCAACACGAGCTGTTGTCATCCGACTTGCCGGCACGGTCCCAATGGAACTGCACCTTCACGCGACCATACTTGTCGGTCCAGATTTCCTTTCCGGACGGACCCACGACGAGCGCGGTCTGCGTCCCCTGGATGACAGGTTTCGGTGTCGCCCGCTCGGGCCGGTACGGCGCACTCGCCGCGACGGCCTCCAGCTGTATCGAAAACTGCGACTCCGGCGCCGCACCGGCGCCTCCGGTCTGCGCGAGGTCGGAGGTCAGCTCGCAGACCGTCGACACGACAAGGTACTTCACGTTGAGCGTCGTGCGCGGATGGCCCGTCAGCTTGAACAAGCGCCCGGCGCTTAAGCCCGCGGCATCGCCCTCGCTGTGACTGACGCTCTGGGTCGAATACAGCCGCTCCGCCCGTAACTTCGCCAACCGCTCGACCCCCGCGGAGGTGAGCTGGGTGGCGCCGGCGGGATATTCGAAGATCTCGTACTTGGAAGTGTCTTTACGGCTCGCGACCTGGGAAGCGCCGACCGCGATCGCCGTGGGCGTCTCGAAGTTGTAGTCGAGCGAAGCAAACGCAGCCGGCTGAAACGAGGCTTCGATCGTCCACGATTTGAGGTGGTCGCGGTCCCGTTGGGTCTGTGTCGCCGTGGGCGGGTAGTACGGCACCTCCTCATAACCACTCGCCGAGGTCAGCTTGCCGACGTCATCCGTCAGGACGAGTTGGTGCTTTCCGGCCGAATGCTCGAAGTAATAAAAGATCCCTTCGTGCTCGAGCAGTCGGCTGACAAAATCGAAGTCGCTCTCGCGATACTGCACCCGGTATTCCCACGGGTCGTAGCTGGCGCTCAACGCCGAGCGATACGAAATCGACCCGGCCTGCTGACACACATCCGCGAAAATGTCGGGTGTCGACTTCTTCTGAAAGACCCGGCAGTCCGCGCGCCGGGTCAGCAGCCACAGCGCGGGGCGCAGGACGGCCCGGTATTCGTGGCTGCGCTCGCCATAACCGACATGCGCGAATTCGGTGACAATGCCGTTGAAGTAGCGCGCGGCGCCGCTGGCACTCGTGATGACCGCGGCGGTCACCGACTGGCCGAGGATGCCGTCTGTGTCCAGTGCACCGTCGGAGCCCGAGGCGCCGGAGCCGAATAGCGCGAGGTGGTATTCGAACGGCCGGCTGATCCCTTCCCGACCTGACAGACGCGCCACTTTTAGCCCCTTGAGAGCGGTCGGGCCCTCGAGCTGTACGGTGCGGGTGTCTTGGTAGCTTTTAGCCACGCGCCCTCGCGAATCGAGGGTGCGGGCAGGAGAGGACTCGCGCTAGATCGCGGTCAGCCTCAGGGCGGCCTCTTCGTTCTTCGAGTAGAAGTACAGACCGTCCGTATCCTTGCCCTCGGCAATGATCACGGGAACCGCGCCCTCGAATTTCTGCAGGGCGATAGCCGTGGCCGCCACTTCGTTGATGCCATGGCTCTTCACGTACTCCGCCCAGCGCGAATCGCCCTTGTCGATGCGCGCGCCGGCATCCGTCGCCCTGCGCAACAGCTTGCCGAACTCGTAATAGTCGAACTCCGCCACTTTCGCGCGGGCCATGGTACGGGAACCTTATGTCGAGTGCTGTGCCCGTAAGTACCTGAAAAGCCGGGCCTCCGCAAGCGACATGTGGCGGCGACGCGAAACCGGTCATGTTATGGCCTGCCATGTGCGCGCCTAGAACGCGCCCTTCAGGGCATCGCCGTCTTCGAACAGGAATTCGGCGACCGCCTTGGCCAGCTTGTCCTTCGATTCCGCCGCCCTCTGGAACCCGAGCTCATGTAGCGCCGTCAGGTACACACGGAAGCCGGCCTTGTCCGCGGCGCCGTCCTTCTTGTTTCCGAAGATGAGTTGTTCTCTCTCGAAATTCGGCGCGTAGCCCGAGGCCTTCAGGCAGATAAATTCCCGCAACAGCACACGGGGCACGCCGCGCTCCGAGTCCCACAGCGACCGCGGGTTCGCACGGAAGAACAGCCGCCAGTTGTCCCGCGTGCTGAGCCCGGCATTCTTGGTTCTATCGAATAAACCGGATTCGTCGTTGTTGAGAGCAACATGGAACTGGTGCCCCGCATGCACGCCGCCCATGATGAAGGCGTCGTTCAACATCGGGCTCCAGCCGCGTGTGCTGAGAATGCTGCCCGAGCCGACCACGGGGACTGCACGCGACGAGGTCGTCGAGGACGAGGTCGAGGTCATCGAGCTCATCGGACTCTTCATCGGACTCAGCGGACCCGGACTCATCGAATCCATCGCACCGGTCGCCGCCATCATGGGGCTCCACGCGCCCGGAACAGGAGCCCCGGTCGCAATCGCCTGGCGCCTGTTCATGATGTCCTCGATCATTCGCAGGCTCTCCTCCTCCTGCACACCGCCGGCGGATGAGAGGCCAAAATTGAAGACCAACGCCTCGTTGCTGCGTAACTTGGTATCGCCCAGGATGAGCGCGCCCGCGGTCGCTCCTGTGGTCTTCTCATAAGCCAGCCAGGCCATGGCGATGGACTGCTTCGGTCCCTTCGGATCGTCCTTCTCGAGCTTGAATCCGAACCATGAGTTGTCTGACACGTACGTCGGAAACTCGGTAAAGGCCCCGATGTGAAAATTTTCCTTCGACAGTTTCATACGAGACCTCAGTTAAAGCTGTATTCGAGCTCGCTATCACGCACGCCGATGCGCACAGCCTTCGTCGGATTCGATTGCGACAGGCGCGTGAGGAACTCCCGGCTGATCTCGGGCAGCAGCGTGTTGGTCAGAATCGCGTCGATCATGCGGCCGCCGCTCTCGGGCTCGGAGCAGCGGGAGGCAATGAGCTTCACCACCTCCTCGTCGTAGGAGAGCTCCACGCCGTGATTACGATCGATGCGCGTAACGACGCGATCCATCTGCAAGCGGATGATGCGGCCGAGCATGTTGTCGCTCAGCGGGTAGTAGGGGATCACGACAATGCGGCCGAGCAACGCGGCCGGAAATGTCTTCAACAGCGGGGCTCGCAGCGCCTTCGAGATGCCTTCCGCATCGGGCAGCAACTCCGGGTCCTTGCACATCCCCATGATGAGGTCGGTGCCGACGTTGGTCGTAAGAATGATGAGTGTGTTCTTGAAGTCGATGAGACGCCCCTCGCCGTCTTCCATCACACCCTTGTCGAACACCTGGAAGAAAATCTCGTGCACGTCCGGGTGCGCCTTCTCGACTTCGTCGAGCAACACGACGCTGTAAGGCTTGCGCCGCACGGCCTCCGTCAGCACCCCACCCTCGCCGTAACCGACATACCCCGGCGGGGCGCCTTTCAGCGTGGAGACGGTGTGCGCCTCCTGGAATTCGCTCATGTTGATGGTGATGAGATTCTGCTCACCGCCGTAGAGAGTTTCAGCGAGCGCGAGCGCCGTTTCGGTCTTCCCGACTCCGGAAGGCCCGGCGAGCATGAAGACCCCGATCGGCTTGTTCGGATTTTCCAAACCCGCGCGTGCCGTCTGTAAACGCTTCGCCACGACTTCGAGCGCGTGGTCCTGGCCGATGACGCGGTGGCCCAAAGTTCCGGCGAGCGCCAGGACCGTCGCGACCTCGTCCTTGACCATCCGACCGACTGGAATGCCGGTCCAGTCCGCGACGACGGAGGCGACAGCCTGCTCGTCCACGCTGGGCAGAACGAGGGGCTGCTCCCCCTGCTCCTTGGCGAGTTGGGTTTGGAGCTCTTTGAGTCGGGCAAGATCAGCGCCAGCCGCGGCGGCCGCGCCGGCCGCGCCGGCCGCGCTGGCCGCCGGGCCTACGTCCGCAGCCGTCCCGCCACCACTTACCGCACGCAACCGCGCCCGCAACGCCAAAATCTCATCAACGAGCGTCTTCTCGCGCTTCCAAGTCGCCTGCAGCGTCTCCAGCCGCGCGGTCTCGCTCTCCAACGACTTCCGCGCCGTGCCCTCGCGATCGACGGTATCGACACCGATCGCCGCCTCCCGGGCAATAATCTCCAACTCAGTCTGCAACGCCTCGAGGCGACGCTGACAATCCTCCACCGCGGCCGGCGTAGCGTGATGGCTCACTCCTACGCGCGCGCAAGCAGTGTCGAGCAGGCTCACGGCTTTGTCAGGAAGCTGTCTGTCCGGGATGTAGCGATGCGCGAGCTTCACGGCCGCCTCGAGAGCCTCATCCAGAATCTGCACGCGATGATGCTTTTCCAACGCGGTCACGATCCCGCGCATCATCAGCAGCGCCTTGTCTTCCTCGGGCTCATCGATTTTGACAGTCTGGAACCTGCGGGTGAGCGCAGGATCCTTCTCGATGTACTTTTTGTACTCGGCCCATGTTGTGGCACCGATCGTTCGCAGCGTGCCGCGCGCGAGCGCCGGCTTCAGAAGATTGGCCGCGTCACCCGTCCCGGCAGCGCCACCCGCGCCCACCAGTGTGTGCACTTCGTCGATGAACAGTACGATGGGCCGCGCAGAAGCCTGGACCTCATCGATGACCTGGCGCAGGCGCTGTTCAAACTCGCCCTTCATGCTGGCACCCGCCTGCAGAAGGCCCACATCCAGTGCCCGCAGCGACACATCCTTCAATGACGGGGGCACATCTCCGGCCGCGATTCGACGCGCGAACCCTTCGACCACCGCCGTTTTGCCGACGCCCGCCTCGCCTGTCAGGATCGGATTGTTCTGGCGCCGGCGCATCAGGATATCCACGATCTGGCGAATCTCTTCATCGCGGCCGACGACCGGATCGATCTTGCCCTGCCGTGCCTGCTCGGTGAGGTCGACCGTGAAACGCTGTAGCGCTTCCTGTTTACCGAGCTGCGCGGGTGGCATCGCCCCACTCGCCTCTCCTGGCGTAGCCAGTTGAGACAGCTGTGAGCCGTCCGTGGCCGCGAGCGCGCCTTCGGGTGAGCCCGCGACGATCTTGTCGAACTCCTCGGCGAGCCGGTCCGGCTGCACCTTGTCGAACTCGCGCGAACTGCTGAGGAGCACATTCTTCAGCGAGGGATTCTTGAGAATCGCCAGAAGCAGGTGTCCAGAGCGGATCTGCGCGGCACCGAACTTGAGTGTCGACCACACCCAGGCGCGCTCCGTCGCG
This sequence comes from Steroidobacteraceae bacterium, assembly GCA_035566815.1. Lineage (GTDB taxonomy): Bacteria > Pseudomonadota > Gammaproteobacteria > Steroidobacterales > Steroidobacteraceae > 13-2-20CM-66-19. Next base: position 5,685 of record DATMQL010000490.1, on the reverse strand, counting down.
TCCTCGATGTGCGTCGACAAGTCGGAGATCGAAGTCGCCCCGCGCGGCAACCTGTCGAGCGCTTCGGTGAAATTCTGCGCAAGCCGCCCGGCGTCCAGGTTGAACGAGCGCACGATACAGGCGATGTCTGAATTGGACTGCTGCAGTATCTGGTGGAACCAATGCACGAGCTCCACGTAGGGATTGCCGCGGAGCTTGCAGAATACGGTCGCACTCTCGATTGACTTGTAGGCGAGACTGTTGAGTTTACCGAACAGCGCGACCCGACTGATATCACCCATGAGGAGCTCCGGAGTGGTTTGAATTCACCGGCGCGCCGGCACGTCGTTCCTGGATGACCACATCGGAAGCGCCCGCTCGACCCGCGCCGAGCCAGCTCGTCCAACCAATCTGACTCCCCGCGGCGCCGAGCCGCACTCCGGGCATATCCACGTCACGCAGCAGCAGCCGCAGTTGCCAATCCCACTCATCGTTCGTGTAGAACCGCACCAGGGCATGCAACTCGGCGAGGCCGGGCGCACCAGGCAGGAAATTGTTGAAATCGGCGCGCGGCACCGGCCCGAGCACGATTTCGAATTTGTGCTGGCACTGCCACGTCGCGCCACCCAGGGTCATGGTCAGCCCCAGTTGTTGCTCACCCAGGTGGCAGTGCAAATCCGGTGGAATGTCGAGCCACGCGCCCGAAAAGGAGCGCACCTCGACAGGCAGATCGAAGTAATCGGTGAGAATGGCCTCGAGCCCATCCGCCGAGCGCGCCTGTTGCGCAAATCGCCCGGCGCGGCTGAGCTTCGCATAGTCCGGCACCGCATCAGCATCGTGAGCACTGTCCGCCGCGAGGCCAAACAGCGCACCGATATAGGTGCGAAAGCGGTCCTCATCAGGCCGATCGAGACTTACCGCGGGCTCACTGTCGGCCCATGCCCGATAAAACAACGAAATGAGGCGATGTTGAAACAGGTTGAAAAAATCAACGATCGCGCCATCGTCCCGCTGCCGCCGGCGCTCGTAAGCGAGCTCGGTGAGATGCAGCGGTAGCGCGCCGTTGGGGCCGAACAGACCGAAGCCGTATTGCTCGAGGCAGAGCTGTCCGTCATCGTTCGTGCTCACGGCGGCCACATCGCTCGGAGCGAACGAAAGATGAGGGGCCTGGGCCACGCGCACGGCATCGTCCGAGGCCTTCCGCGATTCGCCCAGGCGCGGCCGATCCGCGTGCGACTGCTCCAACACCCTCAGGGCGGCGAACAGGCTGAAGCCATGGGGCTGTGCCCTCAAACGGGCCAGCGCGCTCAGATCAACTGGCGACATCCGACCCTCACTGGCCACGTCTTGACCGCGCCCCGCGCAGTCGACTGCAGCCGCATTTGCGTGAATGAATTCAGCGAAACGTAGCGGGCGAAAAACCGCTCGAGCACGCTTCCGAGCGCCACAACACCGGCGCCCTCGAACGACGCATCGTCGACCGTTAGTGCGATCTCGAGGCCGCGTCCATAGCTGATCGGCCCGAGCATCGGAATACGCCGCACGACCGGGTTGTAGCTCACGCCACGAACACCTTCGACCTGACGCATCGCTGCGGCATCGTTGGGATCGGCGTAGAGAGCGAGCAGATCTCTGAGACACTCGGCGCCGGTCTCGGGCGCCCGCTCGACGAGCGAGAGGTAGTTGAGCGAGAGGTGGCTGATCAACTTCCAGGCTGTGGCACCGAACCCGGGCGACTGCCGCGGATAACTCGGTCCGGCGATACACCGCACGGACTCGACAGGTGCGCCTCCCTCGACCGAAAAATCGGTGCGACCCTGTCCGGTCGCCATCTGTACCGGCAGATCCCGATTACTGCATAATGCCTGTGCGTCGATCTGACGAATCTCGCCTGTCGCCGCACGCTGCGCCGAATCGACGATGGCGATATAACACTCCGTGCCGACATAGCCGGAGCGCGCCCCGCTTTGTTGCTGGCGCGGCGACAGCAGGCGCGGCCGGCGCTGCAGCGTGTAGTAGGTCTTCGCCGCCTGGCGGGCGGCGCCGTGGCTCACTGAATAAAACGGCAGGATCTGGGCGATGGACTCGCCTCCCGCGCCAATGCCCTCCACACTCTTGAGACTATGGATCTCGAAGTCCATCGGACGATTGCGATCCGGCACGAGGTGATATTCGGTCTCGGTCGGACTCACATGCACACGGTCCACCGCGCGCGGCCAGAGATTCACGGCAGGAGTGCAGAACAAACGGAAATGTGCAGCATCGAGAGCGTTTTCCAACCCGGGCTGCACACGATCCATTGCGATAAAGATCTCGAGCTCATCACCGTCGCAGGAGCGCACGGCAGGGGCCAGGTCGTGTAGAGAGAAGAAGAGATAACGCTCTGGGAAGGCGAAATACTCTTGCAACAGCCGATAACCCTGAAACGCCGCACGGGTCACAGGCAGAAGCGCTTCAGAATCATCGAGGCCCGGTTGTCGCAGGCTACGGGGCTGGATGAAATGAACGCTGCTTCCCGGGCGCGTCCCGCGCACGTAGACACCAACGCAATCCGCCGTGACCTGCTCAAAAATCCGCTGTGCGATGTCCGGGGTTGCCTTTACGAAGAACGTCAGCGAGTTGAGTGGCAGCGTTTTGATATTCACGCCCGCGGCGGCCTTGAGCCGCAGCCGTATCGCGGTGCGCGCCCGCCCGTCCGTAACGATGCCTTGTGTGGAGAGCGCACCCGAACCCGACAGGTATTTGGCTTCGATGACCGTGAGGGGCCAGAGTGTTACATCGTGGGCCGTACGGAACTCGCATGAGGTTCGCTCACCCTTGATCAGCGGCGCGCGCAGGCTGGTATCGCGCTTTACCAGGTGCCCGCCGAGTACGCCGCCCTCTTTCATGTCGGGCGCCAACTCCACGATGGCGCACGAAGGCGTGGGGCTGAGGAAATGGGGATAGACCATTTCCAACAGGTGCTGCGTGAAGTCCGGATGACGCGCGTCGAGTTTGAGTTGCACCCTTGCGGTGAGGAATGCGAATCCTTCGAGCAAACGCTCGACGTACGGATCGGCACACTCGATGCCTTCCATGCCCAGACGGGCGGCAATACGCGGGTAGGTCCGCGAGAACTCCGCACCCATCTCACGAACAAACTGCAGTTCGCGGTTGTAGTATTCGAGCAGGCGCGGGTCCATGTCTAGCCCACACCTGCGTCGGCGACATTGACGCTGCCCGAGTCCACGTCAATACGTGTTCGCAAAACGAGTTGCAGCGGCGCCGGTTGGCCCCAGAGCTGCGCCTCGATGCGAAACGCGAGCACATGCGTCTCGTTACCTTCTTCGCCCATCTCGGGAGTCACACGCACCGCGGAGAGCCGCGGCTCGAAACGCCGGATGGCCGCCTCTATCGTGGCGGCAATCTGCAGCGGATCAGCCGAGCGCGCGGCGCGCCCGGCAAGCGACGGCATGCCGAAGTTTACGACCGAGGCCTGTACGTGCGGATACGCCGTAAGGTCGACCACCGCGTCGAGACTGGCGCAATTCAGAAGCGCGCCGAGATCGCGACAGACATACTCCCGCAGCCGGCGCATGGAGATCGACTTGAGCTCGCCCGCTTCCGTGGAGTTGTTGACGACACTACGGGGGACGATTTCGCAGAAACTCTGCAGACTCACGCCCCGCGGCGCGCCTTCCGGTTTCAATACGAGCGCCTTGAGCTGTGAGAGCGGCACATTGCCGGCCGCCGCGACGAACGTCATCCGCAGGAGAGCTGGATCGTCGACGGAACCCGCGCGCTCGACAGTATCGCTGGAACGAAGCCCGTGTGCCGTCAGTATGCCGGACAGCTCCCGCTCGGAGATCCCGAGACGCCGCAACTCTTCGCGGCGAAACGTGAGCTCGTAGGTGGTCAACAACCGCTCGTCGTCGATCAGCCGATCGAGCAACGCGGGTTGAAGTCGTTCGCGCAGACTGAGCTGGGCCATGGTATTGCCAGCCTCAGGAGTCCGCGGTATTTAGAACGAGCTCACGCAGTTCCAGCAAGCCGAGCTCATCACTGTCGCTCGCGAGCACGCGCTGCCCGAGGCCGACGTAATGATCGGCGCCGACCGGCGCCCACTCAGTTTTGCGTGCCAGGCAAATGGCGGCATCCGTGCTGCTTTCGGATCCGGGGTAGCGAACCGGGAGCAGGCCCAAGGCTTCTCCCCCGTTCGTCCAGGTGAATTGCGCCGGCAACCACACCAGGTCGCGGGCGTCGGCCGGCCGCTCGATGACGATGCGCCGGATACGCTCGAAGGGAACCCAGTAATAGGCGCCGTTCAAAATAACTTCGAGAATGGGGCCGAGACGCGAATCCGCATCCGCAACCCACTCGAAGGGCTGCCCATTGAGCGTCCCGGCAGTGGCCGTGGCGGCGGCCAGCCCGTCATTGCGCAGCGTTGCGGCGGCTTCGGTCTTGCCACTCGCCTCCAAAGCGAGTGCCTGTACCAGCGCGGCGATCCAGGGCAGTGGCTCGCCAAACACCAGCGGTGAGCGCTCGCCCCTGAAAACCTGGGCCCGCAAGCGCTCACACTGGATGGCGGCGCCATACGCGTGCAACATGGGAAGCGCCCCGGAATCCAACTCCGCCGCGACGGCGAGTTGAATGAGAGCGCGATCCCATGCCCCGGTGACCATCAGCAGCTGCGCGAGAAACACGCGCAGCTTGCCGTCCGCTGGCTGCCGCCGCACGTCGCTTTGCAGCTGTGCGAGGCAACCTGCGAGATCGCCGCTCGCGAATAAAGCGAGTGCTGACATCACGCCTTGGAGTTCGCCGAAATGTCCCAGGAGAACGCCTGCGGCGTGCCCTTGCCGCCCTTTTCGGACTGCGTGGTGTACTCGAGTTTCACCTTCGCGAAGTTCAGCGAGAAGTTCTCGGTGAGACGCTCCTCGCCGCTGCCGCCACCGGTGGCGTAGGACGTGACGAGCACCTGGTCGAAGTCGATGGTCAGGTATTCGAGCGCGCTGTCGCCGCCCGCCTTGCGAACGATGATCTTGCCCTTGGCAAAGTGTTTGCCGTTGGCGCAGAAGAGCATGATGTTCGGCGAGGCCGCATCGATGTACTTGCTGATCGTGATATCGTTGAAGCTCGCCTTGCCGGCGCCGCCACCACTGCCGTGATGAAATGTGCCGGTGTTGGACAGACCCCACTGCCAGGCGAGGATGTCGATCTTGCCCTTGTGGGCCTTGTCGACCGACTCACCCTTGACCCCATCCAGATCCAGAAACATATCCACTGCCATTGTCGCTATTCCTTACATTGCGGATAGATTGTTCAATTAACGCTCGCGCGCGTATCAGCCGGCCTTTTGCGAGGGCAGCCGCGAGACCAGGCTCAACGAGACGTTCACGCCCTCCAACTGGTAGTGCGGGCGCAGATGAAACTTCGCCGAGTAGTAACCGGGGTTACCCTCGATCTCCTCGACTTTCACCTCGGCGCCGGCCAGCGGCTTCTGCGCCTTGAGGGTCTCGCCGGCATTCTCGGGATTGCCCAGCACGTAACCCATGATCCAGTCCGAGAGGTAACGCTCCATATCGGCGCGCTCCTTGAAGGAGCCCACCTTGTCGCGAACCATGCACTTGAGGAAATGCGCGAACCGGCAGCTTGCAAACAGGTACGGCAAGCGCGCGGCGATGCGCGCGTTGGCGGTGGCATCGGGGTCCGAATACTCCTGCGGCTTCT
>DATMQL010000489.1:0-3592 GCA_035566815.1 Steroidobacteraceae bacterium | reverse complement strand
GGCGTGCAAGTGGCCCAGCGACGCGGGATGCGTCGAGCGATCGTCGCGGTCGCCAGGCGTCTGGCTGTAGTTCTGCACCGTATGTGGGTCGACGGTAGCGAGTTCCGCTGGAGAAAGAAGGACAGCGCCGCGGTTCCTGCGGTTTCCTGAACCGGCGGCGGAGAACTTAGGAAAACCGCAGTCAACGAGATAACGGTTCTGCTTCGGCAGAAAAATGTCCTCACGGGGACGACGGGTGGGGTGAGTTCGCAGTGCCGGCTGATCCTGCCGCTAACTAATCTGCGGCGAGGGCGCCCCACAGATTGGGCCTCCCCATCCTTCTCATCCCATCATGAGGCGGCCTAACGCCGACCTCGAAGAGAAGCGAGAGCCCCGTGTGACATGACAGGTGAGCCGAAGCGCAAGAGCGCGGCGGTATGAGGTGATCAGGGCGAGGCTTGACATCGGCCGCGATAGAGAAGGTGGCCTGACGCCGACCTCGAAGAGAAGCGAGAGCCCCGTGTGACAGGTGAGCCGAAGCGCAAGACGGCAGCGGCATGAGGTGATCAGGGCGAGGCTTGACGTCGGCCGCGATAGAGAAGCCGGCACTCAGCCTTGTCGGCGGGAACCGCTCTTCATGCCCCACAGGCGACCTCCACGACCGCTTCGAAGATCGGCCGCCCTGGTGGGAAGCCGTCATTCGTTCCCCGCCATTGGCCGAGGTGTGCCAATAACAGCCTCAGGGCCGGCTACCATCTGCTCGGTTTTCGCTAGGAAGACTAAAGGATCGGTTAGGGTGGCCCCGTCACAGGGACAGCGCCCGCTCGACAGGGCCGACAACGCCATCGCCGCTGGACCTGTCTTCTAATGTGCCTTCGGAAATCGGCGTTATCAGTGATCTCAAGCGCCTCACGCGGTAACCGGAAAGGGAACGTGCGCCTTGTTGCCAATCACGCGCCACATTAACTTGTTCGTGCATCTGGTTCGCTTCCTCCGCGGGGGCCGGCGATGAAATGCCCGAAGTGCCAGCACGAGAACATTTTGGAGGCGAAGTTCTGCGAAGAATGCGCTGCTCCGCTCGCGCGAGCCTGTGCCAATTGTGGAAGTGAGGTGTCGGCCACGGCGAAGTTCTGCTCCCAATGTGGCCATCGCTTGCCGCCGACCGCCGACGATAGCCGATTTGCTTCGCCCAGGAGTTACACGCCCCAGCACCTTGCCGAAAGGATCCTTACCTCGAGGGCGGCCCTCGAGGGTGAGCGCAAGCAGGTCACCGTTCTGTTCGCCGATATCAAGGGTTCGATGGAGTTGCTTGCTGACCGTGACGCCGAGGCTGCGCAGGAGCTGCTCTTCGACCCTGTCCTCGACCGCATGATAGAGGCCGTGCACCGGTATGAGGGCACCGTGCACAGGGTTATGGGCGACGGGATTATGGCCCTCTTTGGCGCACCGCTCGCTGTCGAGGACCATGCCGTGCGGGCATGTTATGCGGGCCTCAGGATGCAAGAGACCGTCACCCGATATGCAGACGAGATACAGCGGTCTCATGGGGTGCAGTTGGCTATCCGGGTGGGGCTCAACTCGGGGGAAATCGTGGTCCGCGCGATCGGCAACGATCTGCACATGGACTTCACTGTCGTGGGCCAGACGGCGCATCTGGCCAGTCGCATGGAACAGATGGCCAAGCCTGGTTCCGTGCTTACCACGGCCGACACCCTCCAACTGGCGGAAGGCTACGTTGCCGTGGAGCCCCTCGGCCCTGTGCCGGTGAAGGGAATGGCCAATCCGGTACAAATCTATACGCTGACAGGCGTTGGCGGCGCGCAAACTCGCCTTCAGGCCGCCGCTGGACGCGGCTTGACGCGCTTCGTAGGTCGCAACATCGAACTGGAGCAACTCGTCCGCGCGCAGCGGCTCGCTGACTACGGTCGCGGTCAGGTGGTAGCGATCGTCGGCGAGGCGGGGGTGGGCAAGTCGCGCCTGGTGCGCGAGTTCCTTCATTCGCAACACGCAGCGGACTGGCTGGTTTTGGAAACCAGCTCTGCTTCTTATGGTCGAGCAACACCTTACCTGCCGGTCATCGAACTGCTTCGGCATTATTTCAAGATCAACGTCCATGACAGCACACAATCGATCTGTGAAAAAATATCGGACCGGATTTTAACGCTCGACCCTGCGTTGCAGGACTCGCTTCCGCCGTTGCTGGATCTTCTCGATGCGCTGGATGACGAACATCCGTTTCGGTCCCTCGACCCGCCCCTGCATCGTCAGCACACATATCAGGCAGTCACCCGCCTGTTGTTACGTGAGATCCGCGTGCAGCCGGTCGTCGCGGTCGTCGAGGACCTTCATTGGAACGACGCTCTTACTCGCGGTCTGCTGAACGAGCTGGTCGTTGCCACGCAGAATGCTTGCTTGCTCCTGATTGTCACCTACCGTCCCGAGTATCAGGACGAATGGAAGAACCGACCGAATTACCACCAACTGCATGTAAATCCCCTGGCCAGCGAGAGCCTTACGGAACTTCATCTCGCTCTGTTGGGCTCCGACCCGAGCCTTCTGGCCCTGAAGAGCTTCCTGATGGAACGCGCCAGCGGGAACCCGTTCTTCGTCGAAGAGATCACGCGTGCCCTGGTCGATACCGGCGTGCTCGAAGGGACGCGCGGTAGCTACCGCCTCGCTAGGCCATTCTCGAGCACTGAGGTGCCGCCCACAGTGCGATCGGTGCTCGCCGCGCGCATCGACGCGCTGCCCGCTGCCGAGAAACGTCTATTGGAGGAAGCGGCGGTTATAGGACACGACGCTCCGCTCACCCTCCTACACGCAATTTGTGGGCTGACAGAGGACAAGCTTCGCGGTCTCCTCGACAATCTGCAGGCTGTCGAGTTTCTCTACGCGACGCAGCTCTTTCCTGACCTGCAATACACCTTCAAACACTCCCTTACCCGCGACGTCACCTACAGTGGGGTACTCCACGAACGCCGCCGCGACATCCACGCGCGCATCGTGGATGCGATAGAAAAGCTGTACGGGGACCGACTGGGTGAGCAGATCGATCGGTTGGCCCATCACGCCGTCCGGGGTGCGCTGCGGGAGAAGGCGGTGCACTACCTGCGGCAGGCCGGGGGGAAGGCGGCGGCGCGATCGGCGCTGTCGGATGCCCGGACCTGGTTCGAGCAGGCACTGGATGTTCTAAAGGCACTGCCAGAGAGCCGGGACAGGCTGGAGCAGGCCTTCAAGATTCGCCTCGAGCTGCGGCCAGTGCTGCGCCAACTCGGTGAAGGCCGGCAGATGCTTGAGTACCTCCGCGAGGCCGAGGCCCTCGCCGAACGGTTGAAAGACGATCGCCGGCTGGGGGAGGTGTGCGCTTTCATGACGACCGTCCAGTCCACGCTCGGTGAGCTAGACGAGGCACTCGCGACCGGCACCCGCGCCCTGGAGATCGCCCGGCGCGTCGGCGACTTGAGGCTTCGCATCCTCAGCACGAGCTATCTCGAGCAGGCGCACTACTATCGGGGCGAGTACGAGCACGTGGTCGAGCTCGCCATCGACAACCTCGCGGCGCTGCCCACCGACTGGGTCAACGAGTATTTCGGAATGGCCGCGCCGCCATCGG